>JAODBP010000015.1 GCA_025464025.1 Actinomycetes bacterium | reverse complement strand
GCGGCCGCCGGCTCCGCCTCGGCCTGGTGCCGTGGGAGCTGGGACTCGTTGCCGCCACCGTCGTGTCGTACCGCCGCCTGGGGGAGTGGGGCGTGCCGGTGGGCCAGGGCGCGGCGGTGAGCACGGTCGACCTCGTCGGCCTGCTGTTCCCGGTGCTGTTCCTCCTCGCCGTCGTGGCCGTGGTCGCCCGGCTGCTCGGTCTCGGCCTCCGTCCGCTGCGCGCCATGAGCCGGCGGTGGCCCATGCCGCTGTTCCTCGCCGTGCGCCGGGTGGCCCGGGCCCGGGCGGCCAGCCTCGGCCTGCTCGCCGCCACGGCCCTCGCCGCCGGCGTCCTCGTCTACGCCACCACCATGGGCGGCTCGCTCCACGCCACGCTCGACGCCAAGGCCCGCACGTTCGTGGGCAGCGACGTCGAGGTCGACCTCCCCGACGGCACGGTGCTCCCGGCGGCGCTCGACGGCCGGGCCACGGTGGTCGACGTCTACCGGGACGCCCGGCTCGGGAACGAGTCGGTCGCCGTGCTGGCCATCGACCTGGCCACGTTCGAGCACGCCGCGTTCTGGGATGACACGTTGGCCGACCAGTCGCTCGGCCACCTGCTCGATCGCCTGCGGCCGACCAGCTCTGGCGTCGTGCCCGCCGTGATGGTCGGCATCGACACCGACGGCCCGACCGCCCTGAGCGTCGGCCAGGGGGCTGGGGTCGACCTGCGGGTGGAGAACGTCGCCCACGTGCAGGCCTTCCCCGGCATGCGGGGGTCCCGGCCGACCGTCTACATCGCCACCTCGGCGCTGGCCGGTCGCCAGGTGGTGGGCGGGGAGGCCGAGGCGTGGATCGCCGGCGACCACGACCAGGCGCTCGACGTGCTCTACCGCGCCGGCATCCCGGTGGAGGAGACCCGCCAGGTCACCGACGTCGTCGACGGCTCGTCGTTCGTCACCGTCTCGTGGACATTCGGCTTCATGCGCTCGCTCGGCGTCGCCGCCGGCCTGCTCGCCATCGGCGGGGTCGTCGTCCACCTCGACGCCCGCCGCCGGGAGCGTGTGCTCGGCCACGCCTTCCTGCGCCGCATGGGGCTGCGGGCCGGCCAGCACCGGTGGGCCCTGCTCGTCGAGCTGGTGGCCAGCGTGCTCGTCGGGTGCTGGATCGGGGTCGCCGCCGCCCTCGCCGCCGCCGGCCTGGCCCACGGCCGCATGGACCCGGTGCCCGCCTTCGCCCCCGAGCCGCTGCTGCGGGTCTCGGTCCCGGCCGTGCTGGCGTCGGCGATCGGCGCGCTGGTGGTCGTGGCGCTCGCCGCCGTCCTCGCCCAGCACCGGGCCGAGGCCGACGACCCGGTGGAGGTGCTCCGTGCCGGCGCCTGAGCCCGTCGTCCGCTGCCGGGGCGTCGGCGCCACCTACGGGGCCGTGCCGGCGCTGGTCGACGTCGACGCCGACTTCGCCGCCGGTCGCCTGTCGGTGGTGGCCGGGCCGTCGGGGTCGGGGAAGTCGACGCTGCTGCGGGTGCTCGCCGGTCTCCACCACGGCACCGGCTCGGTGGTCGTCGACGGCACCGAGCTGCGGGGCCTGCGCACCGGCCAGCTCCGGCGCCTCCGCCGGCGGCGCATCGGCTTCGTCCTCCAGAGCCCGGCCGACAACCTCGTCGAGCACCTCACCGCCCTCCAGCAGGTGCAGCTCGCCGCCCGGCTCCGGGGGATCGACGGCGCCGGGGCCGAGGCGCTGCTCGACGCCGTCGGCCTCGGTGGCCGCATGCTGGCCAGCCCGGCCGAGCTGTCGGGCGGCGAGCAGCACCGCGTCGCCTTCGCCGCCGGCGCCATCGGCCCGCCGACGGTGCTGCTGGCCGACGAGCCCACCGCCCAGCTCGACTCGACCAGCGGTGCCGCGCTCGTCGAGGCCATGCGCCGGCTGGTCCAGCGGGGGACGACGCTCGTCGTCAGCTCGCACGATCCGATGGTCATCGATGCCGCCGACCACGCCGTCCACCTGCGCGACGGTCGGGTGGTCGAGCCGTGAGCGCCGTGCTCCAGGTGCGCGGCGTCGACAAGTCGTTCGACGGCAAGGTCCTCGACGGCGTCGACGTCGACGTGCACGAGGGCGAGATCGTCGTGCTGCTCGGCCGGTCGGGCTCGGGCAAGACGACGCTGCTCACGATCGTCACCGACTTCGACCGGCCCGATGCCGGCACCGTCGAGCACGTCCACGGCACCGGCTGGCGCGAGCTCGCCGTGCTGCCCCAGTCGCTCGGCCTGCTGCCCGAGCTGACGGTGGCCGAGAACGTCGCCATGCCGCTGCGGCTCGACCGGGCCGACGAGGACGTTCGTCCCCTGCTCGAGCGGCTCGGCCTCGCCCACCTGGCCGGCCGCTACCCGAGCGAGACGTCGCTCGGCGAGCAGCAGCGCACCGCGCTGGCCCGGGCCGTCGTCGTGCGGCCGACGCTCCTGGTGGCCGACGAGCCGGTGTCGCACCAGAACCGGGCGTGGGCCGAGGCCATGATGGCGCTGGTGCGGGAGCGGGCCGACGACGGCACCGCGTGCCTGCTGGCCACCCACGACGAGGTGGCGATCGGGGCCGCCGACCGGGTGCTCGAGCTGCACGACGGCCGGCTGCGCGCCCACTGACGCCGTTGGTCAGGCGTGCATGGGTCGGACCTCGATCGGCTGCCCGCACGCGGTCGAGGCCTTGGCCGCCCAGTCGAGGGCGGCGTCGAGGTCGGCGGCCTCGATGATCCAGAAGCCGGCCATCTGCTCCTTGGTCTCGGCGTAGGGCCCGTCGGTCATCGAGACGTCGCCCCGCACGGCGTGCACCACGGTCGCCGATGCCGGTGACCGCAGGCCGGCGTGGAACACCCAGGCCCCGGCCCGCTCCATCTCAGTGATGAGCTCGCCCGTCTGCGCCATCTGGCGCTGTGTCTCGGGTGCGGAGAGGTCGAGGTCGTCGTCGTAGGGCTCGTCGAACCAGACGGACAGCAGGTACTGGGGCATGGTCACAGCCTCCTTCGGTGCGGCGGCGCCCGCTGCGCCCCGCACCACGTCCACGAACGCGTCCGACCGGATCGACACCCGGCCCGGAGATGTTCGCCCGCTGACGCTGTCGCACCCCGCCCGTAGCATGGTCCGCATGGCCATCGAGCAGGCCGCCATCGGCACCAGCACCGCGCCCCTCACGTACCGCGACCTCGAGGGCATGCCGGATGACGGGCGCTTCTACGAGCTCAGCAACGGGGTGCTCATCGTGACCCCGGCAGCGAACCTTCGACACCAGGACCTGGCGTTCCGGATCGGTCGTCTCCTCGACGACCACCGCGAGGCCGGCCAGGCGATCCTCGTCGAGGCGGAGCTGCGCATCCGCGACGACACCGTGAAGCGGCCGGACGTGCAGGTCGTCGACCGGTCGCTCCTCGTCGGGCAGGCGGTCATGGGGACGCCGGCGCTCGTGGTCGAGGTCGCATCGCCGTCGACGTCGCTGCTCGACCGGACGGAGAAGCGGGTCGTGTACGCCGAGGCCGGCATCCCCGCCTACTGGCTCGTCGACCTCGTGGCCCGCACCATCACCGTGCTCGAGCTGGCCGACGGCGACTACGTGGAGGTCGCCGTGCTCGACGCCGACGGCCGGGCCGAGGTGTCGGTGCCCACCACCTTCGAGCTGGACGCCGCCACGATCTTCGCCTGACCTACTTGATCAGCGGGTCCCTCGGGAGGCCGAGGATGCGCTCGCCGATCTGGTTGCGCTTGATCTCCGAGGTGCCGCCGGCGATCGACATGCCGCGGTGCATGAGCACGAGCATCGAGCTGATCAGCGTGGTGTCGTCGATGAAGACGGCGTCGGGGCCGTGGAGCTCGGTGAACATGGCGGCGACCTCGTGGCCCAGCTCGGACAGCACGAGCTTGGTGATGGCGCCCTCGGGGCCGGGCTCGCCGCCGGCCACGGCCCGGTTGGCCGAGCGGAGGTTGAGCAGGCCCATGGCCTGGTGCTCGGCCATGTAGCGGCCGAGGCGGGCGGCGCCACCGGCCAGGCGCTCGGGGTGGGCGTCGAAGGCGGGGAGGACGGCGGTGCCGGGCACCGACAGGCCGCCGCCACCGCCGCCGATGCTCACGCTCTCGTTGCCGAGGGTGGCCCGGGCCACGGTCCAGCCGCCGTCGACGGGGCCGACCACGTCGTCGTCGGGGACGAGGACGTCGTTGAAGAACACTTCGTTGAACTCCGAGCCGCCGGTGGTCATCTTGAGCGGCCGGACCTCGACGCCCGGGGCGTGCATGTCGATGACCATCGTCGTGATGCCCTCGTGCTTGGGCACGTCGGGGTTGGTGCGCACGGTGGCGAAGCCCATGCCGGCCACGTGGGCGCCGCTGGTCCAGACCTTCTGGCCGTTGACCAGCCAGCCACCCTCGACCCGCGTCGCCTTCGTCTTCACGCCGGCGGCGTCGGACCCGGCGTCGGGCTCGCTGAAGAGCTGGCACCAGATGACCTCCTGGGCCAGGGCAGGCCGGATCCAGCGGGCCTTCTGGTCGTCGTCGGCGTACTGGATGAGGGTGAGGATGTTCCAGCCGGTGATGCCGTAGTTCGGCCGCTTGATGCCGGCCGTGCCGAACTCCTCCTCGATCACCAGCTGCTCGATGGCGCCGGCGGCCCGGCCGTACGGCTTCGGCCAGTTGGGCACGGCGTAGCCGGTCTCGAGCAGGCGGGCCTTGCGGGCGTCGTCGTCGAGGTCCTTCACGCTGTCGACGAAGGCCCGCACCTCGGTGCGGATGGCCTCGGCCTCGGGCGGCAGCTCGACAGCCTTGGTCCGCTCGACCCCGGCCCGGGTGACGTCGACCAGGTCGGCCGCGGCCGCGGCGTGGTCCAGCAGCGTCTCGAGCACGGTGGCCCGGCGGAGGTAGAGGTGGGCGTCGTGCTCCCAGGTGATGGCGATGCCGCCGTGGACCTGGGTGTTGAGGTTGGCGGCGAGGTCGGCGGCCGGGCCGGCGAGGGTGGCGGCCACCGCAGCGGCGTAGCGGAGCTGGTCGCCCCCCGTCGAGGCGGCCCGGGCCGCGTCCCACACGGCGGAGGTGGCCAGCTCGGTGGCTACGGCCATGTTGGCGCAGTGGTGCTTCACAGCCTGGTAGGTGCCGATGACCCGGCCGAACTGCACCCGCTGCTTGGCGTAGTCGGCCGCCATCTCGGTGCAGGCCCGGGCGACGCCGACGGCCTCGGCCGAGAGGATGACCCGGGCCAGGTCGACGAGGGTCGAGCGGGCGCCGGGGAGGACGGTCGCGCTGGCGCCGTCGAACGTCACCCGGGCCGAGCGGCGGGTGGGGTCGAGGTTCTTGGGCACGTCGACGGTGACGCCGTCGCCCACCTCGACCACGGCCACGTCGTCGCCGGCCGGCACGAGCAGCACCTGGGCCAGGCCACCGCCGAGGACGAGCGCCGAGCAGGACGCCGTGCCGCCGGAGACCGTGACGTCGCCGCCGAGGGCGATGCCCGCGGCGACCGAGCCGTCGGCCAGACCGGCGAGGCGCGTCGTGTCACCGACCGCGGCGAGCACGGCGCTGGCGATCACGGTCGGGACGAACGGCCCCGGCGCCATGGCTCGACCCAGCTCCTCGACCACGACCACCAGCTCCTCGAGCGTGTAGCCCGAGCCGCCCTGGTCCTCCGGCACGTGGAGGCCGAGCCAGCCCAGCTCGACCAGGTCCGTCCAGAAGCCGGGTAGCTCCTCGGTGGGCGCCTCCAGCAGGGCGCGGGCCGCACCGAGCGCGTTGCGCTTGGCCAGGAAGTCGGCGGCCGTGTCGGCCAGGGCGCGATGGTCGTCGGTGATCGCGATGGGCATGCGCAGACACTACGGAACCAGCTGACGTGAGTGTCAGTCCGGAGGTCTCTGCGCTCGCTACCTCTGCCGCCCGTTCACTTGAGCGCCTTCAGGCGCGCGCCGAGTCGCTTCACCTCGTCTCGGTCGCCGATGACCGAGAAGTCCGGCGGACGGAAGCCGTTCACGACCTCGTTCAGCGCCTGTACCGCCATGGCGAACGTGAGGTCGTCGACCTCGATTGACGTGCCGTCGTTCCCGCCTGACTCGAGCAGCTCGACGAGCGCCCACGCGTCGGCCGGCTGGAGGATCATCCTGATGGGGAACTCCCAGTCGTCGATCTCCGCCAGTGTCGCCCGAAAGGCCTGGGCCAGCATCGACGCTTCGCGTCCGGTCAGCTCGACCTGCTTCACGGTTGGCCCTCCTCGAGAAAGTTCTGAACGAAGTAGTCGTAGCCGGTGTCCGGAACGAACACGGTCCCGAGATCGGCGTCCCTCGGGCTGACGATGACGATCGCATCATGCGCAGCGTCCCAGTACGCGATGCGGCCGCCGTCGGCGGGGGCCATCTCTGATGGATGGCGCATGACCGACGCGACGTAGTCCGAGAGCTCCTCACGCGACCCGATCCAGGGCAGCTCGTCGAGATGCTTGACGTACGCATGGCCGCGGCCGATCAGGCGGGCCACGTCGTCGATGTCTTGGTCGACGACGCCGAGCTGCTCCGTGGACCACTCCGCCCCCTCCGCCCAGTAGATGGAAGGTCGTACGACGCCGGGCAACGTGTCGTAGTCGCGAACGACGTCATCGAGCACGATCCGGCTCGGTGGCACCGACCGGGGGACCGGCGTCGTGAGCCCGGCGAAGGCACCGCTGACGACGAAGCCCCCGGCACCCGAGACCAGGAGCTCCGGGAGCTCGATGCCTTCGAGCGGGTTGTGGTTCTGGTTGACGACAGCGTTGCGCTCGACCTGGACGATGAGGTTCGTCGCTCCCGCCTCACCGGCACCGAAGGCGCCCATCACCACCACGCGACTGGCGATGGCGATGGCGATGGCCTGCCCGGTGAGGCTCGATCCCATCACGCCCGCCTCGGCGATCATCGCCGCCGTCACGGTCTCGGCCGCGGCCGCCGAGATGCCGGCAGTGAGCATGGCCAGGCCGAAGCCGATGGCCATCGACGCGGCGATCTCGGCGGCCATCTCGAGGAGCCGGTGGCGGGCGGCGTCGATGGCGTCGGCGAAGTCCTCGAGGCTGCGGGCGAGCTGGATGCACGCCTCGGCCTCGTCGTTGAGGGCGGCGAGCACCCGTTGCTGGTGGGCGAGGTAGGCGTCGATCGCGGCGCCCTGGCACGACGCCTGGACCACCTGGCGGGCCCGGAGCAGGTCCTCGCCGCACCGCGTGAGCGCGACGGCCATCCGTCGCCACGCCGCGGCCCGGGCTCGGAGCTGGTCGGGCCGACCGTCCGGCCACCACAGCCCGAACCGCACGACCTGCACCTCGTCGGCGCGGCTGCTCATCGGATCGCCGATGCCGTCTCGGCCACGTCGTAGCCGAGGGCCATCGCGTGCAGCGCGGCGACCGTCGACTCGATGGCCCGGACGAGGTGGTCGATCGAGCCCTCGACCTGGCCGGCGTCGGGCTGGTGGCGGCCCTGGAACGAGCGGCCCTGCTCGTCGTCGCCCCAGGGGTGGTGGTGGGCGTCGAGCTCCTGGCGGAGCGAGGCGAGGGCGATGCCCAGGTCGCACGCCCCGCCACCGGTGATGCCAGCCGCACAGGTCAGGGCATCGGTGCTGATCGAGAACGACCCGGCCACACCGCCCAGTTCTCTTTCATGTCATTTCATTCCTGCGTCACGATGCTGACGACCTGTGCCGCACCTCTGGTCGGCGTCGCACCCCGTCGCTACCGTGACCGCTGCACCGCTCGCTTCCCCCGACCGTGTGACCGCTCCTGCGGAGGAAGCTCGTGCTGCCCACCACCCTGTCCTCGACCGAGGACGCCATCGCCCTGGCCGAGGTCGCCCTCGGTCCCGACCGCCTCGTCGCCCTCGTCGACGGCCCGGCCAAGCTGGCGCTGCCCATCGCCGGCGACGTCCCGCCCGAGGGCGTCGAGCGCATCGACGGCATCCTGCTCATGGCCATCGGCGACGAGCCCGGCAACCGGCTCGTGCTCGCCACCCGCCGGCCCGGCCCCCCTGCGGTGACCGAGGACGAGCTCGCCTGCTGGCGGATGATGCTCGCCCGCCACGCCGGCCGGGGCCTGGCCCTGTTCGACTGGCTCGTCTTCGTCGACGGCGGCGGCGTGCTGTCGCTGGCCGACGAGGCCGGGCCGGCGCCGGCGTGGGCGGCCTGATCGAGCCGGCGGCCACGCCGACCTCTCTCCCTACCTACTGGTCGGTAGGGTGCGCCGGTGCCTCGATCCCGCCGCCCCGCCGACGAGCGCCTCAACTGGGTCAGCTCGGCACCCTTCCTCGCCTTCCACCTGCTCCCGCTGGCCATGCTCTGGACCGGTGTGCCGGTGCGGGCGCTGACCATGGCGGCGGTCCTCTACTTCGGGCGCATGTTCTTCATCACCGCCGGCTACCACCGCTACTTCTCCCACCGCTCCTACCGCGTCGGCCGTCCGGTGCAGTTCCTCCTGGCGCTGGGCGGCGCCACGGCCATGCAGCGCGGCCCGCTGTGGTGGGCCGCCCACCACCGCCACCACCACCGCTGGTCCGACACGGAGCGCGACGTCCACTCGCCGATCCGCGGGTTCTGGTGGAGCCACGTGGGCTGGATCCTCTGCGACCGCTACGGCGCCACCGACTTCGACGCGGTGAAGGACCTGGCCAAGTTCCCCGAGCTGCGCTGGCTCGACCGCCACGACTGGGTCGGCCCGCTCGGCCTCGCCGTGATCACCTTCGCCGTCGGCGGCTGGGCCGGGCTCGTCATCGGCTTCGGCCTCTCCACCGTGCTGCTCTGGCACGGCACGTTCCTCGTGAACTCACTGGCCCACGTCGTCGGCCGCCGCCGCTACCTCACCAGCGACACCAGCCGGAACTCGCTCGTCATCGCCCTGCTCACCAACGGCGAGGGCTGGCACAACAACCACCACCACTACCAGGCCAGTGCCCGGCAGTCGTTCCGCTGGTACCAGTGGGACCCCAGCTACTACGCCCTCTGGCTGCTCGCCCGGGTCGGCGTCGTGCACGACCTGAAGACGCCCACCGCGGCGATCCTCGCCCGCGACCTGGCCGGGCACGGTCGCTTCGACCTCGGCGACTTCCGGGCCCGGTGGCAGGTGGCCAGCGAGCGGCTGGCCGCGTTCGGCACCGACGTGGCCGACGCCCTCACCGCCCGCCGCCACGTCCTCGAGGCCCGCATCGAGGCGGCCCGCCACGAGCTCGACGAGTCGATCCGCGCCCAGCGGCTTGCCCTCGCCGACCTCGCCGCCGTGCGGCGCGCCGCCCGCTCGCGGCGACCCCTGCCCACCTGGGCCTGAGCAGCAGCGAGCGGGCGAAGCAGCTCAGCCGACGAGCACCGGCTCGTCGGCATCGTCGTCGTCCGGCAGCGCGTCGGCGTGGCCCTCGACGTCGATGTTCGGCAGCAGGCGGTCGAGCCAGCGGGGCAGCCACCAGTTCTTGTCGCCCAGCAGCTCCATGGTGGCCGGCACCAGCAGCATGCGGACGATGGTGGCGTCGAGCAGGATCGCCGTGGCCAGGCCGGTGCCCATCAGCTTGACGGTGCGGTCGTTCTCCAGCAGGAAGGCGCCGAAGACCACGACCATGATCGCCGCCGCCGCGGTGATGACCTTGGCCGTGCTGGCCAGGCCGTCGGCCACCGACGTGCGGCTGTCGCCCGTGCGATGCCACTCCTCGCGTACCCGGGACAGCAGGAACACCTCGTAGTCCATCGAGAGGCCGAAGACGATGGCGAACAGCATCATCGGCATCCACGGCTATATGGGCGCCGGCTGGACCTTGGTGATGTCGCTCAGCCAGCCCCACTGGAACAGGGCCACGATGATCCCGTAGGAGGCGCCGATCGACAGCAGGTTCATGATCACGGCCTTCAGGGGCACCAGCAGCGACCGGAACACCGCCATCAGCAGCAGGAACGACAGCAGCAGCACGGCGGCGAAGAACCACGGCAGGCGGCCCGACAGGAAGGTGGCGAAGTCGACGTTCACGGCCACGCCGCCGCTGGCCTTGATGTCGAGGCCGGTGGCCTGCTCCACCGGCGGCAGGACGTCGTCGCGCAGCCGGTGGACGAGCTTGGTGGTCGCCTCGTCCTGGGGGCCGGTGGTCGGCGCCACGTTCCACAGCACGGCGGTCGGCTTGGCCGGGTCGTCGGGCACGGCCGGCGACACGAAGGCGACGCCGGGGTCGGCGGCGACAGCGGCGGCCACCGGGGCGAGGTCGTCGATGTTGGTGCCCGCCGGCAGCTTGGCCACGAGCAGGATCGGGCCGTTGAAGCCGGGACCGAACCCGTCGACGAGGAGGTTGTAGGCCTTCTTGGTGGACGTGCTCTCCTTGAAGTTGCTCTCGTCGGAGAAGCCGAGGCGCAGGCCCAGCACCGGGGCGGCCAGGGCCAGCAGGACCACGGTCCCGATGATCGTCGCCCGCCACGGCCGGTGCTGGATCACGCGGCTCCACCGGTAGGCGAGGGTCTCGCGTCGCGGCTTCGGTCGGGACGGGTGGACCTCCTTCTTCAGCCAGCCGAGGCCGGTGCCGGCGATGAGCGTGACGACGGCCAGGAGGGCGCCGATCCCGGTCAGGACGGGCACGCCGAGACCGACGCCGATGAGGGCGACGGCGGCGAAGCCGGAGGCGAGGAGGCCGCGCAGGCGGGTGCGCTCGACCTTCTCACCGGCGAAGCCGAGGATGGCGGGCAGCAGGGTGAGGGAGGCGAGGACGGTGACGGCGACGGTGAAGGCGGCGGCGACCGACAGGCCCTGCACGAACTTGACGCCCATCACCAGCATGCCGAGGAGCGAGATCACCACGGTGCCGCCGGCGAAGAGCACGGAGCGGCCAGCGGTGTCCATGGCGACCTGCACCGACTCCCGCACGGTGTGGCCGGCGTGGAGCTGCTCGCGGTACCGGGTGACGATCAGCAGCGCGTAGTCGATGCCGACGCCGAGGCCGATCATGATCCCGAGGAACGTGGCGAAGTCGGGAACCGACAACGTCTGGCTGAGCAGCGTGGTGATGGCGCCGCCGATGAAGATGCCGAACAGGGCGACGACCACCGGCAGGCCCATGGCCAGCACCGAGCCGAAGGCCAGGATCAGGATGACGATGGCGAAGGCCAGGCCGAGCGCCTCGGTCTGGGGCGCTTCGAACTCGGCGAAGACAAAGCTGCCCAGCTCGATCCGGAGGCCGTCGACCTTCGGGAGCTCGTCCTTGATCTGGTCACGGACCTTGGCGATCCGGGTGAACTTGGTGTGCTCGGAGAACTCGACCTCGGCGTAGGCGACCTTCCCCGACTTCGACACCTGGCGCTCGAGCCCGGCGTCGTAGGGGCTGCCGACCCGGCGGACGTCCTTGATCTCGGCGATGTCGGCGAACAGCTTCGTCATGGCCGACTTCACCTGGGCGTCGTCGACGCCCTGGTCGGCCTCGAACACGACCGTGCCCACCAGACCGGCACCCTGGCCGCCGTAGCGATCGTTGAGGAGGTCGAGGCCCTGCTTGGACTCGACGTTCGGCAGGTTGAAGTCGTTCTTGAAGTCGTTGCCGACGACGCCGGCGACGCCGTTGATGCCGATCAGGACCACGACCCAGACGATGAGGACGAGCCAACGGCGGTCGTGGCACCACGGACCAAGTCGAGCGAACACAGATGTCTCCCAGGGGGTGAGGGGCAGGGTGCCCGATCCACCGGTTGAGACGGGCCGCCGCCCGAGAACTCACCGATGAACCTGGGAATTCTCTCATTGCGGTACGCTGCCTGTGGAGCCTTTGCGATGGCGTCGCCGATCGGCGGCCTCAGGTTCCGATGGTCGCCGCTACGACGCGTCGCGCCGGCCACCCTCCAGCACTCGAAGGAACCACCTAGTGAGCACCACCCAGAACCCCTCGCGCCGTCGGCGCGGTGCGGGTCGTCCGTCCCCCACCCCGCGCGCCGCCGAGCGCGAGCCGGCCGGCTTCCAGGAGCCCGTCGCCATCTCCGAGGCGCCCGTCCAGGGCAAGACCTGGGGCGAGCTCGGCGTGCCCAAGCCGCTGATCGCCGCCCTCGTCAAGCAGGGCCTCGAGGCCCCCTTCCCGATCCAGGTCGCCACCCTGCCCGACACGCTCGCCGGCAAGGACGTCCTCGGCCGCGGTCGCACGGGCAGCGGCAAGACCCTCGCGTTCAGCCTCCCGCTCGTCGCCCGCCTCGCCGGTGGCATCCGCCGCCCCCACCAGGCCCGGGCCCTCGTGCTCGTCCCGACCCGCGAGCTGGCCAACCAGGTCCACGCCGTCGTCGAGCCCCTCGCCACCGCCGCCGGGCTCACCTCGGCCACTGTCTTCGGCGGTGTCGGGCAGGGCCCGCAGGTCAAGGCCCTCTCGCGCGGCATCGACATCCTCATCGCCTGCCCCGGCCGGCTCGAGGACCTCATCAACCAGCGCCACTGCGACCTCCGCGCCGTGGAGATCACCGTGCTCGACGAGGCCGACCACATGGCCGACCTCGGCTTCCTGCCGACGGTGAAGCGCATCCTCGACCACACCCCCGAGAAGGGCCAGCGCATGCTGTTCTCGGCCACGCTCGACAACGGCGTCGACGTGCTCGTGAAGCGCTACCTCCACTCGCCGACGACCCACTCGGTCGACCCCGCCGTGGCCCAGGTGTCGACGATGACCCACCACGTGTTCAACGTGTCGGCCGCCGACAAGCCCGCCGTCGTGCACGAGCTGGCCGCCGGCCTGGACCGCTGCCTCCTCTTCATGCGCACCAAGCACACGGCGAAGAAGCTGGCCAAGCAGCTCACCCAGGCCGGCATCCCGGCCGTCGAGCTGCACGGCAACCTCAGCCAGGTCGCCCGCGAGCGCAACCTCGCCGCCTTCACCGACGGCAGCGCCAAGGTCCTCGTGGCCACCGACATCGCCGCCCGCGGCATCCACGTCGACGACGTGGCGCTGGTCGTGCACGTCGACCCGCCGACCGAGCACAAGGCCTACCTGCACCGCTCGGGCCGCACGGCCCGCGCCGGCGCCGGCGGTGCCGTGGTGACCATCTCCCTGCCCGACCAGGCCCGCGACGTGCGGAACCTGGCCAAGCAGGCCGGCATCCGGCCGAGCATGGTCGACGTCGTGCCCGGGGCCCGCGAGATCGAGACGCTCGTCGGCCCGGCGGCGCCCTACGTCACGCCGCCCCCCGTCGTCGAGCAGGCCCCTCGCCAGGCCGCCGGACCCCGAGGTGGCCGCGGCCGCAACGGCGGGCCGAAGCAGTCGGGCAGCCCGAGCCAGGGTGGCCCGAAGCGCAGCAACCCCAACGCCCCGGCCCGCACTCGCAAGGAGCTCGAGGCTCGCGCCGGCGCCCAGCCGGCTCGCCGCCGCAGCCGCTGATCACTCGGTAGCGTCGCCCCGGGAGGCGGCGTGGACGACGACGAGATCGGCGCCCGGGCGATCGCCCGGGCCGAGCAGCTCCTGGTCGACGCCCGCCGCCGGGAGCCGCGCTCGGCCCGGCGGCGGCGGGCCCGGCTCGCCCGGCTGCTGGCCGATCCCGGCGGGCGGTCGTTCACCCTCGCCCTGACCGACGGCGTGGTGCGCATCGTCGATCGGCGCCGGGCCGCCCGCCGCTTCGCCGACCTGGTCGCCGACCGGGGGGTGCCGGCCTACCTCGGCCCCCTCGACCGGCTCTCCCTGGCGGTCGGTGCCCGAGTGGCGCCGGCCGCGCCGTCGCTCGTGCTGCCGCTCGTCGAGGCCCGGCTGCGTCGGGAGTCGGCCGGCGTGATCCTCCCGGCTGAGGACCGACCGCTCGGGCGTCACCTGGCTCGGCGCCGGGCCGCCGGCTTCCGGCTGAACGTCAACGTGCTCGGCGAAGCGATCCTCGGCGACGACGAGGCGGCTCGGCGGCTCACCGCGGTCGAGGAGGTCCTCCGCCGGCCCGACGTCGACTACGTGTCGGTGAAGATCTCGGCGCTGTGCGCCCAGCTCGACGTGCTGGCCTTCGACGACGAGGTCGCCCGCATCGCGGAGCCGCTCCGGGTGCTCTACCGGGCAGCCGGCGAGAAGTTCGTGAACCTCGACATGGAGGAGCACCGCGACCTGCACCTCACCGCCGAGGTGTTCCGCCGGGTGCTCGACGAGCCCGCCTTCGCCGACCGCGATGCCGGCATCGTGCTCCAGGCCTACCTGCCCGACTCGGTCGACGTGCTCGCCGACCTCTGCCGGTGGGCCGCCGACCGCCACGCCCGGAGCGGCGGGAGGATCAAGGTCCGCGTCGTGAAGGGCGCCAACCTGGCCATGGAGCGGGTCGAGGCCGAGCTCCACGGCTGGCCCCAGGCGCCGTACGAGACGAAGGCCGAGGTCGACGCGAACTACAAGCGACTGGTCGAGCTGGCGCTCGACGACCGGTGGGCCGGCGCCGTGCGGGTCGGGGTGGCCAGCCACAACCTGCTCGACGTGGCGTGGGCCCTGTCGCTCGGCGACGACCGGGTCGAGCTGGAGATGCTCGAGGGGATGGCCGAGGGCGAGGCCCGGGCCGTGCGGGCGGTCGCTGGCGCCCTGCTGCTCTACGCCCCGGTGGTGGGCCGGGACGACTTCCGCTCGGCCATCGCCTACCTCGTGCGCCGGCTCGACGAGAACACGGCGCCCGAGAACTTCCTCCGCGCTGCCTTCGACCTCGAACCCGGCTCGGCGGCCTGGCGCACCGAGGTCGACCGGTTCCGCCGGGCCCTCCACGACCGCGACACGGTGTCGAGCAGGCCGAGGCGGACGCAGGACCGGGCGACCGAGGTCCGCCGCTTCCCGGTGGGCGAGCCGTTCGCCAACGAGCCGGACACCGACTGGTCGATCGCGGCCAACCGGGCGTGGATCGCCGGCTGCCTGGCCGAGGTCGTGCCGTCGACCGTCGAGCCGGTCACCATCGCCGTGGTCGACGCCGCCGTGGCCCGGGCCCGAGCCGCAACGGTGCCCGACGACCGGCGGGCGATGCTGCACCGCGTCGCCGAGGTGCTCGCCGCCGACCGGGGTCGGCTCCTCGCCGCCATGGCCCAGCAGACGGGCAAGACCGTCGGCGAGGGTGACCCCGAGGTCTCCGAGGCCGTCGACTTCGCCCGCTGGTACGCAACCTCGATCGACACCGTCGAGCAGCTCACGGCCGAGGGCCTCGCCTTCGAGCCGTACCGGGTGGTCGTGGTCGCGTCGCCGTGGAACTTCCCGCTCGCCATCCCGGCCGGCGGCGTGCTCGCCGCCCTGGCCGCGGGCAGCGCCGTGATCCTCAAGCCGGCGCCCGAGTCGGCGGGCATCGGCCGGCTCCTGGCCGAGTGCTGCTGGGAGGCGGGCGTGCCGCCCGACCTCCTCCAGCTCCTGCCGTGCGCCGACGACGATGCCGGCCGCCGCCTCGTCAGCCACCCCGACGTCGACGCGGTGATCCTCACCGGGGCCTACGACACGGCTCGGCGCTTCCTCGAGTGGGCGCCGGGGCGCCGCCTCCACGCCGAGACGAGCGGGAAGAACGCCATCGTCGTCACCGCCGCCGCCGACCTCGATGACGCCGTGCGGATCCTCGTCCGATCGGCGTTCGGCCACGCCGGGCAGAAGTGCTCGGCCGCCAGCCTCGGGATCCTCGAGGCGTCGGTGTACGACGACCCGCGGTTCCTCCGGTCGTTGGCGGACGCCGTGCGCAGCCTGGTGGTGGGTCCGGCCACCGAGCTCCGCACCCGCATGGGTCCGTTGATCCGCCCGCCGGAGGGGCCGCTGGCCGACGCCCTCACCCGGCTCGATCCGGGGGAGTCGTGGTTGGTGGAGCCCCGCCGCCTCGACGACGCCGGGCTCCAGTGGTCGCCCGGCGTCAAGCTCGGGGTGGCGCCGGGCTCGCCGTTCCACCTCACCGAGTGCTTCGGCCCGGTGCTCGGCCTCCTGCGGGCCGCCTCGCTCGACGAGGCCATCGCCCTGCAGAACGCGCCGGCCTACGGGCTGACGGCCGGCATCCAGTCGCTCGACCCGGCCGAGGTGGCCACCTGGCTCGACCGGGTCGAGGCCGGCAACCTCTACGTGAACCGCCACACGACCGGCGCCATCGTCCGGCGCCAGCCGTTCGGGGGCTGGAAGCGGTCGACGGTCGGCCCGACGGCCAAGGCCGGCGGCCCCAGCTACGTGCTGACGCTGGGCCGGTGGCGCTCGACCGACGACACCCCCTCCTACCGCGAGTGGTGGGACGGCGAGCTCGGGCGCGAGCACGACGCCAGCGGCCTGCGAGCCGAGCGCAACGTGCTCCGCCACCGGCCCTTCCGCCGGGGCATCCTCGTGCGTGTCGGGGTCGGCGCGCCGGAGCGGGCCGAGGCCTGGTGCCGGGAGGCCGCCGCCGTCGTCGGCACGCCGATCACCGTGTCACGGGCGGTCGAGGAGGACGACTCGACGCTGGCTGCCCGCCTCGGCACCCTCGACCTCGACCGCATGCGGGCGCTCGGGGCGGTGAGCGACGAGCTGCGGCTGGCCGCCCTCGCCGCCGGGCTCGACGTCGACGACAGCGAGGTCGTCGGCCACGGGCGGATCGAGCTGCTCCGTTGGGTGCGGGAGCAGGCGATCAGCGAGACCCGGCACCGCTACGGCAACCCGCTCGATTAGGCCCCCGTCGGCACCTGGGCCGCCACCTCGCCGATGCGCACCAGGTCGGCGAGCAGCGCGGGCTGACGGTCGCGGTGCTGGGGAGCGACGGCGTAGAAGAACCGGTCCATGAACCAGCCCAGCCGGAGCACCTGGTACGTCTGGGTGATCCGGGTGCGGTCGCCCTCGGGTTCGACGGTGATCGTCCACTCGGTGCTGTCGCGGTAGATCCGGGACGGCACCGTGCGCCAGGTGATCGAGCGCCCGGGCTCGACGTCGAGCACCTCGCTCGTGCGCGACCACTTGCTGCGGGGCAGCACGTTGTGGCCGACGAACCGGGCGCCGGGCGCGGCCTCGGTCGCCCCGTCGAGCCACGACGCCCGCTGCGTCTCGTGGCTCCACTCGCCGACCCGAGTCGGGTCGGCCACGAGGGCCCACACCGCGTCGGAGGCGGCGTCGACCACGACCTCGTTGCGGCAGTGCCGCTTCAGCGTGCCCATCAGGCCAGCGCCCCGGCCAGCACGAGGTCGAGCAGCTCCTGGCCCGGCATCGCCACCATGGGCTGGGCGGCCAGGTCGAGGGTGCGGCGGAACGCCTCGGTGATGCGCTCGCCCCGGTGGACCGGCCCATGGGCGCTGGCCACGGCCTGGAGGGGCAGCTCCATCGACGTCTGGACCAGGGCCCGGAACCGCTCGACGTCGACCCACTCGAGCCACGGCGTGTTCCAGCTGTTGAGCACGGCGAAGGAGCCGTCGTAGAGGGCCGGGTCGACGTCGTCGGCGTCGTAGACCTCGCCCTGGACCAGGGCGCCGAAGGCGTCGGCCGCCCACAGCAGACCGGTGGCCGAGTCGAACAGGCCGCGGGTGGCGGGGGAGTCGAACATCGGGGGCCGCACGGCGGTGAGCGTACGGTCCGGCAGCTCGAGCGACTGGCCCGGGTCGAGGAAGCGCATGCGCTCGAGCGGCAGGTCGATCGATCCCGTGAGGCGGGCGGCGATCGAGAAGTTCACGACCAGCGTGGCCTGAGGGCAGCGCTCGAGCACGACCTCGAGGTTGCCGACGTGGTCGTGGTCGTCGTGGGACAGGAACACCCACCGCACGTCGTCCGGCTCGACGACCGAGAACGCCTTGGCCTGCCAGTCGTCGGCCAGGAGGGCGCATCCGGTGTCGACGATCACCGGCTCGGCGCCGAGGATGACCATCGAGTGGGCGCCGATGAACCCGCCGGCGGGGTCGGGGGCGAACGTCGGGATCAGCCACGTGTCGTCGGCGATCTCGTGGGGGTGGACGGCGAGCGTCTCGGGCAGCACGGCGGGGCTCCTTGGTTCGATGCAGTGGTGTTAAATTCAATAGAATAAGATTGGATTGAAACATGGGACGGTGTATCGTGCAAGCATGAAGTCCGAGCCGGCCCCGGCGAAGCGCCGCTACAACTCGTCGCGGCGGACCATGCAGGCGGCCCAGACGAAGGCCGCCATCCTCGAGGCGGCCCAGGCCGCGTTCGCCGAGACGGGCTGGGCCGGGACCACGCTCAGCGCCCTCGCCGAGCGAGCTGGCGTGGCCGTCGAGACGATCTACAGCACCTTCGGATCGAAGAAGGCGCTGCTGCGTGCGGCCCTCGACGTCGCCATCGTCGGCGACGCCGAGCCGGTCCCGCTGATCGACCGCGACGTCTTCCACCAGCTCGGGGTGGGCACGCCGAAGGAGCGCATCAAGAAGGGCGTCGCCCTCGCCATCGACATCCACGAGCGCTCGGCCGGCATCTGGCAGGCCGTGCTCGAGGCGTCGGCATCCGACCCGGAGATCGACGCCTGGCGGCGCGAGGCCGACGCCGCTCGGCGCATCGACCTCGGCAAGAGCCTGACCAAGGTGTTCGACCGCCCGGTCGAGGGCGCCGACCTCGAGGTGCTGTGGATCCTCTTCGGCGCCGAGGCCTACCTCCGCCTCCGACTGGATGCCGGGATGAGCCGCAAGGCCTACGAGGCGGCGCTCACCTCGGCGACGCTGCGGATCCTCGGGGTCAGCGTCTGATCCGCGCCAGGCCGGTGACCGCCTCGATGCGCCGCTCGGCGATGCGGTTGGCGGCGACCTCGGTGGTGATGCCCTCGGCCTCGGCCGTGTGCAGCACCGCGGTCGTGGTGGCCCGGATGGCGCCGACGGCGTGCAGGGCCCGGCCGGCGTCGTAGCCCCGCAGCTCCTCGGCGATGTTGATGACGCCGCCGGCGTTGGCGACGAAGTCGGGGACGTAGGCGATGCCGGCGTCGGCCAGCCGCTCGGCGTCGGCCTCCTCGCCCAGCTGGTTGTTGGCCGAGCCGACGACCGCCTCGCACCGGAGCTGGGGGATGGTGATCGAGGTGAGCACGGCGCCCAGCGCGCAGGGGGCGAACACGTCGCACGGGATCGTGTGGGCCTCGGCCGGCGCAACGACGTCGGCGCCGATGGCGGCGGCCACGGCCCGGACCCGGTCGGCGTCGACGTCGGCGACGGTGACCTTCGCCCCGGCCGCGGCGAGGTGCCCGGCCAGTGCCCCGCCGACCTTGCCCACGCCAGAGACCACGACGTGGCGGCCGGTGAGGTCGTCGCTGCCCCACAGCCGCTCGGCCACGGCTCGCATGGCGTGGAGCACGCCGATCGCGGTGGCCGGTGACGGGTCGCCCGAGCCGCCCAGCTCGGTGGCGGTGCCGGTGACGTGGGGCGTCTCCCGGCGGATGGTGGCCATGTCGTCGATCGTGGTGCCGACGTCCTCGGCCGTGAGGTAGCGGCCGTTCAGCCCATGCACGAAGCGGCCGTAGGCGCGGAACAGCGCCTCGGATCGCAGCTCGCGGGGATCGCCGATGATCACGGCCTTGCCGCCGCCGAGGTCGAGCCCGGCCGCCGCGTTCTTGTACGTCATGCCGTGGGACAGGCGCAGCACGTCGTGGAGCGCCTCGTCCTCGGTGGCGTAGGGCTTGAAGCGGACGCCACCCAGGCCGGGGCCGAGGGCGGTGGAGTGGAGGGCGATGATCGCCCGCAGCCCGCTCGGCCGGTGGCGGCAGAAGACCACCTGTTCGTGGTCGTCGGCGTCCATCTCCTCGAAGGTTGCCACCGGTGTCGAGGCTACCCATCGGCGCTGTCACACCCCCTCGGTACGGTCAGCGCACTTCCCCTCCCGTTGCCACCACGGCCCGCCGGAGGGCACCATGAACGCCAGTGCGAGTGACCCCCACCGCCTCCACAACCGGCTCGAGCAGCTGCTCGGCCCCGAGGACGCGGCCACGCTGATGGAGCACCTGCCGCCCGACGAGTGGAACCAGCTCGCGACGAAGGACGACCTTCGAACCGCGATCGACGGGCTCCGCCAGGAGATGCGCGACTTCGAGCGGCGCATCACCGAGCACGTCGACCTGCGGGTGAAGGCCACCGTCGGGGAGTCGACCCGGCTCCTCTTCTTCTCGCTGCTGGCCTCGCAGGCCACCATGGTCGGCCTGGTGCTGGCCGCCGTGAAGCTCGGCTGAGGCGGCCCGCCATGGACTACGAGGCCGAACTGGCCGCGGCGCGTGCCGACCTGCGCCGGCGGGGGTGGACCGACGCCGACCTCGCCGCGTTCGAGCGGAAGCGGCTGCCGATCGATCCGGGCACGAACCCACAGGAGCGGGCCCGCCTGCGCCTCCACCTGTACAAGGTGCTCCCGCCGCTGCCCGAGGTCGCCCTACCCGACGAGGTCCTGGCGGCACGGGGCGTCGACACCGGCATGCTGGCCAAGGTGCGGGCGCTCCTGGCCAAGGCCGAGTCGACCACGTTCCCGGAGGAGGCCGAGTCGCTGTCGGCCAAGGCCCAGGAGCTGATGACCCGGCACCGGATCGACTCGGCCCTGCTCGGCGGGCCGGGCGGTGGCGCGGGCGGGCGTCGCATCTGGGTCGACGACCCCTACGCCGCGCCCAAGGTGTCGCTGCTCAGCGCCGTGGCCCGGGCCAACGGGTGCCGGGCCGTCGAGCTCGGCAACCTCGGGTGCGTGCACGTCGTCGGCTTCCCGGCCGACCTCGAGGTGGTCGAGCTGCTCCACACCTCGCTCCTCGTGCAGGCGGCCTCGGCCATGCTCGGGGCCGGCCCACAGGTCGACGCCCGGGGTCGGTCCCGCACCCGCTCGTTCCGCCGCTCCTTCCTGCTCGCCTACGCCTGGCGGATCGGCACCCGGCTGGCCGAGGCCAGCGCGGCGACCGAGGCGGCGGCCGACGCCGAGCGGGGCGGCGACCTCCTGCCCGTCCTCCGCAAGCGGGATGCCGAGGTCGAGGACGCGGTGGCCGAGGCGTTCCCGAACCTCCGCGACCGGCGGATCTCGCGCGTCACCAACGCGGCCGGCTGGGGCGCTGGCGTGGCGGCGGCGGATCGGGCCGACCTGGCCCGCGACGCCCGGATCGGCGGTGGTCCGACCGGCGCGCTGGGCCGAGGGTCCTGACCGGCCGTCGGAGCCGCTACGCTTTGCGCATCGGCATCCCGTCCCGCGGGGCGGTGGCGCACGTCGGTCCGAGACGTCGCCGGGCATGCCAGACACGGACGGTTCACCTCGTCGGGTGACGGGGGAGCGTGGGCGCAGGGGCGCCCGACCACATGGATGACGCCACACGAGCCGCCTTCGAGAGGGCGGCGTGGGCAGCGGCGGAAGGCGTTGCCACCGAGGCCCAGCTCGACCTGCTCCAGAGCGACACGGCCGGGTGGAAGCACGCCCTCGAGCACCTGCTCGACGAGACCGAGGACGGGCTGGAGTCGGTGCAGGCCACCCTGTCCGGCGCCGAGCGCGTCCAGGTCGTCGCCGACTTCGAGGCCGAGCTCGACCTGCTCGAGTCGGCGTACGACCGCCTCACCGGTGCCGCCGACCCGGTCATGGCCGTGGTCCTGGCCGATCCGCCCGACGAGGTGCGGCTCCAGGCCACGTGGTCGGGTGGCGTGGTCGTCGTCTGGGCCGCCGGCGCCCACACCAGGCCGGCCGACAACGACGGGCTGGCCGACCTGCTCGAGACGATCGGTGGCCCGTCGCTCGGGTGGTCGCAGCACCCGGCCGTGCCGCTGCCGTCGGGCGCCCGCGCCGTGGCCCTGTCGATCCCGCTCGACGAGGCGCTCGGCTGGCTCGTCGCCGTCGGTGGCGGCCTGGGCCGGGGGAGCGTCGGCTCCAGCGTGAACTGGCTGGGCCAGGTGGCCCTCGTCGGCGTGCGCCACGTGGCGGCCGGCTCGATCGTGCCGGCCTTGAAATCTGCGAAGCGGGGGGACGGCCGGGCCCTCGACCTGTCGGTGAAGTGGGAGCCGGCCCTCATCGGGCCCGACCTCGACGCGCTGGCCTCGGCCATGCCGGGGCCGATCGTGGCCATGAACACGAACGCCAACCCCCGCAACGTCACCCTCGACATCGTCAGCGCCGTGGTCGACACCATCGCCTCCGAGGCGGGCGGGAAGCTCGAGCTGCCGGCGCCGCCACCGGTCACCCGCACCACCTCACAGGTGGCCGAAGCCGTGGTGACCCGCCTCGACGGCTCGACGTTCCCCGCCCCGGTGGCCGTCGGTGCCGAGGTCTCGAAGCGCCTCGACCGGTGGTCGAAGCCGGTCACCAGCAGCGGCCGGCCCCGCCTGGTCGTGCAGCTCGACCCGCCCGACACCGGCGATGCCTGGTTCCTCACCGTGCTCGGCCCCGGGGCCGAGGGTGGCCTGCTGCCCATCGAGGTGGCCCTGGGCGACAGCAAGAACACCAAGGCGCTGGCCGACGAGCTGGCCCGGCTCGAGCGCATCCTCCCCGTCCTGCTCCGCGCCGGCGGCCTCCGCCGGGGCCAGGTGTACCTGTCGCAGCAGGAGGCGTGGGAGCTGATGACCGTCACCGGCGGCTCCATCGAGGCGGCCGGGTTCGACGTGCGGGTGCCGTCGCTCTCCCGCAAGAAGCCCAAGGCGGCGCTGCGCCTGTTCACCATGGCCGAGGGCGACTCGGTCGTCGGCGCCCACCAGCTGGCCAACGTCCGCTGGTCGGCGGTGTTCGACGACGTCGAGCTCACCGCCACCGAGATCATGAAGCTGGCGGCCGAGGCCCGGCCGCTGGTGAAGTCGCACGGCAAGTGGGTCGAGCTCGACCGGGCCGACCTCAAGGAGGCGGCCGCCGCCCTGGCCGAGCGGTCGACGAAGACCCGCATGACCGGCGCCGAGATCCTGCGCCACGCCGTCGGGCTCGAAGGCACGGCGCTGGGCGGGATCACCGTCGAGGGCTCGGGCTGGGCCGCCGAGCTGCTCGAACGGGCCACCCAGCCCACCGAGGCGGTCACCACGCCCGACGGCTTCGTCGGCGAGCTGCGCAGCTACCAGGCCGAGGCCGTGGCCTGGCTCGGCTTCCTCGACGACGTCGGCCTCGGCGGCTGCCTCGCCCTCGACATGGGCCTGGGCAAGACGCCGACCGTGCTGGCCCACCTGTCCCGCACCCGGGCCAAGGGTGGCAAGGCCCTCGTCATCGCCCCGCCCGCCGTCGTGGGCAACTGGGCGGCCGAGGCGGCGAAGTTCGCGCCCGAGCTGTCGGTGCTCGTGCACCACGGCGCCTCCCGCGCCGAGGGCGACGTCCTGGTCGACGAGGTGGCCAAGGCCGACGTGATCATCACCACCTACGGCACGGCCGTCCGCGACGTCGAGGCGCTCGAGGGCATCGAGTGGGACCGGGTCGTGCTCGACGAGGCCCAGGCCATCAAGAACGCCACCAACGAGACGTCGCAGCAGCTCCGCCGCATCCCGGCCCGGTGCCGCCTCGCCCTCACCGGCACGCCGATCGAGAACGGCCTCGGCGACCTGCACGCCATCCTCGACTTCACCAACCCGGGCCTCGTCGGCTCCCGCCCGGCGTTCATCTCGCAGCTCTCGGGCGAGGCCGAGTCGGCCCTCCGGGCGTTGAACGGGATCCTCGTGTTCCGCCGCACCAAGAGCGAGCCCGAGGTCGCCGCCGAGCTGCCCGACCGCATCGACGAGCTCGACCACTGCACGATGACCCCCGAGCAGATCGGGCTCTACCAGGCCGTGCTCGACGGGCTGGTGGCCAACAGCGCGGCCGAGGGCGCCGAGCCCAAGCAGGGCGCCATCCTCGCCGCCATCACCGCCCTCAAGCAGATCTGCAACCACCCGGCCAACTACCAGGACGACGACCGCCCGCTGGCCGGCCGCTCGGGCAAGTTGACTCGGCTCGAGGAGATCGTCGACACCGTCTTCGCCGCCGGCGAGAAGGCGCTGATCTTCACCCACTTCGCGTCGTGGGGCCGGCGGCTCGCCACCCACCTCACCGAGGTCACCGGCAAGCCGATCGAGTGCTACGACGGCAGCCTGGCCCGGGGTGCCCGCGACAAGATGGTCGCCGAGTTCCAGGCCAAGGAGGGCGCAGCGGCCCTGGTGCTCTCGCTGAAGGCGGGCGGCACCGGCCTCAACCTCACCGCCGCCAACCACGTCGTGCTCTACGACCGGTGGTGGAACCCGGCGGTGGAGGACCAGGCCCGCGACCGTGCCTGGCGCATCGGCCAGACCAAGACCGTCGTGTCGCACCGCCTGGTGTGCCCGGGCACGGTCGACGAGCGGGTCGAGGAGGTCGTGGCCGGCAAGCGCCACATCGCCGACCTCGTGCTGCCGAAGTCGAGCTCGCTGTCCGACCTCGACGCCAACCAGCTCCGCGCCGCCCTCGGCCTCGACACCCGCACCCTGCTCACGGAGGACGACGAGTGAACGCGCCGAACCAGAACCCGAACCAGGGGCAGGGCCGCCGCAAGCAGGGCGGCGGGGGCAACCGGGGTCGGCGGCCGAAGCCCAAGGGCATCGACCTCTGGCGCCCGGTGCCGATCCTCCCCGACCCCGAGCCGATCCGGCCGTCGAACGACCCGACCGCCGTGCTCCGCTCGCTCGGCGACCCGCCGCTGCCCGGGCAGGGTGCGGTGGCCGAGCACTACCTCGCCGCCGTCGTCGAACGGGCGGCCGGCCTCGCCACCGCGCTGGCGGCCAGCGCCGGCCTCCTCGCCATGGGCGATCCCGAGGACTGAGCCCTCCCGTAGTGTCCGAGCCGATGGCGGGCAGGGGGACACCGGGGATGGAGGGCAGGGGGACACCGGGGCGGTTCGAGCTGACGGCGCTGCTGGCGCTGGCCAGCGCCCTGTCGGCCCTCGGGATCGACCTCATGCTCCCGGCCTTCGACCACATCCGGGCCGACCTGGGCCTGGCCGCCGGCTCGACCGCGGTGGCCGGCCTGGTCACCACGTACTTCCTGGGCCTGGCCACCGGACAGCTCATCTACGGGCCGTTGTCTGACCGGTACGGCCGCCGCCCGGCGCTGTACGCCGGCTTCGCCATCTACGCCCTCGGCGCGGGGGCCGCCGCCCTCGCCCCGTCGCTGGGCCTGCTGCTCCTGGCCCGCTTCGTGTGGGGCCTCGGCGCGGCCGGCCCGCGGGTCGTGACCCAGGCCGTCATCCGCGACACCTACGAGGGCGACGCCATGGCCAAGGCCATGTCGCTGGTGATGGCGCTGTTCGTCCTCGTGCCCATCATCGCCCCGTCGCTCGGCGCCGCCGTGGTGTCGGTGACGTCGTGGCGCTGGCTCTTCGTCGGGTGCATGGCGGCCACCGTGGCCATGGCGCTGTGGACCCGCCGGTTGCCCGAGACGCTGCACCCCGAGCACCGGCTCGAGCTGCGCTTCGGTCGGCTGGCCAGCGCGGCCCGCATGGTGGTGTCCGACCGCCAGGCCCTCGCCTACACGCTCGCCCAGACCGCCCTGTACGGCGCCTTCATGAGCTGGATCGGCAGCGCCGAGTCGATCATCTCCGAGACGTTCGACCAGGAGGACCGCTTCCCGATCATCTTCGGCGCCATGGGCGCGGTCATCGGCATCGCCATGCTCACCAACGCCCGCATCGTGCACCGGTTCACGGCCCGCCGGGTCGTCCATGCCGTGCTGTTCGTCTACCTCGGCGCGGCGGCGATGTTCGTCGTCGTGGGCGCGGCCACCGACGGCCGGCCTCCACTCGCCGCGTTCCTCCTGATCCTCGTGACGCTGGTGGCGTGCCACGCCCTGCTCATCCCGAACTGCACGAGCATCGCCATGGCGCCGATGGCGGCGGTCGCCGGAACGGCCGCGTCGCTCATGGGCGCCGCCCTCATCGCCGGCGGCGCCGTGCTCGGCTCGTTCGTCGACGGCGCCTTCGACGGGACGATGCAGCCGCTTGCCATGGGGTTCCTCGGCTACGGCGTCCTCGGGTTCGCGATCGTGGTGTGGGGCGAGCGGGGCCGGCTGTTCCAGCGGTCCGACATCCCCGACGAGGAGGCCGGGCTCCTGGTGGTGGAGGCGCTCTAGTGGATTGGGAGCGGATCGAGCTCGACGAGCGCTCGTGGGTCGAGGTGGCCCGGGGTTGGATGCCCGATGCCGACGAGCTCTACGCCGAGCTGGCCGAGGCCGACATCTGGCAGCAGACCCGGGTGTTCCGGTACGACCACTGGCGCGACGAGCCCCGGCTCACGACGATGTTCCGCGTCGGCAACGCCCCGCCCCGCCTGCTCGACGTCCAGCGCGAGCTCCAGCACCGCTACAAGGTGACGTTCGACGGGTTCGCCCTGAACTGGTACCAGCACGGCCAGCACGGCCAGGCCTTCCACCGGGACCGCGACATGAAGTGGCTCGACGAGACCGTCATCGGGATCCTCACCCTCGGCGCCCAGCGGCCGTGGCTGCTGCGGCCCCGGTCGTCGAAGTACGACCACTCGGCGCCCGACAAGGGAGCGGTCATCGACCTGTCGCCCGCCTCCGGCGACCTGTTCGTCATGGGCGGCGCCACCCAGGTCGGGTGGGAGCACTCGGTGGCCCAGATCCGCCAGCCGGTCGGCGGCCGGATGAGCGCCCAGTGGCGGTGGACCTCGAAGCGGGGCCGCCAAGAGCTCGGCGGCTCCTACAGCAAGCCGCTGCGGTACTCGTAGGCCTCAGTCGATGCGCCGGATGAGGAGCACGGGGACCCGCCAGGTGAGGTAGGTGACCACCGCTTCCAGGATGACGACGACGGCCTGCCCGACGATCCCGACATCGGCGCGGGCAACTCCGACGACCAAGCCGATGAC
Organism: Actinomycetes bacterium; assembly: GCA_025464025.1. The sequence continues at coordinate 6,036 of JAODBP010000015.1, read as the reverse complement.
GCCACCGATGACGGGGATGGCCGCGGTCAAGGCGAGGAGCACGAGCGTGATCGCCGGGTGCCGGACGTACCAGGCCCCGATGGCGACGACGAGGCGCCGTGCCCAGCTGTCGCCGGGCTGGTCGGCGAGGGCGTCGACGATCGTCGTCAGCCGAGCGTCGGTCGCGTCGAGCAGCGTGGCCACGACGGCATGGTGGTTCGGCCGACCACCGAAGTACAGGGCGGCGGGCCCGCGAGATCGGGCGTTCTCGCCAGGGTGGAAGGGCAAAGGACGCGACCAAGGGGGCGGCGGCGGGCCCGTCGGTGCGGCCAGCGGGTCCAGCGTTGTGTGCAGTTGACCTCGCATGTCGAGGTGAAGTGCACACAACGCTGATGGCGGGTGAGAGATGTGGGCAGTTGTGCGCACCTGAGGAGCGCGACTGCCCACAACGGTCCCGGGCCTCGGCGCCGCGAGACGTGCGACATACGGGATCGCCCGGTCGTTGGCTGCTTTCGTACTTGGGGTGATGCCGGCAGCCCTCGGCGAACGAGGTGGAGGTCAGTCGAGCGCGTCGAGGACGGCGAGGATCTCGTCGCCGTAGAGGTCGAGCTTGGTCGGCCCGATGCCGTCGACGCGCGACAGCTCGACGATCGAGGTGGGCCGGGCCGTGGCGATGGCCCGCAGCACGGCGTTCGACGCCACGATGAACGCCGACACCTTGTCGGCCCGGCACCGCTCGAGCCGCCAGGCCCGGAGCGCCTCCTCGGCGGCGGCGACCTCGGGCGGCAGGTCGGGGGCGGCCACCAGCGTGGCGGCCCGGCCCTTGATCGTGACCGTCTCGCCGAAGCGCACGGCGAGCTTCCCGCCGGTGGTGAGCTGGAGGCGCACGCCATCGTCGTCGACCTCGACGATCTCGCCGGTGAACCGGCCGTTGGCCTCGACGGTGACACCGACCCGGGCCTCGAGCTGGGCCTGCTTGGAGGATGCCGGCTTCGAGGCCGGCGCGTTGCGGACGACCGGCTTGGCCTCCCGGCGGGGCGCGGTGCCGTCGAGCTCACCGAGGAAGGGCGAGGGCCGCCCGGCGTCGGCCAGCACGGCCACGCGGTGGCGGCCCCGGGTGATGGCCACGTGCAGGACGCGCCGCTCCTCCTCCTCGTCCTCGGCCAGGCGGTGGGGGAGCACGCCGTCGGTCACGCCGTAGACGGCGACCCGGTCCCACTCCATGCCCTTGACCCGGTGGACGGTCGAGAGCGTGACGCCGTCGGGCGACGTCTCCCGCTGGAGGACGCCTCGGAGCCAGTGCTCGAACGTGGCCGGCTCGGGGTGGAGGTCGGCCACCTGGATCAGGGCGTCGAGGTCGTCGAGCTGGGACGCCGTCTGCCCGCCCTTCGAGCTGTCGAGCAGCGACATGGCGCCACCCAGCCCGACCTCGTCGGCCACGACCTGGAGCGACTGGCGGGTGGTCTTGCTGGCCACGGCCCGGGCCACGGCGTCGAGGTCGGCGGCCAGGCCGAGGACCTTGGCCGCGACCTTGGCGTCGTCGAGCCGGTCGCTGATCGTGCGCAGCTCGTCGATCGACATCGTGCGGCTGAACCACTTGCTGATCCAGTTCGGGAAGCCCCGGCTGGGCCGGCGCAGCACCTCGGCGAGGTCCTCGGGGCGCAGCCGGTCGGGCGACGCGCCGAGGCGAAGGTAGGCGAGGGCGGCCCGCACGCCCGTGCGCTCGAGCACGTCGGGCGACAGCGTCGAGCTGAGGGGGATACCAGCCTGGCTGAGGGCGACGTGGGGTGCGAGGAGGAGCGAGTTGACCCGGGTGAGCACCGCGATGCTCGACGGGGCGACGCCGTCGTCGAGCCAGCCCCGCACCACCTCGACCAGCTCGGTGGCACCGGCCTCGGACCGGTGCTGGCGGACCACGAGGGCGTCGGCGGCCGGGTCGGCGTCGGGCCCGGAGCGGATCTCCTTGGGCACCCGCCGCCGGTTGTAGGAGAGCAGGTGGCGGGCGGCGTCGACCACGGCGACCGGGCAGCGGTAGTTCACCTCGAGCGGGTGCGACTCGGCGCCCGGGAACAGCTCGGCGTAGTCGATGAGGAAGGCCGGATCGGCTCCGGCGTGGGAGTAGATCGTCTGGTCGTCATCCCCCACCCCGAACACGTCGAGCGCCGGCGACGACAGCAGCCGGAGGAGCAGGACGTGGGCCGGCGTGAGGTCCTGGAGCTCGTCGACGAGGAGGTGGCGGTGCCCGGGTTGCACCTGGCGCCGCAGCTCGCCGTCGGCCAGCAGCAGCTCGACGGCGCCGTAGACCTGCTCGTCGAAGTCGACGGCCCGGGACCGGCCCAGGGCCTCCCGGTAGGGGCCGAAGGCGGCGGCCAGGCCGGGCACGTCGTCGCGCTCGGCCTCGACCTCCTCGGGGTCGCGCAGGCCGAGGCGGATGGCGGTGAGGCCCTCGAGGTACGGGGCCAGCGGGTCGGTGTTGACCCGGCGCTGCTTCGACGGCACGAGATCCTCGACGATGCGGCGGACCTCGCGCTCCTCGAGGACCCGGGGCCCACCGAGGAGGCGGTGGCCGAGGGCGTTGAGCGTGCTGACCCGGGGCCGGAAGTCGGTCGTGCGCTGCTCGAGCTCGACCTGGGCCCGCTTGTTGTAGGCGACGGCGAGGACGGTGTCGCGCTCGTAGCCCTTGTCGACGAGGAGGTGGCGCAGGCGCTCGGTGAGCACGCGCGTCTTCCCCGAGCCGGCCGGGGCCACGATGCGGGCCGGGCCGTCGTCGTGGGCCACGGCGGCGAGCTGGTCGGGGGCGAGGGCGGCGGTCACCGCGACCGGTGCCGGCTCGACCCGGAGGAAGCCGGACTCGACCGTCTCCCGGTGCACGACCTCACCGGCGAGGTCGACCCAGCCGCGCGGCCCACCGTCGACCCAGGCCGGCGTGCCGTCGGGCAGCGTGATGTCGGCCACCTCGGACAGCGAGGCGCCGAGGCGGGCGGCCTTGCGGGCCCACCACCACACCGGTTCGATGCCGCCCCGGGCGTCGTAGGTGTTGGCCCACACGAGGAAGTGGAGGCGGTCGAGCCACAGCTCGAAGCGGGGGCCGAGGCGCCACGGCTCGACGGCGAAGGACTCGGGGGCGCGGAACCGGTCGGCCTCCACCCGCAGGTCCACCACGACCGGCGTGCGGGTGGCCCAGGCCTGGTGGAGGGCGAGGACGGCGGGGGCCGGGTCCTCGCTGTCGACCTCGACGACGAGCGCGCCGGCCCAGGCGGCGGGCACCGGGTCGCCGTGGTTGACCACGACGCCGCGGCCGAGCTCGGGGGGTCCGGACATCTGGCGTCGACCCTAGAGGCGCCGAGTGACAGCGAGATCCGCTCGCAGCGGTGGGAATTCGCTGGCGGGGCGGGCTCGGGCTGGGTTGGATGGCCGGATGCTCCTGTGACGCCGTCCGCGCCCCGTACCGTTGACGCAGCACGCAGGAGGATCCCCATGACCGAACCCACCCCCCAGGACGAGAACCGCCGCCGCATGGAGCAGCTGCTCGCGGCCAAGAAGGCCGCCGGCAAGGCGGCCGACGTCGCCACCACGGCCGACCGTGGCAGCGCCACCCACCTCCCGGGCGCCAAGTCCGGGAAGTCGTTCAAGCGCCGCAAGGTCTGACGCCGAGAAGGCCAAGGTTGTCGCACCCCGTCCGTAGGGTCTGTCCATGACCCTGCGGGCGGAGGCCGAGGCGCTGCTGCGCCGACTCACGGGCAGCGACGAGGCCGAGTTCCGCGACGGCCAGTGGGCCGCCATCGAGAGCCTGGTCGAGCGGCGGGGCCGGGCCCTCGTCGTCCAGCGCACCGGCTGGGGCAAGAGCGCCGTCTACTTCGTCGCCACCCGCCTCCTGCGCGACCGGGGGGCCGGCCCCACGATCCTCGTGTCGCCCCTGCTGGCGCTCATGCGCAACCAGATCGCGGCGGCCGAGCGGGCCGGCGTCCACGCCGTCACCATCAACAGCGAGAACCGCGACGACTGGTCGGCCATCGAGGACCGGGTGCGGGCCGGCGAGGTCGACCTGCTGCTGATCTCGCCCGAGCGGCTGAACAACCCGCGGTTCCGGCGCGACGTCCTGCCCGACCTGCTCCGCACGGTCGGCCTCGTGGTCGTCGACGAGGCCCACTGCATCAGCGACTGGGGCCACGACTTCCGCCCCGACTACCGCCGCATCGGGCGCATCCTCGACCAGCTCCAGCCCGGCATCCCGGTCCTGTGCACCACGGCCACGGCGAACGACCGCGTCGTGGCCGACGTGGTCGAGCAGCTCGGGTCCGACATCGAGGTCGTGCGGGGTCCGCTCGAGCGCGAGAGCCTGTCGCTGGCCGTGCTCGACCTGCCCGACCCGGCCCACCGGCTCGCCTGGCTGGCCCGGGCCATCCCCGAGCTGCCCGGCTCGGGCATCGTCTACTGCCTCACGATCGCGGATGCCGAGCGGGTGGCTCGGTGGCTCAACCGCAACGGCATCGACGCCGCTGCCTACAGCGGCGCCGGCGACCACGACGAGCGGGTCCGCACCGAGGACAAGCTGCTGGCCAACGACGTCAAGGTCGTCGTGGCCACCTCGGCGCTGGGCATGGGCTTCGACAAGCCCGACCTCACGTTCGTCATCCACTACCAGGCGCCCGGCTCGGCCGTGGCCTACTACCAGCAGGTCGGTCGAGCCGGCCGTGCCATCGACCGGTCGTACGGCTGGCTGCTGCGGGGTGGCGAGGACGCCGACATCCAGGACTGGTTCATCCGCACCGCCTTCCCGTCCCGCGACCAGGCCGAGGGCGTGATCGCTCTCCTCGACGAGCGGGGCGTGGCCGTGAAGCAGGGCGAGATCGAGGTGGCCGTCAACGTCGGGCACAGCCGGCTCGAGGGCATGTTGAAGGTGCTCGACGTCGAAGGCGCCGTCGAGCGCTCCGAGTCGGGCTGGCAGCGCACGAAGGCCGAGTGGGCCTACCCGGCCGACCGGGTCGAGCGCGTCACCGCCCTCCGCCGCCACGAGCAGGAGGCCATGCGGGGCTACGCCCGCACCGACGGGTGCCGCATGGCGTTCCTCCGGGGCGAGCTCGACGACCCGATGGCCCAGCCGTGCGGCCGGTGCGACCGCTGCACCGGCACGCCGCTCGACCCGTCCGTGCCCCAGGCGCTGGTGGCGGAGGCGAGCGCCTTCCTCCGCAGCGCCCGGCTCGACGTCGAGCCCCGCAAGCGCTGGCCCAACGGGCTGGGTGAGCCCAAGGGCGTCATCGGTCCCGACGTGCGGCTCGAGGAGGGACGGGCCCTCTCGGTGGCGGGCGACGGCGGCTGGGGCTCGTCGGTCCGGGCGGCTCGGTCGACGGGGCAGCCGGTGAGCGACGAGCTCGTCGAAGCGGCGGCGGCCCTGGTGCGGGCGTGGGACCCGGAGCCGGCGCCGGGGTGGGTCACGTGCGTGCCGTCGAGCTCGCCGGTCGTCGCCGATGCGGCCGAGCGCCTGGCCGTCGCCCTCGGCCTCCCGTTCCACGACGTGCTGGCCCATCGGGGCGAGAAGCGCCCACAGGCCGAGATGGAGAACAGCGCCCAGCAGGTCGGCAACGTCTACCGGGCGTTCAAGATCACCGGGTACGCCCCCGAGACGCCCGTGCTGCTGGTCGACGACCTCGTCGACACCCGTTGGACGCTCACCGCCGCCGGGATGGTCCTCCGCGTCGGCGGCAGCGGCCCGGTGCTGCCCCTCGCCCTGGCCACGGCGAGGGGCGACTAGTGGTTTCTCCGGGCACGTCGTTTGACCCGGTCGTCGACCGGCGGGTCGTCATTCGCAGCGGCACACGACGCTCTCCTCGAGGGCCTGCCACCGGAACTGGACGAGCGGTGATGCTTCGCCGCAACCGGTGCAGCTGATCCGCCAGGCGGATCCGGTGCGCGCGATCTCGAGCGGTGCATGTCCCGTGGACAACCGCTTGGGCTTGACCTTCGGCTCGGCGATCTCGGGCAGCTGGGCGAGCTCGACCTCGAGGTACGGGGCGTCGTGCTCCGGGCGGGGAAGGCGCGCTTCGAGCTCGGACAGCG
>JAODBP010000001.1 GCA_025464025.1 Actinomycetes bacterium | reverse complement strand
CCGCTGCATCGAGTTCGTGACCTGGTCGGCGTACATGATCACCTGGCCGTCGACGTTGCGGGCGGCGCGTCCCATGGTCTGGATGAGCGAGGTCTCCGAGCGGAGGAAGCCCTCCTTGTCGGCGTCGAGGATGGCGACGAGCGACACCTCGGGCAGGTCGAGGCCCTCACGCAGCAGGTTGATGCCGACGAGCACGTCGAACTCGCCGAGGCGGAGGTCGCGCAGGATCTCGATGCGCTGGATCGTGTCGATGTTCGAGTGCAGGTACCGGACCCGGAGCCCCTGCTCGAGCAGGTAGTCGGTGAGGTCCTCGGCCATCTTCTTGGTGAGCGTGGTGACGAGGACGCGGTCGCCCTTCTCGATCCGGGTGCCGATCTGCTCCATGAGGTCGTCGATCTGGCCCTTGGTGGGCTTCACGATCACCTCGGGGTCGACCAGGCCGGTGGGCCGCACGATCTGCTCGACGATCTGCTCGGAGTGCTGCAGCTCCCACGGCCCCGGCGTGGCCGACAGGAGCACGGCCTGGTTGACCTTGCCGAGGAACTCCTCGAACCGCAGCGGCCGGTTGTCGGCGGCCGACGGGAGCCGGAAGCCGAAGTCGATGAGGTTGTTCTTCCGCGACCGGTCGCCCTCGTACTGCCCGTGGAGCTGCGGGATCGACTGGTGGCTCTCGTCGAGCACCAGCAGGAAGTCCTTCGGGAAGTAGTCGATCAGGGTGTAGGGCGCCTCGCCCGGGGCCCGGCCGTCGAGCGGACCGGAGTAGTTCTCGATCCCGTTGCAGAACCCGACCTCGGCCATCATCTCGAGGTCGTACTGGGTGCGCATGCGGAGGCGCTGGGCCTCGAGCAGCTTGCCCTCGGCCTGGAACCACGCCAGCCGCTCCTGCAGCTCGGCCTCGATGCGGGCGATGGCCTTCTGCATCCGCTCGGTGCCGGTGACGTAGTGGGTGGCCGGGAAGACGGTGAGGTCGTCGATGTCCTCCAGCCGCTCCCCCGTGAGCATGTCGACCCGGCTGATGCGCTCGACGTCGTCGCCGAACAGCTCGATGCGCACGGCGTGGTCCTCGTAGGCCGGGTGCAGCTCGATGGTGTCGCCCCGCACCCGGAACTTGCCGCGCACCAGGTTCATGTCGTTGCGCTCGTACTGCATGTCGACCAGCTTCGAGAGGATGTAGCGCTGGTCGTGCCGGGCGCCCGTCTTGAGCCGGAGGATCTGGCGCTCGTACTCCTCGGGCGAGCCGAGGCCGTAGATGCACGACACCGAGGCCACCACGATCACGTCGCGCCGGCCGAGCAGGGCCGAGGTGGCCGAGTGGCGCAGGCGGTCGATCTCGTCGTTGACCGACGAGTCCTTCTCGATGTAGGTGTCGCTCGAGGCGATGTAGGCCTCGGGCTGGTAGTAGTCGTAGTAGCTGACGAAGTACTCGACCCGGTTCTCCGGGAAGAACTCCTTGAACTCGTTGGCAAGCTGGGCGGCCAGCGACTTGTTCGGGGCGATGACCAGGGTGGGCTTCTGGACCTGCTCGATGGTCCAGGCGATGGTGGCGCTCTTGCCCGACCCGGTGATGCCGAGGAGGGTCTGGAACCGGTCGCCGCGGTTGATCCCCTCGGTCAGGGCCTCGATGGCCTTGGGCTGGTCACCCGCAGGCGCGAAGTCGGAGTGGAGCTTGAACGGCGGCACGCCGTCGAGTCTACGGAGGGGGTGTGACAGCTACGCCTGGGCGTGGGTGGGCACGTGCACCTGCCGGGCGGCGTAGCGCTCGATCCCACGGTCGCCCACCAGGGCCGAGGCCCCGAGGTCGAGCTCGGCCCGCACCAGCAGGTCGGCAGCGCTGCAGGGCAGCCACGGGCTGAAGGCCGACACGCCGGTGAGGGCCGACTGGCCGAGGCGCTCACCGATGGCCCGGCGGATGCGCTCGGCGGCCAGGGCGGCGCCCGTCTCGTCCTGCTCGGGCAGCAACGTGACGAACCGTCCCTCGCCGACCCGGTAGCAGAGGTCGGCGCCGCGGGCCTCGGCGGCGACGAGCTCGGACACGGCCAGCACCAGGCCTTCCGACGGCTCGCCAGGCCCATCCGAGCCCGACACCTCGAACAGGGCGAGCCCGAACGAGTTGCCGTAGCGGGAGCCACGGGCGATGAGGGCGTCGGTGTCCTCCAGCAGGCGGGTGCGGTTGCCCAGACCGGTGAGGTCGTCGGACGCCGCCGTCTCCTCCCAGCGCTGGCCCAGGCGGGCGATCTCGGCGTGGGCCAGGCGGCGCTGGCGGGTCACGATCACGAGCAGGGACACCGAGCCGGCCATGACGAGGAAGGCGACGGCCGTGATGAGGTGGCTGAAGCGACCCAGGCCCAGCCCGGCCCGGCCCTCGACCTCGGCGCTCACGGTCAGCTCGGTGCCGGGCACGGCGACGGTCGTGAGCTGGGCGCCCGCCGTGGCGCCGCCGGCGACGCGCCGGCCGGACTGGTCCAGCACCTCGAGGCGGAGGCCACCGGCCTGCTCGGCCATGGCCACCACGCCGGCGACGTCGCCTCCGGCGCGGGACTCGGCACCCACCGCCAGGGCGGCGGCGACGGCGGCCTTGTGGGCCCCGTCCTCGCTGGCCCGCACCGCGGCCCGCTCCGCGGCGAGCATGCTCCACCACGCCAGCATGGCCAGCGCGGCCATCGCGATCACCAGCATGCCTGCCGACACCTTGCGCATCCCTGCCATGGAGTCAGGTCTCGGCACGCTCCGTGGCCGACTGCAGTCGTTGTCGGCGAGTTGTGCGCCCTCAGTGGCTCAGGTGTCGGAGAGATCAGGTGTCAGGGAGACTGGCGATCCACGCCCAGACGCCGTCGAGCTGGGCGACGAGGTCGTCGTGCGACCCCGAGTTGTCGACGACGTGGTCGGCCTTGGCCAGCCGGTCCTCCCGCGACGCCTGGCGGCTGATGCGGGCCCGGGCGTCGGCCTCGGGGAAGCCGCGCGAGCCGACCAGGCGCTCGACCTGGGTCTCGGTCGGCGTGTCGACCACGAGCACGCCGGACATCTTGATGGCGCTGTTGCCCTCGGCCAGGAGCGGGATGTCGGCGATCACCACGTCGTCGGTCCCCTCGTGGGCCGCGATGCGGGCGTAGACCTCGAGCCCCACGGCAGGGTGGACGATGCCGTTGAGGGCAGCGAGCGCCTCGGGGTCGTTGAACACGATGTCGGCGACGGCCTGGCGATCGAGGGCGCCGTCGGGCCCGACGATGCCGGGCCCGAAGCGCTCGACCATGGCCTCGAAGACGGGCATCCCCGGCTCCTGGAGCTCCCGCACGAGGGCGTCGGCGTCGACGACCACCGCCCCGCGCTCGCGGAGGAGCGCCGACACCGTCGACTTCCCCGAGCCGATCCCCCCGGTCAGACCCACGACCTTCACGTGGGGGAAGGTAACGCCTCGGAGGTGGGGGGTGGGCCGTACGGTGTGCCCCGTGCGACGGGTGGCGACTGGGGCGGCGTGGGCGGTGCTCCTGCTCGCCCTCACCGGCACCAGCCTCTACGTCGGGCTCCTCACCAGCCGCAAGGTCAGCCCGCCGATCGTCCCCATCGACAGCTCGAACCGGCTGCCGGGCTACAGCACCGGCGACGCCGTCCTGGTGCGGGACATCGAGACGCCCGACGTCGTGGCGGGCGACGTCCTCGCCGCCCACCGCCGCGGCGGCACCGTCGTCGGCGTCGTCCGGCGCACCCGACAGGTCGGCTCGGCGACCGAGTACCGCCTCGTCGGCGCCCGGGCCGGGGTCGTCACCGTCACCGACCGCGACCTCATCGGTCGGGCCGATCGCCGGGTGCCGCTCATCGGCTGGCTGCTCCTGGCCGCCCGCCAGCGGCTGCTCCAACTGGTCGCCGGGGCGCTCGTCGTCGGCTTCATCGTGCTGCTCGTGCTGGGCCGGCGGACGCCGCTCGCCTTCCTCGAGGACCCGGACGACCCGTTCGAGCTCGCCCACCAGCCGCTCGCCCTGCCGGCCGGCCCGAGGCCCCGGTCCATGACGGCGCCCCCGGACATGGCCTACGTTGAACACCCGATGTCGATCACCCCCGACGACCTCCGCCAGGTTCGCTTCGCCCAGACCCGCAAGGGCTACGACACCGAAGCCGTCGACCGCGCCCTCGACACGGTCGCCGACAGCATCGAGAACATGCTCCAGGAGCGCCAGCAGCTCATCGAGCGGCTCCGGGTCCTGGAGAGCGAGGTCGAGCGGTTCAAGGGCATGGAGAGCCAGCTCGGACAGACCCTGGCCATGGCCGAGAAGAGCGCCGAGCAGGTCAAGGCCGACGCCCAGGTGGAGGCCCAGCGCATCCTCGCCGAGGCCCAGGCCTCGGGTGGGGTGCCGGGTGCCGCCTCGAACGACGGCGCCATGGTCGAGCTGCTGGGCGAGATGCGGGCCATCCGCTCGCTGCTCACCGCCACGCTGGCCCAGGGCCAGCCGCCGGCACCGCCCGCCCCGCCGCAGTACTGACCCTTCGGCAGTCGCCCGCAAAACGGCGAAGGACCCGCCCGAAGGCGGGTCCTCCACTCGATCGTCGGGGCGCTAGGCCTCGGGTGCCTCGTCGGCCGCACCTTCGGCAACCGGCGCCTCGTCGGCGACAGCCTCGGCAGCCGGCGCCTCGACAGCGGGAGCCTCGGCTTCGGCAGCCGGAGCGGCCTCGGTGACCTCGGCCGCAGGGGCCTCGGCGGCCGGAGCATCGGCCGTCTCACCGGCATCGGCGGCCGGGGCCTCCGGGGCCAGGCCCTCGGGCCGGGCCTCGGGGTACTGCTCGTAGTACTCGGCCCAGGCCTGCTCGACGGCGGGATCGGTCTCGCCGCCGATGTAGTTGCCCTCTTCGTCGTAGGCGTGCTCGCCGAAGTGCTCGCGGTACTCCTCGGCGACCTCGCCACCCTCGGCGGCCTGCTTGATCGACAGGCTGATCCGGCGGCGCTGGAGGTCGAGGTCGATGATCTTGACCCACAGCTCCTCGCCCGGGGTGACGACCTGCTCGGGCAGGTCGACGTGGTGCTGGCTCATCTCGGAGATGTGCACCAGGCCCTCGATGCCTTCGCCCA
>JAODBP010000322.1 GCA_025464025.1 Actinomycetes bacterium | reverse complement strand
TGGAGCCCCACGTCGAGCAGGTTCATGGCCGGCGAGCCGATGAAGGCGGCGACGAACAGGTCGGCCGGGCGCTCGTAGAGCGTCTCGGGCGCGTCGACTTGGAGCAGGCGGCCGTCGCGCAGGACGGCCACGCGGTCGCCCATCGTCATGGCCTCGACCTGGTCGTGGGTGACGTAGACGGTGGTCGTCTTGAGGTCGCGCTGGAGGCGGGCCACGACGGCGCGCATCTGGACCCGGAGCTTGGCGTCGAGGTTCGACAGCGGCTCGTCCATGAGGAACACGGCCGGCTCCCGCACGATGGCCCGGCCCATGGCCACCCGCTGGCGCTGGCCGCCCGAGAGCTGGCCCGGCTTGCGGTCGAGCCACGGCTCGAGCTGCAGCGTCGCCGCCGCGGCCGCCACCCGCTGGTTGATCTCGGCCTTCGGTCGGCCGGCCAGCTTCAGGGCGAAGCCGATGTTCTGGGCCACGGTCATGTGGGGGTAGAGGGCGTAGTTCTGGAACACCATGGCGATGTCGCGGTCCTTGGGCGGCAGGTCGTTCACCACCTGGTCGCCGATGCGGAGGGTGCCGCTGGTGATGTCCTCCAGGCCGGCGATCATCCGCAGCGCCGTCGACTTCCCGCACCCCGATGGCCCGACCAGCACCAGGAACTCGCCGTCGGCGACGTCGAGGTCGAGGTCGGTGATGGCGTGGGCGCCGGTGGCGTAGACCTTGTTGACCTGCTCGAGCGTGACCGCAGCCATCCCTATCCCTTCACGGATCCGGCCAGGAGGCCACGGACGAAGAAGCGCTGGAGCGCGAAGAACACGGCGAGGGGGAGGGCGATGGAGACGAACGCCGCCGCCGTGAGCAGGTGCCAGTCCTGGCCTCGACCACCGGAGAGCGTGGCCAGGCGGATCGTCATGGGCGACTTGTCGGGCGCCCCGCCGATGAACGACAGGGCGACGAGGTAGTCGTTCCAGACCCACAGGAACTGGAAGATGCCGAAGGCAGCCAAGGCCGGCACCGACAACGGCAGCACCAGCCGCCGGAAGATCTGGAGGTGGTCGGCGCCGTCGATGGTCGCCGCCTCGAAGATGTCGCGTGGCAGCGCGGCGATGTAGTTGTGCAGGAGGAAGATGGCCAGCGGCAGGCCGAACCCGATGTGGGTGAGCCAGGCCGCCGCCGGTGTCCCGGCCAGGTCGAGGTCGGGGAACAGCGTGAGGGTCTGGCCGCCGACGGTCAGGTGGGCCCCGCCGGTGTAGAGCTGGAGCAGCGGGATCAGCGACATCTGGATGGGCACGGCCATCAGGGCGACCACGCCGATGAAGAGCACCGTCTTGCCCTTGAAGTCCATCCAGGCGAAGGCGTAGGCGGCGAAGGCGGCCAGGGCGATCGGGATGACGGTCGCCGGGATGGTGATGGCCAGCGAGTTCAGGAAGTGCCGCCACATGTCGGGCGAGTCGGTGCCGGCCGTCGAGAAGACGGCCCGGTAGTTGTCGAGGGTGAGCTGGGGGTTCGTGACCACGGTCCACCAGCCCGTGGTCTTCACCGCGTCCTCGGCCCGGAACGACGAGACGAGCATCCCGAGCGAGGGCAGGGTCCAGAGCCCGACGATCAACCAGAGCACCGAGGTCGGGATGGCCGACAGCCGCTCGTGGGCCCGGGACGCGACCCCGAGCTTCCCCTTCACCGGCGTTGCGATGACACTCACTCGGCGGCCTCCTTCCTCATGCGGCGGACGTTGAAGACCATGAGGGGGACGACGGCCAGGAACAGGAGGGCGGCCAGGGTCGACCCCCGTCCGAGGTTCCGGGCGATGAAGGCGTCGTCGAACATCTGGTTGGCGATGACGTTGGTGCCGAACTCGCCGTTCGTCATCACCTTGACGATGTCGTAGACCTTCAGGACGGTGATGATGAGCGTCACCGAGACCACCCCGATGGTGCTGGTGATCTGGGGGAGCGTGACCCGCCAGAACGTCTGCGCCTCGCTGGCCCCGTCGACCCGGGCTGCCTCGAGCAGCTCGGTGGGCACCGCCTTGATCGATGCCGACAGCACCACCATGGCGAAGCCGGTCTGGATCCAGATCATGATGGCGATCAGGAACAGCGTGTTCCACGGCGTCTGCTGGATCCAGGCCTGGGGGTTGCCGCCCAGCCCGACCCACACGGCGTTGAGCAGGCCGATCTGGTCGTGACCGGCCGGGGTGAAGGCGTAGACGAAGCGCCAGATCACGCTGGCCCCGACGAAGCTGATCGCCATCGGCATGAAGATCATCGACTTGGCCAGCGACTCGCCTCGCGACCGGTCGGCCAGCCAGGCGATGGCGAGGCCGAGCGTGGTGCTCACGCCGGTCACGAAGACGACCCAGTAGACGTTGTTCCAGACCACGCCGCGGAGGGCGCCCACGGCGGCGAGCAGGATCAGGGCGCCGGCCGCGAACAGGGCGATGGTCGGTGCCGGGGCCGTGAGGTCGGCGCCCCGGCCGGTGGCCCGGCCCCGCACCACGTTGACGCCGACGGCGGCCACGGCGATGAGGAGGCCCACGACGAACAGCCGGCTGGTGAAGACGTGGCCCAGGCCGTGCAGGCTGAAGATGTCGTCGTCGCCCAGCACCGAGCGGTAGTTGGCGAAGCCCACGCCCCGGTCGCCGCGCGGGCTGCGGAAGCTGAGGTAGATCGTGCGGACCGTCGGCACGACGAGGGCGCAGAACAGGAACAGCAGGGCCGGGGCGAGGAAGATCACCGGCCGCCACCGGTCGGGGAGGTGCCGGCGCCGCTCGGCCGACGGTGGCCGGCCCGCTCGCACGGCACCGGCGGCGGCGCCGAGCACGGCGCCGCCGACCGGCCACAGCGGTCCGCCCTTGAACCAGCCCCCGCTGTTGGCGAGGGCGCCGACGACGGCACCGACCAGCGCCCCGGAGAGCACGGCGTACGCCGGCCATCGCTTGGGCGCCAGGTCGACGAGCGCGTTGAGCGCCACGAAGGCACCCAGCACGATGCCGATGCCGACGACGACGCTCACCAGCGTCCCCAGCAGCTGAGCCACTCAGCCCCCCATCCCGTCAGGACCGTCCACCGGGGGGCGCTCGCACGCCCCCCGGCTCGCGATCACGACTTCGGCCAGGACTTCTCCACGGCCGCCAGGGCGCTCTTCACGTCCTTGGTGCCCGTGGTGATGTCCACGCACGCGGTCCAGAAGGTACCGGAGCCGACCGCGCCGGGCATCAGGTCCGAGGCATCGAAGCGCACCGGGTCGGCGTCCTTCAAGATGTCGGCGAACGTCCGCTCGATGGCCGTCGGGTACTTGGTGGTGTCCGTGTTCTTGTTGGGCGACAGGAAGCCGCCGACAGGAGCGCGGGCGTCGGCGAAGTCGGTGCTGGCGATGAACGCCAGTGCCTGCTTGACCTCGGGCCGGTCGGCGAAGGCGGCGGCGTAGAGGCCACCGCTGAGCGTCACCCGACCGAAGTCCTTGTCCTTGAACGTCGGCAGGTAGAACGCGCTCACCTGGCCGTCGTCGCCCAGCTTGGTGCCCTTCGGCCAGTTGGCGGCGTAGAAGTTGCCCTGGCGATGCATCATGCAGTCGCCCTTGAGCAGCGGCAGGCCGGCGTCGGCGAACGGCGTGGCGGCCACGTTCTGGAGCCCGCCGTAGACGTAGCCCTTCTTGGCCCACAGGTCGTGCACGTACTGGACGACCTCGACCACGTCGGGGTCGTCGAACGGGATCTCGTGCGTGCGCCACTTGTCGTAGACGTCGGGGCCCTTCAGCCGGAGCATGAAGTCCTCGACCCAGTCGGTCATGGGCCAGCCGGTGGCGGCGTCGCTGCCGAGGCCGATGCAGAACGGCGTCTTGCCGTCGGCGACCATCGTGTCGGCGAGGGCGAGCAGGTCCTCCATGGTCTCGGGCACGGTGTAGCCCGCTGCCTTGAACGCCTCCGGGCTGTACCAGACCAGGCTCTTCAGGTCGGCCTTGGTCGGTACGGCGAGGACCTTGCCGTCGATGGTGACGAAGTCGGTCCAGCCGGCGTCGAAGTTCGACTTGACGTTGGCCAGGGCGTCACCGTCGAGCGGCTTGAGGGCGTCGGCGAAGTCGCGGATCTTCCCGGGCTGCGGGAACATGGCGATGTCGGGGGCGTTGCCGCCGTCGACCTGGACGCCGATCTGCTCCTCGAAGCTGCGATCGCCGCGGTAGTCGATGGTGATGCCGGTGTCGGCCTCGAACTGCTTGAACGAGTCCTTGAGGCCCTGGCCCTCGCCTTCGACCTCGGGGCCGAAGATGGTGACGGTCTTGCCCTTGCCGCTGCCCGATCCGCCATCGGACGAGGCAGCTGTCTTGTTGTCGTCGCTGGCGCATGCGCCCGCCACGAGCGGCAGGACCAGGCCGAGCAGCACTGCTGCCCTCCAGCCCCTTCGTCGGTGTGCCATGAGGTTCCCCCCTCTTGGGTTGTGGGTCTACTGGCGTCCCCGCCGCCGTGGTGGCGGCGCGGAGGTGGACCGCGTGACGAGCTCGAGCGGGAGCTCGTGCTTGCCTGCGGTTGGCGCTCCTTCCCCACTGAGCGCCTCGAGCAACAGCCGCGCGCCCAGCCGCCCGCTCTCGACGAGCGGTTGGTGCACGGTGGTGAGGCCGATGTACGACGAGACGTCGATGTCGTCGAAGCCGACGACGGAGAGGTCCTCGGGCACGCGCAGCCCGGCGGCCTTGGCCGCCTCGAGCACGCCGAGGCCGAGGATGTCGGAGGCGGCGAAGACCGCCGTCGGGCGGCTGCGCATGGACAGCAGCTGCTCGGTGAGCCGGCGGCCGACGATGTGGTCGTGCGAGCCGTGGCGCACCAGGCGCTCGTCGACCTCGAACCCGGCCTCGGCCATCGTGGCCCGGAAGCCCTGCTCGCGGGCTGCGCTCGACGTGAAGCCGAACGGGTTGTCGGGGTCGTCGCCGATGAAGGCGATGCGCTCGTGGCCCAGCGACACGAGGTGCCGGGTGGCGAGCGACCCGCCCTCGACGTCGTCGGTGACCACGCAGGGGATCCCGTCGGCGGCGGCGTCGACCAGGACCACGGGCACGCCGTGGTCGAGGAGGCTGGCGACGGCCACCGCCGGCGGGGGCATGGACATGACCAGCAGCCCGTCGGCGCGGTCACGTCGGAGCAGGGAGGCGAAGTGCTGGTCGCGCTCGACCGTCGACTCCACGTTGAACAGCACGAGGTCGTAGCGGCTGCCGCCGAGCGTCTCGATCACGCCGCGCATGCGCTCGACGGCCGACGGCTGGGGGAAGAACGGCATGACCACGCCGAACGTGTGGGCCCGGCCGCGGGAGAGTCCGCGGGCCAGGGGGTTGGGTCGGTAGTCGAGCAGCTCGATGGCGGCGAGGACGCGCTGGCGGGTCGGCTCGCTGACCCGCGGGCTGTCGTTCAGCACCCGCGAGACCGTGCCGGCGCCGACGCCCGCCCGCGCCGCGACATCGCTGATCGTGACCATCGACCTTCCCCCGATGCCGTGGAAGCGGTTCCACGCACCTCGCTTGGAACATACGCCCGGACCCTGGGAACCGTCAATGGAAACGGTTCCATGATTCGTGGAACCGCGTCACGAGGGGCGCGGACGAGCGGCCTCGACGTCCCGGACGTCGAGGCCGCAGGTCCGCCTGCTCCGCCAGGGGGGGACTAGGCGGAGATCGTGGGCCGAGCCAGGAGCTCGGGCTGCGACGTCGGGACCGGGACGGCCACCGTGGACGTGGTGCTCGCCGCGGGTGCGGCCTCGACGACGAACTGGCCGACCAGGCGGCGGAGCTCCTCGGCCATGCGTGCCAGGTCGCCGGCGGCGGTGAGGGTGTTGGCCGCGCCGCTCGAGGTGTCCTCGGCGGCCTGGGCCACGTTGGTCACGTTGCGGGCGATCTCGGTGGCGCCGGTCGCCGCCTCGGCGACGCTGCGGCCGATCTCGTTGGTGGTCGCCGTCTGCTCCTCGACGGCGGAGGCGATCGTGGCCTGGATCTCGTTGATCCGGTCGATCACGGTGGCGATCTCGATGATGGCGTCGGTGGCGGCCTGGGCGTCGCCCTGGATGGTGGTGACGCGGGAGGCGATGTCGTCGGTGGCCTCGGCGGTCTGCTTGGCCAGCTCCTTGACCTCGTTGGCCACGACGGCGAAGCCCTTGCCGGCTTCGCCGGCCCGGGCGGCCTCGATGGTGGCGTTCAGGGCGAGGAGGTTGGTCTGCTCGGCGATCGAGGTGATGACCTTGATGACCGCACCGATCTCGACGGACGACTCGCCCAGCTTGGTGACGGTGGCGGTCGTCGAGCGGGCCGCGGTCACGGCCTCGTTGGCCACGCGGGCGGCCTCGGTGGCCGAGCCGGCGATCTCACGGATCGACGCGTTCATCTCCTCGGCCCCGGCGGCGACGGTGCCGACGTTGGCCGACACCTGCTCGGCGGCGGCGGCCGCCGTGGTCGACTGGGCCGACGTCTCCTCGGCCGAGGCGCCGAGCTGCTGCGACACGGCCGAGAGCTCCTCGGACGAGCCGGCCAGCGAGGTGGCGTTCTCGCCGATGGAGCGGACGACGTCGCCCGTGCGCTCGAGCATGCGGTTCAGGGCGATGCCGGCCCGGCCGACCTCGTCCTTGCTGGTCACGTCGAGGCGCACGGTGAGGTCACCGTCGGCCGCCTGGTTCAGCACGTCGACCGTGCGGCGCAGCGGCTTGGCGATCAGGGAGGCGAGGTAGAGGCCGATGGCGACGGCCAGGGCGATGGCGAGGGCGATCACGGCGAACAGCGTCGTGCGGGCCTTCGAGTAGTCCCGGTCGGCCTTGGTCTTGGTGGCGTCGGCGGCGGTGCGCTCGATGGCGTCGAGGGACTTCACCGCGGCGCTGAGCGCGTCGAAGTGGGGCTGCGCCTCGTCGATGGCGGCGGTGAGGGCCCCCAGGTCCTTGGCCTTGGCTGCCGCCTCGGCCCGATCGAGGGTGCCGAGGTACGACGCCCAGCCGTCCTCGAACGTGGCGAGGTCCTTCTCCCGGCCGGTGAGGTCGCTGGTCTTGTACTCGGCGACGGCCTTGGCCACCTCGGCCTTCGACTCGGCGAGCTTGGTCGC
This sequence comes from Actinomycetes bacterium, assembly GCA_025464025.1. Next base: position 15,887 of record JAODBP010000322.1, on the reverse strand, counting down.
CGCCGTCTGCTCGTCGGCGTCGGTCGCGGCCACGAACTCCGTCAGCAGGTACACGCGGGCCCGGTAGATGTGCTTCTGGACGGCGCCGAGCTGGCTGATGGGCAGGACGTTGTCCTTGTACATCACGCTGGAGGCCTGGTTGATCGTGGCCATGCTGCGCACGGCGACGACGCCGAGCCCGGCGGTCAGGGCCACGACGACCAGGAACCCGGCGAGGATCTTGGTCCGGACGCTCTTGGTGCTGCCCAGCAGCTTGTTCATCGGGTGGCTCCTCGATCGGGTGGTCGAGGCCTGCTCGGTGAGCGGTCGGTGAGGTTGAGGGCTCCGCCCATGGAACGGACAGATCGTCTAGTTGGACGGGACGGTTCGCCGCCGTGGGCTCGGCTCCACGGTGCTGGGCCGTCAGTTGCGAAGACCCGGCAGCGGTGGCGCCGCGATCCTCCCCAGCTCGGAGGTGACGGGGGCGAACCGGTCGGTCCCGCCCTCCCAGTCCTCCCGGGCCGCCGAGATCTCCGCCTTCGTGCGGCCCACGAAGTTCCACCACATGACGAGCCGGTCGGGGAACGGGACGCCGCCCACCACCAGGGCGTGGCTGCCGGGCGCGGCCTCGAGGGCGAGGTCGTCACGGCCAGGCCCGAGGTAGGCGAGCTCGCCGGGCGCCACGACCTCGTCGCCGACCGCCACGCTGCCGTCGAGCACCACGAGGGCGTGCTCGAAGGCCGGGTCGAGGGCGAGGGACGCCCGGCCACCACCGGCGAGGGCCAGGCCCACGAGGTCGGTGTCGGTCCGTGCCGGCGAGCGGACGCCGTCGAGCTGGCCCATGAGCACCGTCACCTCGAGCGAGCCGGCACCGACCAGGGGCAGCTCGGCGTGGTGCTCGAAGGCGTTGGCCCCGTGGCGGGTCTCCTCCGGCAGGGCGACCCACAGCTGGGCGCCGTGCACCGGCTGGCGCCCGCCCGGCATCTCCTCGGCGTGGGCGATCCCGCGACCCGACGTCATGAGGTTGAGCTGGCCGGGTCGGATCGGCTGCTCCGAGCCGAGGCTGTCGTGGTGGACGAGCTCGCCGGCGACGAGCCACGTCACGGTCTGGATGCCGATGTGGGGGTGGGGGCCGATCTGCAGGAGGGCGTCGTCCGCCGGCCCGAAGTGGTCGAGGAAGCACCAGGCGCCGACGGTGCGCCGATCGTGGCGGGGGAGGGCCCGGCGGACGGCCGTGCCGCCGACGTCGGCGAGGTGGCTGGGGAAGCGTTCGAGCACACCCCCAACCTAGGGATCAACGGGGTCGGGTGAAGTCCCGCACCGGGTGCTCGGGCGGCGGCTGCATGCCGTCGGCGCCGCGGAAGCCGATCGCCCGGAGGTCCTCGAAGACGTGGACCATGTTGAGCACGTCCTCCTCGTAGCGGAACTTGCCGCCGCCGGCGTAGAGGAGCGTGGAGTAGCCCGACTGCTGCCGGCCGCCGGGGAGCACCTGGCGGAACTTCACGACCACCTCGTCACCGTCGACGTAGAGGTGGTCGACCGGGAAGGCCCAGTCCTCGATGCCGGTCATCGAGTCGACGAGGAAGGCGCGGATCTCGTCGATGCCCTCGATGCGACCCCAGGCCGGGTCGATGAACACGGCGTCGTCGGTGAAGAACTCGACGAGGTCGGACCACGGCCGCTTCTTGTCGTCCACGTCCTGCCGGTAGGCCAGGTACCGCTCGAGCGTGGCCGTCAGCTCATCCGATCGTGCATCCCCCATGGAGCGGACCGTACCGGTTTCGGGACGTCGTGCCCGGCGCGGCGCGATCGCTTTGCGGCAAGCTACCTCCCATGGAGAACGTGACCCCCGCCGAGGAAGACCTGCCGCTCATCATCTCGGTCGACGACCACGCGCTCGAGCCGCGCGACCTGTGGCAGCGCGAGCTGCCGGCCCACCTGAAGGACCGGGGGCCGAAGACGTCGCGCGAGAAGGTCAAGCTCGACTTCAAGGGCGGTCACTACGGCTTCGAGCGCAACGTCGAGGACGGCACGTGGTGCGACGTGTGGCTGTTCGACGACATGGCCGTCCCCACCGGCTTCCTCCACGCGCCCGCCGGCACGCCCCGGTCCGAGCAGCGCAACGTGCCGGCCACCTACGAGGACTTCCGGCCCGGCACCTACGACCTGACGGCCCGGCTCGAGGACATGACGGCCAACCACGTCGAGGCCGCCATCTGCTACCCGAACATCTTCCCCCGGTTCGCCGGCCAGGGGTTCGCCGAGCGCCCGGACAAGGAGCTCGCCCTCCTCTGCCTCCAGATCTACAACGACTGGATGATCGACGAGTGGTGCGGCGGGGCCGGCAAGGGTCGCCTCATCCCCCTCACGCTCGTGCCCCTGTGGGATCCCGAGCTGGCGGCCGCCGAGGTGCGGCGCTGCGCCGACAAGGGCAGCCACGCCATCGCCTTCAGCGAGAACCCGTCGAAGCTCGGGTTCCCGTCGCTCTACACCGGCGACTGGGACGTGATGTTCCAGGCCTGCCAGGACACCGAGACCGTGATCTCGATGCACATCGGCTCGTCGTCGTCGATGCCCACCACGTCGCCGGACGCCCCGCTGGCCACGTCGATGTCGCTCTACGCCCAGAACGCCCAGGGCTCGCTGTGCGACTGGGTGTTCTCCGGCTCGCTGGCCCGCTTCCCCACGCTCAAGATCGCCTACGCCGAGAGCCAGGTCGGCTGGATGCCGTTCCAGCTCGAGCGCATGGACTCGGTGTGGCGCGATGGCGTGGGCGGCGTCGACCTGCCGATCGCCCCGAGCGAGCAGGTGCGGGGTCGGGTGTTCGGCTGCGTGTTCGACGACCTCGTCGGCCTGCGGTCGCGCGACTGGGTGGGGCTCGAGCAGATCCTGTTCGAGACCGACTACCCGCACTCCGACGGCACGTTCCCGCACTCGCGGAAGATCGCCCACAGCTTGTTCGCCGCCGCCGGGATGAACGCCGAGGAGTGCTACGCCGTGCTGCGCGGCAACGCCATCAAGGCGTACGGCCTCGAGCGCTTCGGCATCTCGAAGTGACGTTCTGGGAGCTGGTCGCGGCGGCGGCCGCCGACCACCCCGATCGCGTGGTGGTGGCCGACGACCACGGCCGGTCCCTCACGTCGAGACAGCTCCACGACGCGGCCGAAGCGGTGGCCGCCGGCCTCGGCGTCGGTCCCGACGACGTCGTCTCGTGGCAGCTCCCGACCGTGCTCGAGTCGGTCGTGGTGCTCTGCGCCCTGGCCCGGGTCGGGGCCACGCAGAACCCCGTCATCCAGATCCTCCGCAAGCGCGAGGTCGGCCTCATCTCGACCGCGGTCGGCACCACGCGGCTGGTGGTGCCCGAGGTCTGGCGGGGCTTCGACCACGCCGCCATGGGCCGCGAGATCGGCGGCTTCGACGTGCTCGCCATCGACCTCGAGGGCGACGTTCCCGCCGAGCTGCGGCTGCCGACGGGCGACCCGTCGACGCTGCCGGCGCCGCCGACGTCGGGCACCGAGTGCCGGTGGGTGTACTTCTCGTCCGGCACCACGGCCGACCCGAAGGGCGCCCGCCACACCGACGAGTCGCTCATGGCCTCGGCGCTGGCCATGGAGCACCACCTCGGGTTCGGCGAGGGCGACGTCTACCCGATCGCCTTCCCGATCGCCCACATCGGCGGGATCGGGATGCTCACCGCCTGCCTCCGCTCGGGTGGGCAGATCGTGCTGTTCGACTCGTTCGACCCGGCCACCACCGGCGAGCGGATGGCCGCCCACCGGCCGACGATCCTCGGCTCGGCCGTGCCGTTCTTCCGGGTCTACCTCGACGCCCAGAAGCGGCACGGGAGCGAGCCGCTGTTCCCCGACCTGCGCACGTGCACGGCGGGCGGGGCACCGACGCCGCCGGAGATGGTGCACGAGCTGGTCGAGGCGTTCGGCATCCAAGGGGTGGTCCAGTCGTGGGGGCTCACCGAGTTCCCCATCGCCACCGCGGCCCGGCCCGACGACCCGCCCCAGGTGCTGGCCGAGACGATCGGCAAGCCCGGACCCGGCGTCACGCTCCGGGTGGTCGACGGCGAGCTGCGGGTGAAGGGGTCGCAGTGCTTCCTCGGCTACCTCGACGCCTCGTTGGATGCCGACGCGTTCGACGAGGAGGGTTGGTTCCGCACCGGTGACCTCGGCCACGTCGACGACGACGGCAACGTGCACATCACCGGTCGGCTCAAGGACGTGATCATCCGCAACGCCGAGAACATCTCGGCCGCCGAGATCGAGGACATCCTCCTCCGCCACCCCGGCATCGCCGACGTGGCGGTGATCGGCGTGCCCGACGCCCGCACCGGCGAGCGGGTGGTCGCCGTGGTGGTGCCGGAGGCCGGCTTCGCGGTCGACCTGGAGGTGCTCGCCGAGCACTGTCGGTCGATGGAGCTGGCGAAGCAGAAGACGCCCGAGCAGGTGGTCGTGGTCGACGTGCTGCCGCGGAACCCCATGGGCAAGGTGCTGAAGCAGGTGCTGAAGGACTCGCTGGTCTCGGGCTGACGCGACTGGGGGCGCCTTCGGCGCGCACCGACTTCGCTTCGCGTGCGGCGGAGCCGGGATCAGGTCGTCCTGAGGCGCTGTCTTCCTTCTAAGGGTGGAGCACGACCTTGATGGCGCCCGCCTCACGGTCTGCGGCCACCTGGAATGCTTGCTTGGCGTCGGTCAGCTCGAAGCGGTGGGTGATCACGGTCTTGGCGATCTCTTGGTCGCTGGCCAGCATCTTCGCCACCTCGTCGACCTCCCTCGTGCCGTGGTGGTGGCCGTAGGCCATGGCGCCGACCCAGGTCAGCTCCTTCACCAGGGTCGTGGCGCCGGGCACCGGGACGAGGCCGTGGAAGACGCCGAGCAGGACCACGCGCCCGCCGGGCCGGGCCAGCTCGGTGCAGCGGTGGACGCCGGACTCGGAGCCGGCGGCTTCGATGACGACGTCGTACTCGCCGCTCGGGGTGCCGGCGCCGAGGCGCTCGCCGGCGGCGCGCTGGTGGGGGTGGCGGGCGTCGAGGTCGACCAGGTGGCCGAGGGCGCGGACGGCGGCGACGGCGAGGAGGCCGATGGAGCCGCCGCCGAGGACCACCACGCGCTCGCCGGGTTGGATGGCGGCGCGGACGGCGCCGTGCCAGGCGACTGCCGCCGGTTCGACGAGGCAGGCGTCGGCCACGTCGAGGCCGGCCGGGAGGGCGACGAGGTTCTCGTGCGGCACGCGCACGCGGTCGGCGAGGCCGCCGTCGATGAAGATGCCGAGGTTGCCGTGCTCGCCGGTGCAGCGCTGGGTGTGCCCGGCCACGCACTCGGCGCAGGTGCCGCAGCGGAGGGTGGGCTCGACGGCGTAGGCCACGCCGTTGACGGTGCCGGCGAACTCGTGGCCGAAGGTGAACGGGAGCGGGCCCATGGCGAGGAAGCCGAGGTCGGTGCCACAGATGCTCGACGAGCCCACCTCCAGGAGGAGGCCGTCGCCGGTGGGCTCGTCGACCTCGACGACGGCCGGGCCGTCGGCCGTGCTGCGGACGCCGCGCATCAGAACGCGCCTCTCGGCAGGGTGAGGGGCAGGTCGAGCGAGCTGAGGAGGCCGGGCGGCGCCGCGCACACGCCGGGCACCGCGTTCACGATGCGCATGGTCGTGGCGATCATGCCCTCGGCGCTGGCCGTCTCCGGCGTGGCGCCGATGACCAGGTCGCACTGCATCGACGGCTCGCCCTCGACGATGATCCGGTACGTGCCGTCCCGCGGGGCGGTCGGCCAGTCGGGGGCGAGGTCGGGCGCCATCCGGTTGACGTGCTCGATGACGATGGCCTCGCGGCCGTCGACCACGCCGATGCTCTCGAACCGGACGGCCCCGACCGTGCCCGCCTCGATCACGCCGCACGCCACCTCGAGCGTGCGGGGTGTGACCTGGCGGTCGTACGTCTCGCGGATCTCGTCGAGCGGCACGCCGAGGGCGTCGGCCACCATCTGCACCGGCGGCCCCCACGTCGTCCCCTGCACGCCGGGGAGGGCGAGGATCGGCGTGTGGTCGAGCGGACGACCGAAGCCGAACACGTCGAACATGGCGAAGGCGACCGGGTAGCCCGAGTAGTCGAAGATCTCCTGGGCCCGCACCGACGTGATCGAGCTCGACATGGTGAGCAGGGTGAGCACGAGCTGGTCGGCGGCGAAGCCGGGCTCGATGCCCGACGCGTAGATCGAGGTCTGGCCCCGGTCGCATGCCGCGGCGAGGCGGTTGCGGGTCGCCTCCGGGTAGGCCGGCGGGTAGACGAGGCCCGGGGACGAGACGGTGACGACGTTGACGCCGGCCTCCAGCAGCCGGAGGTAGTCCCGGGTCGCGGCGGCGTCCTGCTCCGGTCCGCTGGCGGCGTAGACGCAGCAGTCCGGTCGCAGGGCGAGGAGGGCGTCGACGTCGTCGGTGGCGAGCACGCCGAGCGGCTCGCCGCCGGTCAGCGTGCCGGCGTCGAGGCCGACCTTGTCGGGGGAGTGGACCCAGACGCCGACCAGCTCGAGGTCGGGTCGCCGCGCCACGGCTTGCACCGCGATGGCCCCCACCCCGCCGGTCGACCACACGACGACGCGCAGCGACATGGCGGAGAACCTAGGCAATCACCCGGCAAGGAAGTCGAGCACCGCTCCGGCGAAGGCGACCGGCGCGTCGACCGGCACGAGGTGGCCGCTGGGCTGGATCTGCACGATGTCGGCCCGCAGCACCTCGGCCTCGGCCTGCGCCGTGTCGGCGTCGAGGACCGGGCTGTCGACGGCGCGCACCACGAGCGCCGGGCAGGTGACGGCGCGGAACGCCGGCCAGTGGTCCTCGGCGCGGAACGGCCAGCGGGTGAGGAACAGCGGATCGTGGCGGCGCACGTAGCCCCCGTCGCCGGGGCGGACCGAGCCGGCGGCGATGGCGGCGACCAGGTCGTCGGAGGCGTGGGCGTTGGCCGCCCGCTCGAAGGCGACGACGTCGGCCATGGAGGCGAACGAGCCGGGCCGGGGTGGGACGGCGTCGGCCGTGACCGCGAACGTCGGCGGCACGTCGACCACGACCAGCCGGCGCACGAGGTCGGGGTGGCGAGCGGCGACTGTGGCGGCGACGAGACCGCCCCAGGAGAGGCCGACGAGGTCGACCGGGCCGTCGAGCAGGCCGGCCACGTCGTCGGCCAGGGTGGCCGTGGCGTAGTCGCCGTCGGGGGCGTGGTCGCTCCCACCGTGGCCGCGCAGATCGAGGGCCCGGACGTCGGCGGCGGCGGCGAGCAGCGGCGCGGCGTCGCTCCACGCCCACGCCTGACCCGTCACCCCGTGCAGGCACACGATCGGCGGGCCCGGACCGCCGGCCCAGTCGAGGTGGTGGAAGCGCAGGCCGCGCGCCTCCGTCCAGCCCTCTACCGGTGCAGGCACCGGTCGACCTTCGTCGTGGCGACCACCCGGCCGCGGTGGACGACGGTCCGGCGCTCGCTGGCCCGACCGATGGCGTCGGCCAGGTTGGCGCCCTCGACGCAGAGCAGCTCGGCCGGGAACCCGGGGGCGACCTCGACCGGGTTGAGCCCCAGGGTGCGGCGGCCGGCGGTGCCGACGGCGTGCCACGCCTCGGCCGGGGTGAGGTGGGCGACCATGACGAGGAGGGCCGCGGTCTCCAGCGGATCGGCCCGGCCCACGGCGTTGAACGGGTCGCGGACGTTGTCACCGCCGGCGGCCACGGTGACGCCGGCGTCGAGGAGGGCCCGCACGGCGGTGAGGCCGCGGGGCGGGCTCGTCGGTCGGTCCCGGGCCTGGAGGTAGAGGTTGGTCTGGGGGAGGGCGACCACGGCGATGCCCGCGGCGGCCAGCTCGGCGGCCACCGCGGCCTGCGCGGCAGGAGGTTGGACGCCGAGGCTCACGCAGTGCGAGGCGGTGGTTCCCGCCGGCGGGTCGATGCGGGCCAGGTGGCGCACGTGCAGGATGTGGGGCTCGAGCACCTCGTCGGTGTGGAGGTCGAGGGGGACCTCGTACTCGCGGGCCATGCTGACGAGCAGGTCGGTGCAGGCCACCGGGTCGGGGTCGGTGTAGGGGGCACCACCGCAGACGTCGGCCCCGGCGGCCAGGCCGCGCTCGAGGAGGAGGCGTGACTCGGCGCCGGCGGCACCGGTGAGCGGGCTGCTCGGGAGCACGACGACCTGGACGTCGACGAGGTCTCGCACCTCCTCGCGCAGGGCGAGCAGGGCATCGAGCGGCGCCAGCCCGGAGGACGGCCCGACGTTGACGTGGGTGCGCACGGCGGTGGCCCCGTGGAGCACGAGGTCGTGGAGCGCGGCCCGGGCGCCGGCCAGCACGTCGGTCGCCGGCCGCGGGGCGAGGACGTCGCGCCAGGCGGCGACGGCGCCGAGCAGCTCGCCGGTCGGGTTGGGTGCGGCGGCGTACGTACCGGCCTTGTCGAGGTGGGCGTGGGGCTCGACCGGGGCGTCGAGCACCACCATCCCGGCGCAGTCCACGATGTCGTCGTCGCGGAGGTCGAGGTCGGGGCCGACCTCGGTGATCCGGTCGCCCCAGAGCCGCACGTCGGCGGGGGTGCCGTCGGCCAGCCGGCCGCCCACGAGGATCACGCTGCCAGCGCGGTCACGCCGGCGCGGGGGAGGACCTCCGTGGCCAGGAGGTGGAGCTGCTCGTCGACCTCGCCCCGGGTGAGTCCGGGCAGCTCGGTGAACAGCACGAGGTGGTGGAGGTCGAGCAGCTCGGCCCAGCGGCCGATCCGGTCGGCGACCTCTTCGACGGAGCCGAGCGCCCACACGCCGAGCTCGCGGGTCTCCTCCAGCGAGGGGCGGAAGTCGAACGGCACGCCCTCGCCGAACCACCGCAACCGGCCGTAGGGCGACAGGAACTTCACCAGCTCGTCGTGGCCGGGGCGAGCCCGTTCGAGCGGCCCGACGTGGACGACCATCTGGAGGCACCGACCCTCACCCGGTGCGAGCTGGCGTCCGGCGGCGGCCGCCTCGTCGGCGAACCGGCTCCAGCGCTCGGCGACCATCGTCGGCCCGGCGTTGGCGAACACGCCGGTGTGGCCGTGGCGGGCGACGTAGGCCAGCGTCTCGGGTGAGGTCACCGGCTGGAAGACCTCGACCGGGCGGGTGGGGCGGGGGATCAGGGTGAGGTGGCTGACCTCGTTGCCCCGGTCGGGGATGCCGGGCGGCGGGAACTGGAAGTGCCGCCCCTGGAAGCGGAACCGCTCGTCGCGCCAGGCCGAGGTGATGACCTCCATGGCCTCCTCGAAGACCTCGCGGTTCAGGCGGTCGGCCTCGCGGCTCATGGCGTTGTCGCCGCTGGCCACCACGGTGCCGAGGGTCTGGGCCTCCCGGGGCACCGTCCCCGACCCACGCCGAACACCATGCGGCCGCCGGTCACGAGGTCGGCCATGGCGAAGTCCTCGGCCAGCCGGAGGGGGTGCCACTGGGGCACGATGTTGAACATCTGGCCGAAGCGGAGCCGCCGGGTGCGGCCGGCGAGGTGCACGCCGAGGAGGATCAGGTTCGGGGTGAGCTCGTAGCCCTCGTGCTGGAAGTGGTGCTCGGTGAGCCAGAGGGTGTCGTAGCCGAGGTCGTCGGCGGTGCGAGCCCAGTGCTCGAGGTTGCCGTAGGCCGCGGTCACGCCCGCCTGGTCCACCCGGCGGTCGCGAGGGTCGGGGAGGCCGGGGCCGGGGTCGGCCATGGGGGCAGACCCGTAGAAGTGGAGGTCGACGCGCATCGCTGCCGAGGATGGCGACGTCGTGTCACCGGGGTGTGTCAGCGACGTGAACGACAGCGTTCACACACCCGTGATCCGGCGGAAGTGCGCGATCCGTAACTTCAACAACATGTTGCAAGAGGTTCCCGTCGTCGATCTGGCCGCGCCGAGCGCCGGCGCCGACCTGGTGCGGTCGCTCGAGCTGGCGTCGTCGGCCCTGATCGTGGGTCACGGTGTCGACCTGTCGCTGCGGCAGGACGTGATCGCCCGGTCCCGCGAGTTCTTCGCCCTGCCCCGGGAGGTGAAGCAGCAGGTGCGCTGGCCCGGCACCGGCCCCTGGCACGGGTGGCAGCCGGTGTACGAGGGCGCGGCCGACATCATCGGGACCCGCGTGCCCGACCTGGTCGAACGCTTCGAGGTGCACGAGGTCGACGAGTTCTCGCTGTGGCCCGACGAGGTCGCTGGGTTCCGCGAGGCCTGGCTCGCCTACTACTTCTCGTGCGCCACGCTGGCCTCACGGTTGGTGCGGGTCGTGGCCGCCGAGCTCGACCTCCCGGAGGAGGAGCTGCCGGCGTGGACCGACGGGCAGTTCGCCAACCTGGTGGCCAACCACTACCTCCCCCAGCCCGAGCCGCCGCTGCCCGGGCAGACCCGGGTCGGCGCCCACACCGATCGCGGCGGCGTGACCCTGCTGGCCGCCGACGAGGCGCCCGGCGGCCTGGAGGTGCGGCTGGCCGGCCAGCGGTGGGTGCCGGTGGTGATCCCACCCGATGCGTACGTCCTCCAGGTCGGCGACCTGTTCGCCCGCTGGACCAACCGGCGGTTGCCGGCCAACGTGCACCGGGTCGTGAACCCGCCTCGTGAGGTGGCGGCCACGGCGTCGCGCCTGGCGCTCGTGTACTTCCACTACCCGGCGCTCGACGCCCGGGTCGTGCCGGCGCCCTCGTGCGTGACGGCCGACCGGCCGGCGCTGGCCCCGCTGGTGTGCGGCGAGCACCTGCTGGCCCGACAGGAGGCGTTCAAGGTGCGGGTCGACGAGGCGTACGTGCCGGCATGACCTTCTACGGGGTGGACGAGCTCGAGGCGCTCGCCGAGTGCTACGACGTCAACGGCTACGCCGTGCTGCGGGGGCTGTGGTCGGAGGTCGAGGTCGAGGCCATGGAGGTCGAGTGCTGCACGGCCCAGGCCCGGCTGGTCGACGGCGACCTGCCCGAGCGGTACGGGACCACCGTGTTGGTCGACGACGCCGTCGAGACCCGCTTCGCCAACTACGTGACGTACGCGACCGAGCTGCTGCCCGAGGTGCGGGCCGCCGTGGTGCACCCGTCGGTGGTCGAGGCGGTGCAGCGGCTGATCGGGGCCGAGACGTGGCTGCTGGAGTCGAGCCGGTTCGGGGTCGTGTACCAGGACGCCCGGCCCGGTCGGGAGTCGTCGTACACGCGGATCGGGTGGCACAGCGACTGGCAGTCGGGGCCGCACCTGCCGATCTGGCCGTCGGTGGCGTTCACCATCCACGTCGACGGGACCTCGCCGGCGAACGGGTTCCTGCGGGTGGTGCCCGGCTCGCACCGGTGGGCCACGCCGGCGCCGTACCGCAACGCCAACGACGCCGTGGTGCCGGAGGGGTCGCTCGCCGCCGCTGGCTACACCGAGGAGCCGGCGCCGTTCGAGATGCCGCTCGGGTTCGACTTCGTCCCCGGCGAGATCGCCCTCTACTGCCAGCGGGGCGACCTGCTGTTCCACGACGCCTACCTCTGGCACTCGGCGGCCCGGGCCACCGACGACGACACCAGGCGCCGCCACATCCGCGGCGGCTGGTACTCCGGCGACCCCGCCGCCGGCCTCGTCGAGGACTTCGTCAAGAACGCCGCCCGCTGACCCCTCCCGAACTGGCGATGGATTGACAACAAGAACGTTGTCAATCCATCGCCAGTTCAGCGACGGGCCGCGATGAGCGCCCATCGAGCCTTCCGGATCCGCTCCCGGACGACGGGCGGGTCGTGCCAGACCTCGAAGTCCCACACCTCGACGACCACCCCGCCGGCTCGTTCGAGGCGGGCCTTGCGAGCGGCATCGGCGGCTCGATCGACCAGGGCGGTGTGGTACCTCTCGCTCTGGATCTCCACGAGCAGCGGCAGCTCCGGGTCCTTGAAGTCGACCCTGCCGCACCACTCCTCGTCGCCGATGTCGACCTGGCGGAGCATCGGGAAGTCGCAGATCTCCATGAACCGGCGCTCGATCCCACTCGCCGGCGGCACGTACTCAGGACCTCGAGCGCCGTCGAGCTCGCGCATCAGCGGGCTTCCCGTGCGCCCCCGCCCGGCGAGCTGCTCGACGGTGCGATGGAACGTCCGCCCGTCCAGCAGCCGTTCGCTCCAGAGCCAGTCCAGAGCGCGCTCCGCCCGGTGCGGGTGCGTGGCGCACAGCTCACAGACGAGGCGACCAGGGCTGATCACGGGGATGCCCCGCACCACCTTGATCTGGGTCGGGTGCAGGTCGACCACCTCGTGCACGATCGCCAGGCCCGACGGTCGCCGCGACACACCCTTGGGCCGCACCACGTGGACCGGCTCCAACCGGTAGCCCGGCACGCCCCACATCCACGCCGCCGTCGGTCCGGCGATCGCCCCACCTGGGCTCGCATCGAGCACCGCCACCCAAAGGATCTGCTGCTCACTCGGTGGCGCACCGGCTCGGAGCAGCACTCGTTCGGAGGCGACGGACCACCGTGTGGAATCACGGAGGCGGTCGATCTCCTGGCGCCGGCTGCCGAGCGCTCGGAGCTGCCACACCCCGACGGCACCGTGCTGACCAGCCGCCAACTCGACGGCGTCGTCCTCGCATCGCATGCCACGGAAGCGTGCCGCGAGGGTGTGACAGTGAGCGCCCCGTCCGAACCGGCGATGGATTGACAACAGAAACGTTGTCAATCCATCGCCAGTTCGGGTGGGGGCCGGGGGAGCTGGGCAATGGAGCGTTCATGTTGGGGACATCCGGGTGTTGCACGGGGTGCCTAGCGTTGGTGGGCGTGGGAACTCCTGAGCTGCTCATCGTCGCTGTCGTCGTCCTCCTCCTCTTCGGATCCACGAAGCTGCCGAGCTTCGCCCGCTCGCTCGGCGAGGCCCAACGCGAGCTGAAGCGAGGTCAGGCCGAGGGCGCCGACGACAAGGAGTGACGCCCCCCACTCCGGTGGTCATCGACACCGACGGCGGGGTCGACGATGCCGCTGCCCTGTGGTGGGCGCTCACCGACCCGACCCTCGAGGTCCTGGCCATCACCTGCGTGTGGGGCAACGTCGAGGTCGACGTGGCGGCCGGCAACGTCCTCGCCCTGCTCGCCGCTGCCGGTCGCGAGGACATCCCCGTCGCCATCGGCGAGCCCGGCCCGATCGGCCCCACACCGCCCCTCGACCGGGGGCACCACATCCACGGGGACGACGGCCTCGGTGGCACCGGCCGCACCCTCCCGGCCGACCACCTCCGCCGCGACGCCCACGCCCTCCTGGTCGAGACCATCCGCAGCCGCCCGGGCGAGGTCAGCGTCGTCACCATCGGGCCCCTCTCCAACCTCGCCCGCGCCCTCCAGGTCGACCCCGAGCTCCCGCAGGTGGTCAAGGACCTGGTCGTCATGGGCGGCGTCGTCGAGGCGCCCGGCAACATCCTCCCGACGGGCGAGGCCAACGTCGCGCACGACCCGACGGCGGCCGCCCTCGTCGTGGCGGCCGACTGGCCCTCGCTGCCCCTGCTCGTCGGCCTCGACGTCACCATGGTCGCCACCCTCTCGCCGGCCGAGCTCGACCTCGCCGCCGAGGCCCGCACCCCGGCCGCCGCCTTCCTCACCGCCCCGCTCGAGCACTACCGCCACCGCGGGGGCGCCGCCACCGGCGACGACAGCCCGTGCCACGACCTGGTCGCCGTGCTGGCCCTGGCCACCGACGACGTCGTGACCCACGCCCCGGTCCTGCCCCTCGCCGTCGACGCCGGCGGCGGCCCGGCCTGGGGCACCACCGTCGCCGACCGCCGCGCCGTCCAGGAGGGCGGCACGCCGCCGGGCTTCACCCTGTGGCGGGTCGCCCTCGGGGTCGACGTCGAGGCGTTCCGGGCCCACGTCGGCGCCCTGTTCGGCCGCTAGTTCACGAGATGGAAACGCCCGAAGCGTTGACAGAGTGTTGAATTCCTGAGGACGCTTGACGGGTGGTCGGCATCGTTCCCTCTCGCACGTCCGATCCCGCCGCGGCGGCCCGGCTGGTGGCCGACCGGGGGGCCGCCATCCTCACCGGGTGCGACACCTCCGAAGCCGGTGCCCGGGCTGTGGCCGAGCGCGTCTGGCACGACCAGGTGGTCGCCGTGCCCGACCCGGCCGCCGTCCGCGAGGGCGGCGACCAGGACCGGGTCAAGCGCGGCACGCAGGAGCGGCTCGAGCTCCACACCGACGGCTTCGCCTACGGCGACAGGGCCCCCGACGTGATGGCCCTCGTGTGCGTGCAGGACGGCGCCGTCGGGGGCGAGTCGTTCCTGGCCGACGGCTACGCCCTGCTCGAGCACATGGACAGCGCCCTCAAGCGGTTCCTCCTCGACGTCGCCATCGACCAGACCGAGCCGGGCGCCCACCAGACGATCGCCCCGATCGTGCTGGCCCTCCCATCGGGTCGGCGGGCCGTGCGCCAGCCCCTCTTCGCCGCGCCGGCACCGGGCAGCGCCGACCCCGAGGGCGACGCCTCGCTCATCGCCCGCTGGAAGGACCTGACCCTCGAGCTGTCGGGCACCACGCCCCGGTTCCGCCTGGCGCCGGGCGAGGTGCTCCTCGTCGACAACTACCGCGTCCTCCACGGCCGCGACCCCTACGAGGGCGAGCGCTTCCTCTGGCGGGTGTGGGCCTGGACCACGGCCGGCAACGGCACTCCCGACGGCCCCCTCCACTCCGACAGCCGGTACGCGTTCCAGTGACGCTGGAAGCCGCCCTCGAGCTGTTCTGGCACCCGGTGGCGACCGTGGACGAGCTGGCCGCCGCCGCGCCCCACCCGCTCGCCGTCACCCTCCTCGGCCGGCAGCTCGCCGTGGCCGACCTCGGCGACGCCGCCCTCGCCGTCACCGACCGCTGCCCCCACCGCTCGACCCGCCTGTCGGTCGGCACGGTGGAGGCCGCCGGCATCCGTTGCGCCTACCACGGCTGGCGCTTCGGGCTCGACGGTCGGTGCGACGACCTCCCGTCCATGCCCGAGGGCCCCATCCCGGGCCGGGCCTGCGTCGAGTCGTTCGACGCCGCGGTCGCCTACGGCCTGGTCTGGGTCCGCCTCGACGGCGCGGCCGGCACCGCGATCCCGGCCTGCCCGGCGTGGGACGACACGAGCTACCGGGTGCTCACCGGCGCGCCCTACACGTGGCCGACCTCGGCGGCCCGCCGGGTCGAGAACTTCGTCGACCTGGCCCACTTCGCCTGGGTCCACGACGGCACCCTCGGCCGCCGCGACGAGCCGGTGCCCCAGCTCCCCGAGATCCGCCGCCAGGACGGCGAGCTGCGCTTCGACTACGACCCGCCCGACCAGGAGGTCGAGGACACGGCCATGTTCGGCAGCTCGCGCTACCGCATGCCGATGCCGCTCACCGTCGACATCGACTTCACCCTCGAGGCCGGCGCCCGCCGCCGGCTCTGGATGACGGCCTCGCCGGTCAGCGCCGGCGAGTGCCGGGCCTTCTGGATGATCGCCCGGGACGACGACCTCGACCCCGAGAGCGACGCCCACCACATGGCGTTCCAGGCGGTGGTGCTGGCCGAGGACGAACCCGTCGTCTGCGCCCAGGACCCGCCCGAGCTCCCGCTCGAACCCGGTGTCGAGGTCTCGGTGCGCACCGACAAGGTGTCGATCGAGTACCGCCGCTGGCTCCGGGAGCTGGCCGACGCCGCCGAGGTCGGCCCCGACGCCGTCCGGGCCACCCTCACCGCCGCCACCCACGCCGTCGTCTGAAGGAGCGCCCATGGACTACGCCGAGTACCTCCGCCGCCTGCCCAAGGTCGAGCTGCACTGCCACGTCGAGGGCACCCTGCGCCCGGCCACGGTGGCCGACCTGGCCAAGAAGCACGGCATCGCCCTGCCCACCGACGATGTCGACCAGCTCTACTCCTACGAGTCGATCTACGAGTTCCTCGAGACCTTCCGCTTCGTGAACTCCACCGTCGTCGACCGGGAGGACTTCG
>JAODBP010000287.1 GCA_025464025.1 Actinomycetes bacterium | reverse complement strand
GGCGGCGGCCCGTCATGACGGCCGGGGCCGGGCCGCCCGTCCCCGCCGGGCTGCTGGTCGCCGCCGCCGCCGGCGTCGAAGGCCTGCACCCGCTGCACCAGGAAGCTGTCGACCTCGGCGCGGAGCTGGTGGCGGGTGCCGTAGTACGACGTCACCGCGCCGCCGATGACCGCGGCCGCCACGACGGCGGCGACCAGGACCGTGAGCCGGGTGCGGAGGCTCACGACTCGCGCACCGAGTACCCGACGCCGCGGACGGTGTGCACCAGGCGGGCCTCCCCGTCGGCCTCGGTCTTGCGGCGGAGGTAGCTCACGTACACGTCGAGCGACTTCGACGAGGTCTCGAAGTCGTAGCCCCAGATCCGCTCGTAGAGCTGGTCGCGGGTCAGCACGATGCCCGCGTTGTGGAGCAGCAGCTCGAGCAGGTCGAACTCGGTCTTGGTCAGCTCGATCTCGCGGTCGCCCCGGAACGCCTGGCGCCGCAGCGGGTCGAGCGCCAGGTCGGCCACCCGCAGGACGTCGTCGCCACCGCTCACGCTCGTCCGCCGCAGCAGGGCCCGCAGCCGGGCCAGCAGCTCGTCGAGGGCGAACGGCTTCACCAGGTAGTCGTCGGCCCCGGCGTCGAGGCCGGCGACGCGATCGCTCACCTCGTGGCGGGCCGTCAGCATCAGCACCGGGGTCCGGTCCCCGGCCTGCCGCAAGCGCCGGCACATGGTGAGGCCGTCGACGTTCGGCATCTGCACGTCGAGCACCACGACGTCGGGCGGGAGGTCGGCGACCGAGACGAGGGCGTCGGCCCCGTCGACGGCGGTCGCCACGTCGTAGCCCTCGTAGACGAGGGCCCGGGCGAGCGAGTCGCGGACCCGTTGATCGTCCTCGGCGACGAGGACCCGGCCCAGCGCGGTGGATGCCATGCCACCAACCTCGGCCCCGAGCCTCAGGGAAGCCTCAGAGCCACGTAAGAACCTGGGAAGAACCTCACCCCACCCCGAGGGCTACTTGCGCAGGAGGTCGACCACGGCGGTGAGGTTGAACGCGACGTGGGCCCAGATGCTGGGGCCGAGCCGACCGGTCCTCGCGGCCAGCGTCCCCAGCACCACGCCGAACAGGGCGAGCAGCGGGAGGGCGTAGAGCTCGAAGTGCACGAGGCCGAACACGAGGGCCGACAGCACCACGCCGGCGACCGTGCCCCAGCGCTTGGCGATGGCCCGCATCCACAGGCCCCGGTAGCAGAGCTCCTCGACCAGGGCAGCGCCGACCACCACCATCAGGAACAGGCAGATGACGCCGAACGGGTCGTGGGCCTTGTCGGCCAGCTTCTCCGAGGCTTCGTTGATCCTGCCCGGGTCGATCCCGAGCCCGCGGTAGACCGGCGGGGCGACCACGGCGAAGGCGATCTGGCAGGCGAAGCCGGCGACGAGGCCGACCGGGACGTCGATCCACCGCATGCGGAGGCCGAAGTCGCGGTCGAGGGAGCCGGTGCCCTTCTTGCGGGTGGCCCAGATCGGCACCCCGGCCAGGCCGACCCACAGGGGGACCTGGAGGACGCCGAGGGCCCAGAGGGCGAGGTCGTCGGAGCTGTCGGCACCGGCGATGCCGAGGACCAGGCCCCCGACGATCGAGGAGACGACGATGCCGATGACGGTGGCGGCGACGGCGTCGCCCATCCCCCACCGCACGCGCTCCTCGACGGGGACGGCCACGGGCCGACCCTAGGACTAGACGGCGATGCGGGTGAAAAGGGGCCGGACGGCGGTGGCCCGGCGGTCGATGCGGTCCCAGCCCTGGGGCACCGACAGGCGCTCGGCGTGCGACGGGCACAGGTCGTACTGGTTGGGATCGGCCTCGTGCGCGAGGTCGTCGAGCCACGCCGTGCTCGACGAGTAGTCATAGGTCATGGTCGCCGAGGCGGCGCTGGCACACCCGGGGCGGGAGCACTGACGAGCCATGGCCGAACGGTACCGACGGCCGCGCCGCACGCGGTGGATGGGCCGGCGGTGGACCGGAGGGTGGCGGGGTGATGGCCTCTTGGTGAACCGCCACCCGTAGGCTGGGCGGATGAGCGACCAGCCGCCCGTCGAGCCGCGCGACGCCCAGCGCCCGAGCCGACTCCCGGGGCGCCCCGAGTCGGGCTGGCCCCGCTGGGCGACGTGGGTCCTCGTCGGCCTCGTGCTCTCGCTGTTCCTCCTCGCGCCGCTCTTCCCGAGCAAGAGCGGCACCAAGATCAGCTACTCCCAGTTCCTCGACCGCGTCCGCGAGGGCAAGGTCGAGCAGGTCGACATCGACAACAACACCAACGCCATCTCGGGCCAGGACAAGAACGGCGACCGGTTCAAGGTCAACGGCCCCGACACCATCCCGGACCAGGACCTCAAGGTCCTCGAGGACAGCGGGGTGAGCTACGACTTCAAGACCCCGCAGCCCAACCTGCTCTTCAGCGTCCTCCCGTACCTGCTGCCGATGCTGCTGTTCGTGGGCTTCATCGTCTGGATGAACCGCCGGGCCCAGGGCCAGATGGGCGGCATCATGCAGATCGGCAAGTCGCGGGCCAAGACGTACTCGACCGAGAAGCCGGGCACGACGTTCGCCGACGTCGCCGGCTACGACGGAGTCAAGGAAGAGATCAAGGAGGTCGTCGACTTCCTGAAGACGCCCCAGCGCTTCGCCGCCATCGGCGCGCGGATCCCGAAGGGCGTGCTGCTCGTCGGCCCGCCCGGCACCGGCAAGACGCTCATCGCCCGGGCCGTGGCCGGCGAGGCCGGCGTGCCGTTCCTGTCCGTCACCGGCTCCGACTTCATGGAGATGTTCGTCGGCGTCGGCGCCAGCCGGGTGCGCGACCTCTTCCAGTCGGCCCGCAAGATGGGCCGGGCGATCATCTTCGTCGACGAGATCGACTCGATCGGCCGCAAGCGGGGCGCCGGCCTCGGCGGCGGCCACGACGAGCGGGAGCAGACCCTCAACCAGATGCTCTCCGAGATGGACGGCTTCGACACGTCCGAGGGCATCGTCGTCATCGCCGCGACCAACCGGCCCGACATCCTCGACCCGGCGCTGTTGCGGCCCGGTCGCTTCGACCGCCAGATCGTCGTGCCCCTGCCCGACCTCGAGGAGCGCATCCCGATCCTCCAGGTCCACTGCAAGGACAAGCGCATGGGTCCCGACATCGACCTGCAGACGGTCG
>JAODBP010000277.1 GCA_025464025.1 Actinomycetes bacterium | reverse complement strand
CCGTGCAGCACCGGCCCCTCGCCGGTGCGCTCGGCCTCGGTGCCGAGGCGGTCGAGCTCGGTCCAGTAGGCGACCTCGTCGGCCGTCGGGGTGAACACCTCGTGCACCAGGCCGACGTGGGCCGGGTCGCCGAGCATCATCCCGTAGTAGCCGAGGTCGCGGAGCTCGGTGGCGAAGGTCCGCAGCCCGGCGACGTCGTCGGTCGCCCCGCCCCACATCCCGGAGACCGGGTAGCGGATGCCGGCGGCCCGAGCGTCGACGAGGAGCTTCGAGCGCAGCCAGTGCGTCTCCTGGCCCTGGGCCGTCCACCGGTAGCCGAGGGCCTGGTGGATGTCACCGAACCGCGAGACGGCACCGCCCATGTACGCGACCCGGGGCGAGGCGACGGCGATCTCGTAGGCCTGGCGGATGGCCTCGGCCGTCTCGAAGATCGGGTAGACCCAGGTCGATCCCAGCTCCCGGCCCACGGTGGCCTCGGCGTTGGTGAGCACGCCGTCGGCCCGGTGCAGGTCGTCGGGGCCGTACGACTTGGGCAGGGCGATGCCCCGCAGGCCGGGCCGCAGGCAGGCCATGAGGTCGGCCCACATGCCACCCGTGCGGGCCGGCTGAACCCGGCAGAACACCATCGGATGGGTCTCGGGCAGCGCATCGAGGAAGTCGGACACGAGGCCACGAGCACGCACCCGCACCGCCTCGGTCATGGGCATCTGGGGCTCTTCGAGGTCGATGATGAGGGCGTCGGCCCCGTGGTCGAGCGCGGCGGCCAGCCCGGCCTCGTCGCTCCCGGGCACGAACAGCACCGACCGCAGCGGTCGAGGGGTGCTCTGTGGCTTCCTGGGGCTGCGCGCCCCAGACCCATCGCCGGCCGGCTCGCTGGCGCTCGCGCGGTCGGGCTCGCTCGCAGCGCTCACGAGCCGACCTCCGCTTCCACCGCGGCCTCGACGATCGTGCCCTTGAAGAAGTCGGGGTTGGCGCCGGCGTGGAGGTCGACGGCGTTGGTGAAGACGAAGTCGCGGAAGTCGAGCTCGGTCATGCGGCCGTGCTCGACGTGCTCGTAGGACTCCTCGACCGGCTCGGTCATGTCGACCACGTCCCAGTGCGAGACGTCGCTGCCGAACATGGCGTGGAGCCGAGCGCCGTACGGGTTGATCGACTCGGCGAACGCCCACGGGATCAGCGGGTCGTCGGCCTCGCAGCCCATGAAGAAGCTGCGGTCGAACTGGGCCTTCAGGTCGGTGGCCTCGACCACGCCGGTGGCGGCGAACTCGTCGAGCTGCTCGGGTCGGGCGGCCGGCGCCGAGAACCACGCCTCGACGGCGGCTCGGTGCTCGCCCACGTCGCCGTAGCGATCGACGAGGTCCATGAGCGCCGGCACGTCCAGGCGCGACGGGTCGAGGTGCTCGATCTCGCCGCCCCGACGCTTCTCCCAGTGGCCGAGGAACGACGTGTAGAGCATCGACGCCCACGCCACGCCGCCTTCGAGGAAGGCGATGCGCAGGTCGGGGAAGCGGTGGGGCACGCCGCCGAGCAGGAGCGACTTGGCCAGCGCCTCGTGGCACTTCGAGATGCCGTCCATGTGGTTGTAGACGTAGCTCGAGGTCGACCGGGAGAGGTCGTGGTACTGCACCGAGCTGTGCACGGCCGGGGCGATCTCGAGGTCGACGCACGCCTGCCAGAACGGGTCGTAGTCGTACTCGCTGTCGATGCCGTAGTGGTCGAGCCGGTACGCCGGCGCCTGCGTCTTCACCGGGCGGCGGGCGTAGGCGGCGACGACCGCGGCCTTGAAGCCGAGCTCCTCGACGGCGTAGCGCAGCTCGGCGACGGCCACCTCGGGGGAGTGCATGGGGATGATGGCCCCGGCCGTCATCCGGTCGGCGAACTTGGCGAACTGGCGGGCGTGGTGCCGGTTGGTCGCCCGGCACAGGGCTGCGCTCAGCTCGGCGTCGGCCACCTCGAGGAACGACAGCGTCATCGACGGGTAGAGCACGGCGAAGTCGATGCCCAACTCGTCGAGCCGCTCGTACATGAGCGCGGGGAGGTGGGCGGTGGCCCGGTCCCGCACGTTCTCGACCGGCCAGCCCCACCACGACGGCATGGCCGACCAGTCGTCCTTCGACCCGCTGAGCGTGCGGCCGGCGAGGATCGACGACGTGTCGGTGGGGCGCACCGGGCCGTCGAGGTAGCGGTCGCGCAGCGAGCGGCCGCCGAGCTCCTCGAGCGTGGCGACGATCTCCTCGTGGAGCACCGGCGCCAGCTCGACGAAGTGCCCGTCGACGTCGATCACCGGGTGGTCGAGCCCGGCGCGCACCTCTGCTGACGTCTTGTGCCCAGTCATGGGCCGGACGTTAATACGGTCGACTTAGTCGCGCTCAGCGGCCGAAGCCGGAGAGGTCGAGGCCGATCTGCTGGCACTCGTAGAGCACCTCGGGCACCGAGTCGGTGAACACCTGCAGGTCGTCGAGCGCCATGGCGTCGTCGAACCGGGCGAGCGCGTCGTCGACCGAGGTGATGTCGTGCAGCCCGGGGACCGTCGCCAGCACGACACGGGCCGCCCGGCCGCCGCCGACGACGAACGTCTCGCCGGTGCACGGCACGTCCGTCGAGGCGAGGGCGCAGGCGAACGGGGCCACGGCCGACGCCGGGAAGCCGGCCTCCATGACCGGGCCGAACTCCGGGCTCTGGGCCGTGAGGCGGGAGTAGGCCGACGGCATGATCGCGTTGACCTTCACGCCGATGCGCGTGCCGTCGAGCCCGAGCGCCCGGGTCAGGCCGAAGATGCCGGCCTTGGCCGTGATGTAGGCGCTGGTGTGGGGCACGCCGAACAGCGAGGCCGACGACGTGTTCACGATCCGGCCGTAGCCCTGGGCCCGGAAGACCGGCCAGGCGGCGCGGCACACGGCGAGCGTGCCGCCGAGGTGGATGGCGAGCATGCGGTCGTAGTCCTCGACCGGGATGGTGTCGAGGTCGCCGCCGCCGCTGATGCCGGCGTTGTTGATGACCGCGTCGAGCCGGCCGAAGGCGTCGAGCGCGGCCTGCACGACGGCGGCGCCGTCGTGGGCGACGTCGTGGCTGTCGGCCACCGCCTCGCCGCCGCTGGCGTGGATCTGGGCCACGACCGCGTCGGCCATCTCGCTCCCGCCGGCCGTGCCCCGGTGGTCGCCGCCGTAGTCGTTCACGACCACCCCGGCGCCCTCGGCGGCGAGCAGCAGGGCGTGCTCCCGCCCGATGCCGCCGCCGGCGCCCGTCACCACCGCGACCTGGTCGTCGAACCGTCCCATGGCCGCTTCGTAGCAGAACCCCTCAGGTCGGGGCGGCCCGCGCCGACCAGGGACCGTCACGGGTCGACGGATCGTCCCGGCCGAGCACACAGGAAGTGGCATGAGGCGCATCGCAGTCGCCGTGGCCCTGGTGGCCGCGCTCCTCGTCGGCGTGCGCGCCTTCACGCCGGACCGCCTCACGGCGGCCACTGCCGAGGTCCCCGAGCTGCGCTCCCGGCCGGCCGACACCGAGCTGGCCGACGGCTACCGCCACCTGGTGGTGCACAGCGACGCCGGCACGCCTCAGGGCGTCGAGGCAACCCCCATGGGCGACGGCGACTACCAGGTGAGGACGAAGCTGAGCGACGAGCAGGTCGCCGCCCTCCCCGGCATCGCCGCCATCTCCCACGACGTCTGGGCCGACCCGTACGCCGCCGACCCCGACCTGGGCAAGGCCTGGGGCCTCGAGAACGACGGTCGGGTCGCCGGTGGCTGGCCCGGCTCGGCCGATGCCGACATCGACGCCACCTCGGCGTGGGACCGCACCCGCGGCGAGGGCGTGGTCGTCGCCGTCATCGACGAGGGCGTCGACCGCACCCACCCGGAGCTGGCTGGGCGGATGTGGCGCAACGCCGACGAGGTCTGCGGCAACGCCGTCGACGACGACCGCAACGGCTACGTCGACGACTGCGACGGCTGGGACTTCGCCCGCAACGACAACACGACCTACGACCTCGATGCCGACTCGACCCACGGCACCCACATCGCCGGCACCATCGCCGCCGAGTCCGACAACGGCACCGGCTTCGCCGGCGTCGCGCCCCGCGCCACGATCATGCCGCTGAAGGTCGGCGACAGCGGCTCGTTCTCGCTGTCGGCCGCGGCGGCCGCGGTGAACTACGCCGTCGACAACGGGGCCAAGGTGATCAATGCCTCGTGGGGCACCTCCGGCGTGAGCCGGGCCCAGCTGCCGTGGCTCGAGGCCGCCGTCGAGCGGGCCCGCCAGGCCGGGGTGCTCATCGTGGCCGCCGCCGGCAACGACGGGCGCGACATCGACGCCTCGCCGTCGTTCCCGGCGTCGTTCCCCGAGGACAACGTCATCACGGTGGGCGCCTCGACGAACGCCGACGCCGCGGCCTACTTCTCGAACTACGGCGCCACCTCGGTCGACGTCTACGCCCCGGGCTGGTTCATCTGGTCGACGCTGCCGGGTGGGACCTACGGCACGATGAGCGGCACGTCGATGGCGGCGCCCCACGTCGCCGGCGCCGCCGCGCTGGCCATGGCGGCCGACCCGTCGGCGTCGGTCACCACGATCAAGGGCAACCTGCTGGCCAGCGTCGATCGCCAGCCGGCCTTCGCCGGGCGCTCGGTGAGCGGCGGGCGGCTCAACGCCGCCGCCGCCGTGGGCGAGTCGGACCAACCGGTCACGTTCCACTTCGACGGCTTCGCCGGGCTCACCGACGGTGCCGCGGCCGAGTGGCAGGTCACGGCCACGGCCGACGACACGCTCCATCCCGCCCGGCTCGAGCTCGGGCTGGTGACGGAGGAGTCGGGCGACGTCTACGGCGTGAGTGGCTTGCCCCTCACCGTCGACGGCGCCGCCCTGACCACCGACGACGACGGCTGGGTCCGCAGCGCAGTGGGCTCGGGCGTCGACTCGGGCCAGGCGTTCGCCGTCGACGCCACCCTCCCGGCCGGCCAGTACGTCCTCGTCGCCCGGTTGGTCGACGACCAGGGCGCGCCGGTGGCCCCGGCCCAGGCCCTGTGGTTCGCCGTCGGCGGCGCCGCGTCCGAGGTGCCGGCGGTGCCGACGACCCCGCCGGTGTCGGAGCCGCCGCCCGTGGAGCAGACCCCCGGTGGCGGCTACCAACCCGCCCCGCTGCCCGACGACGGCCAGCCCGTCCCGACCCCGGACCCGACGCCGGCCCCGTGCTCGAACTGCGGGCAGCCGGCGCCGACGACGCCCGTCTTCGTGCCGCCGCCGGCCTCGACGCCGACCACGCCCTCGAGCCCGGCCACGACGGTGCCGGTCACCACGACGACGACCGTGCGCCCGGTGACGACGACGACGGTCCGCCCGGTCACGACCACCACGGCGGCGCCGGCCCAGACGACCACCACGGTCCACTCGTCGACCCCGACGACGTCCCCGACCTCGACCACGGTCCGCCCGGTGACGACCACCACGACGGCGCACTCGGCGACGACGACGACCGCACCCCGGTCGACGACCACCACGACCGTCGCCACCCCGGCACCGTCGAACCCTTCGCCCGCGCCGTCGACGCCGTCCTTCGGCATCGGGTCGGTGTCACCGAGCAGCGGCGCCCGCACCGGCGGGAGCACCGTGGTGATCGGTGGCACCGGCTTCACCTCGGCATCGGTCGTGCGCTTCGGCGGGTCGGTGGCCCAGGTCTCGGTGGCCTGGCCGACGATGCTCCTCGTGCGGACGCCGGCCCACACGGCCGGCACGGTCGACGTGACCGTCACCAGCGGCTCGACCACGGTCACCCTGGCGGGCGGCTACACGTTCCTCGCCGACGGTGCGTCGCCCAGCACGCCGTCGACCCCGAGCACGCCGTCGAGCCCGGCCCCGACGACCACCACGACGACCGTGCGGATCAGCACGACCACCACGGCGGCGGTGCCGGTGACGTCGACCACCACCAGCACCACGGCGGCGCCGACCACCACGACCACGGCTCACGTCGCCGGCCCGATCGACGCCCGCGGCCTGCACCTGAAGCCGCTGCCGTCCGGTCACCCGCTGGCCACGGTGGCGGCCAGCACCTGGCCCTCCCGCCGCTGCACCTCCGGCTCCTGCGCCGGCTCGCCCCTGGCGTAGTCGCCGGGTCAGACCTCGACGGGGAGCTCGCCGGCGACGACGTGGGTGACGGGGAGGCCGAGGGCAGCGATGCGGCGGACGGCGTTGGCGCTGAGCCAGCGGCTGAGACCGTGGGGGAGCGTCGACACGATCACCTCGTCGAACGCCACCTCCCGCCGGAGGACGTCGATGACCGCGGTCACCGGGCTCGGGTCGCCGATCTCGCCGGTGGCGTGGATGCCCTCGGCGTCGAGGGCCCCGACGATGGCGACCAGGCGCTCCTGGGCCTCGAGCTCGGCCTGGGCGTCGGTCCAGAAGCCGGCCGGGTGCGACGCCGGCACGACGATGTGGAGCTGCACGGACGCCGACAGGGTCGCCGCCCGCAGCGCTCGCAGGAGCGCGGGCTCGCAGAGCGTCCGGTTGGCGACGACGAGGACACGTCTCATGTGGCCCACCCCCTGCATCCATCCAACGCCCGCGGCCCGGATCGGTCAAGCTTGTGGCCGTGCTCGACGCACTCGTGGACGACGCGTTCGACTCCGACGGGCTCCTGGCAACCAGCTTCGCGGTGCTCGTCCTCCAGGCCGGGGAGGTGGTGGCCGAGCGCTACGGCACGCTCCCCGGCGGGCAGGTGGTCGGTCCCGAGACCCCGCTCCGGAGCTGGTCGATGGCCAAGTCGATGCTGCACGCCGCCATCGGCGTGCTCGTCGCCGACGGCCGCCTCGCCGTCGACGAGCCGGCACCGGTGCACGCCTGGTCGGGTGATCCGCGGTCGGGGATCACGATCGAGGACCTGCTCGCCATGCGGGACGGGCTCGACTTCAACGAGGACTACGTCGACGGCGAGCGCTCCGACACCATCGAGATGCTCTTCGGCTCCGGGATGGAGGACGTGGCCGCCTACGCCGTCGGCCGGCCGCTCGCCGTCACGCCCGGGACGCGGTTCAACTACTCGAGCGGCACGTCCAACGTCCTGGCGTCGATCGTGGGCGACGTGGTCGGTCGGGGCGACCGGTACGAGCAGTTCCTCCGGGACGCCCTGTTCGCGCCGCTCGGCATGGCGTCGGCCCGGCCCGAGCTCGATGCCGCCGGCACCTGGGTCGCCTCGTCGTACGTGTTCGCCACGGCCCGCGACTTCGCCCGCTTCGGACAGCTCTACCTGGGCCGCGGCGAGGACCTGCTGCCGTCGAGCTGGGTCGAGCACGGCCTCCGGCCCCGCTCCTACGACGAGGAGAGCGACTCGCGGTACGGGGCCCACTGGTGGCTGCCGGCGGAGGGCGTGTTCGAGGCGCGGGGCTACGAGGGCCAGTCGATCACGGTCTGCCCGGCCAAGGACCTGGTGGTCGTGCGGCTCGGTTGCACCCCGGCCGAGCGGAACGTGCCGCTCCGGGCATGGCGGGCCGCCATGGTCGACGCGGCCTGATCGACGGCGGCTGATTCAACAAACCGTCAAGGTCATCTTCACGCCGGGGCAAGCAACAGGAAACAGCGGTCGGCCCAAGATCGGGCATGCCCTCGCCCTTCCACCTCGGGTGGTTCCTCAACTTCACCGCGCTCGAGTGGAACGATGCCTTCTCGGCCACCGAGGACGCCTTCACCGGCGAGTTCTACGTCGACATGGCCCGGTCGCTGGAGCGGGCTGGCTTCGACTACATGCTCATCGAGGACACGTTGATGGTCCCCGATGCCTACGGGCACTCGTTCGACGCCTACCTGAAGTACGCCATGATGACGCCGAAGCACGACCCGGTGCCCCTGGCCACGCTCATCGCCGGCGCCACGTCCCGGCTCGGCCTGGTGGCCACCATGTCCACGAGCTTCTACCCGCCCTTCATGCTGGCCCGGTTGGCGGCCACGGTCGATCACATCGCCAAGGGCCGGTTCGGGTGGAACATCGTCACCTCGGGCGAGGACGCCGCGGCCCAGAACTTCGGGCAGGACAAGCTCACCGAGCACGACCTCCGCTACGACATCGCCGACGAGTACGTCACGCTCTGCACCCAGCTCTGGGAGTCGTGGGACACCGATGCCGTCGTCATGGACCGCGAGACCGACACGTTCGCCCGGGGCGACCGGGTCCGAACGATCGACTTCGAGGGCCGGTGGTTCAAGTCGCGCGGACCGCTGACCACCGTGCGCCCGCCGCAGGGCCGTCCGGTCTTCGTCCAGGCCGGCGGCTCGCCCAAGGGACGACAGTTCGCGGCCAAGTGGGCCGACTCGATCGTCGCCATCGCCAACGGGCCGGCCGGCATGAAGGAGTACCGCGACGACGTCCGCGCCCGAGCCGAGGCCCAGGGCCGCAAGCCCGACGACATCAAGGTCCTGTTCCTCGTCTCGCCGGTGCTGGGCGCGACCACGGCCGAGGCCGAGGAGAAGCGGGCCCGCATGGCGGCCAGCGAGCGCTACCAGATGCAGTCGCTGCTCCTCATCGCCTCCATCACCGACATCGACTTCTCGCAGTTCCCGCTCGACGAGGTGCTCCCCCCGCTCACCACCAACGGCGAGCAGGGCTCGCTCACCAAGTTCATGCAGGAGGGGAGCGGCAAGACCCTCCGGCAGCTGGCCAGCGAGGGCATGGGCAGCTCGGTACAGCTCGTCGGCACGCCCGACGACGTGGCCGACCAGATGGAGGCGGTCATGGAGGAGGTCGGTGGCGACGGGTTCCTGCTGACCGCCAACGCCGGGCCGCTCAACCGTCGCTACGTCGCCGACGTCGCCGAGGGGCTGGTGCCCGCCCTCCAGCGCCGCGGCCTGACCCGGACCTCGTACACGCACGAGCAGTTCCGGGACAACCTGCTCGAATACTGACGTGACCACCACCGTCGTCGTCGGGAACCCCAAGCCGAGGTCCCGCACCTACGAGGCCGCCGTGCTGGTGGCCGAGCGCCTCACCGGCACCCCGCCCGACCGCGTGATCGACGTCGTCGACCTCGGCCCCGGCCTGCTCGGCTGGGGCGACGAGGCGGTGGCCGAGGCCGTCGCCGCCGTGTGCGCGTCGTCGCTCGTGGTCGTGGCCAGCCCGACCTACAAGGCCACCTACACCGGGCTGCTGAAGCTGTTCCTCGACCAGATCCCCACCGACGGCATGGCCGGGGTGCACGCTGTGCCGGTGATGCTGGGCGCCGGGCCGGGACACGCCATGGCGCCCGAGCTGCTGCTCAAGCCGGTGCTGGTCGAGCTCGGGGCGACCTGCCCGACCCGCGGCCTCTACCTGCTCGACTCGGCGTGGTCCGACGCCACCGTGCTCGACCCGTGGGTCGAGCGGGCTGGCGCCCAACTGGGAGGCCCGTGACAGGATTCCGCGATGCAGACCGCCGTGGTGACCGGAGCGAACTCGGGGATCGGCCTGGAGACGGCGAGAGGGCTGGCCCGGGCCGGCTTCCACGTCGTCCTGCTGTGCCGGAACCAGGGCCGGGCCGAGGCGGCAAAGGCCGACATCGACGCCTCCGTCGACGGCGCCTCGACCGACATCGTGCTGGCCGACCTGGGGCAGCAGGCCGACGTCCGTCGAGCCGCGGCCGAGCTGGAGGCGAGGCTCGAGCGCCTGGACGTGCTCGTCGACAACGCCGGCCTGACCGTCCGATCACGTGAGCGCACCGCCGAGGGCCACGACCAGATGCTGGCCGTCAACCACCTCGGCCCGTTCCTGCTGACCAACCTCCTGCTGCCGCTGCTCCATCGGTCGGCGCCGAGCCGGATCGTCGTGGTCGCCTCCGAGGCCCACAAGTTCCGGAAGCTGAAGGTCGACGACCTCGAGGCCGAGCGCCGGGGCTACGGCGTCCTCGGGCTGCCCCGCTACGGCGAGACGAAGCTGATGAACATCCTCTTCGTGCGCGAGCTGGCCAAGCGGCTCGAGGGAACCGGCGTGACGGTGAACGCCGTGCACCCGGGCGCCGTCAACACGGCGCTGGGCGCGCCGCCTGCGTTCCTGTCCGGGATCGCCGGGCGGTTCATGAAGACGCCGGAGCAGGGTGCGTTCACGTCGCTGGTCGTGGCCACCGACCCCGACCTGGCCGGAGTGAACGGCGGCTACTTCATCGACGGCAAGCGGGCCGAGAAGAAGCTCAACGCCCAGGCCCGCGACGACGTGCTGGCCGCCGAGCTGTGGAAGCGGTCGGAAGATCTCGTCGGGATGTCGAACGCCAGCTGACGGCTCCGACTGACGGGTGAGGCGCCGCACCGGGCGCCGGGAGACGGAGGAGATCCGACGTGAAGTACATGCTGCTCATCTACGGCAACGACGAGCTGTGGAGCTCGTTCGAGCCGGCCGTGATGGCCGAGGTGGTCCGGGAGACCGACGCCTCGCACGCCGCGCTGGTGCAATCGGGTGAGTTCGTCGGCGCCTACGGCGTCGGCCACAACGCCGTGGTGAAGACCGTGACCCGCAAGGACGGGCCCACGATCGTGAGCGACGGGCCGTACCTGGAGACCAAGGAGCACCTCGGGAGCTTCACGATCGTCGACGTCGAGTCGGCCGAGCGGGCCTACGAGATCGCCGCGCTGAACCCGTTCGCCCGGTTCGGCCAGGTCGAGGTGCGCCCTCTCCTGCACGAAGCTGACCCGCACGTCGGGTGAGTGAAGGACGGGTCGAGGACCTGCTGCGCCCGCTGGCGCCGCAGGTCCTCGGCGCCCTCGTGCGGCGCTACGGCCACTTCGACGCCTGCGAGGACGCCGTCCAGGAGGCCCTGCTCGCCGCGTCGCAGCAGTGGCCGACCCAGGGCGTGCCCGACAACCCACGGGGGTGGCTGGTCACGGTGGCGTCCCGCCGGCTGACCGACCAGCTCCGCAGCGACGAGGCCCGGCGCCGGCGGGAGGACGCCACCGCCCTCGACGTCGGGCCCGAGGTGCTCGACCGGGACGACACCCTCACCCTCCTGCTCCTGTGCTGCCACCCGGCGCTGTCGCCGCCCTCGCAGCTCGCGCTCACGCTGCGGGCCGTGGGCGGCCTCACCACCGGCGAGATCGCCCGGGCCTTCCTCGTGCCGGAGGCGACGATGGGCCAGCGCATCAGTCGGGCCAAGGCGTCGATCAAGTCGGCCGGGGCCACCTTCGAGCTGCCACCCGACGAGCAGCCCGAGCGCCTGCGCGTCGTGCTCCAGGTCCTCTACCTGATCTTCAACGAGGGCTACACCACGACCTCGGGCCCCGACCTGCTCCGCACCGACCTCACCGCCGAGGCCGTGCGGCTGACCCGTGAGGTGCACCGGCTGCGGCCCGACGACGGCGAGGTGGCCGGGCTCCTCGCCCTCATGGTCCTCACCGATGCCCGCCGGGCCGCCCGCACCGCGCCCGACGGCGGGATGGTCCCGCTCGACGAGCAGGACCGGGCCCGCTGGGACCGGGCGATGATCGCCGAGGGCGTCGCCCTCGTCACCGACGCCCTGACCCGCACCGCCCTCGGGCCGTACCAGGTGCAGGCCGCCATCGCCGCCGTGCACGACGAGGCGCCGTCGGCCGAGGCGACCGACTGGGAGGAGATCCTCGCGCTGTACGGGCTGCTCGAGCGGCTGGCGCCGAGCCCGGTCGTGACCCTGAACCGAGCCGTCGCCGTGGCCGAGGTGCACGGCCCGGCCGCCGGGCTCGACCTGCTGGCCTCGCTCGACGACGAGCGGATCACGTCGCACCACCGCTACCACGCCGTCCGGGCCCACCTGCTCGAGCGCACCGGCGACCTCGTCGAGGCTCGGACGGAGTACCTCGAGGCCCGGGGCCGGACGACCAACCTCCCCGAGCAGCGCTACCTCACGGCCCGAGCCGCGCGCCTGTCCTGACGTCAGCCGGCGTGCATGGTGCCGAGGAAGGCGACCATGGTCACGCCGGAGAGCACGACCCCCAGGACCACCGCGGGGAGGACGAAGAGGAGGGGAAGGTGCTCGTCTGACATCGCCCCACCCCTGCCCACCGCCGACCCGGTCGAGACGGCGATGGCGACATCGTCACGCGATCGCGCGAGGGGTGGGTCAGCCGACGGTCTCGGTGCCCTCGAAGGCGAGGACGTCGGGGCGGCAGACGTAGCGGACGGGCGGGAGGGTGGCGGTGCCGACGGCGACCGAGGCCGAGACCGGGTACCAGGGGTCGAGCAGCTCGTTGCCCCAGGCTTCGGCGTCGAACTCGTCGAGCCGCGGGTGCAGTCGCTCGACCCGCTCCGGCACGACGTCGAGGTCGAGCTGCACCAGCCGCAGCCCGTTGGGCGTCTCGGCCAGGTTGAGCGTGGACGACCAGCTCACGTCGTGGGCGCCCAGCGGATCCGGGTCGGCGCCCGAGAGCCGCAGGACGGGTGCCCCGTCGACGTCGACCTCGACGGTGGTCTCGTCGTAGAACCGGCGCAGGCGCACCTCGCCCGACGTCGGGGTGAAGCCCCAGCCGGCGGCGAGTGCAGCGCCGGCATCCTCGTTGTCGACCACCGACCCGGTGACGAAGCCGCGGGGCCGCAGGCCGCTGCGGCACTGCACCCGGACCTGGGCCAGCTCGAAGGCGCCCCACGGCGACCCCCCGACCCGCCACACCTGGACGGCGAGGGTCGGCGGGTTGGTCGGGTGGAGGGCGGGCGGCAGGACGGCCTCGCGACCGGCGGCGCGCAGCTCGAACAGGGCCTGCACGACCTCGAAGCCCTCGAGGGTGACGGCCTCGACGTCCCACGTCGGGACGTGGCCGGCCCGGAACGACTCGACGGCGGCGGTTCCCGTCAGCATCAGGCCCCCTTCCCGAAGCGGGGCATGACCTCGCGGGCGAACAGCCGCATGCTCTCGAGCACCTGCTCCTGGGGCAGGACCTCCAGGGCGTTGAGGAGGAAGTTCACCCCGTCGACGCCGACCGACTCCCACCGCTCGATCGCCGCGGTGATGAGGTCGGGATCGCCCACCACGATGCCCTCGGGGATGCCGTACTGCTCGCCGGGCGATCCGGCGGACGAGCGGGCGCCGGGGGAGAGGTTGCCCAGCGACTGGTAGGCCCGGGTCGGGTACGCCTCCCGGGTCCAGAGCAGGTGCGAGTTGGCCAAGCCGAACAGCCCGACCATGCCCATCCCCCGCTTCGCCGCGACGGCCGGGTCCTCGTGGCAGTAGAGGAAGTTCAGCGTCGTCACCTGGTCGTTCACCACCGAGCTGACCGGGTCGCAGTGCTGGATGCGGCGGTGGTACTCCTTCGTCCGACGCTCCTGCTCGGCGTAGCCGGCGGCGGCCACGCCGAGGCAGCCGAGGCCCCGGTCGGCGGCGTCGAGCTCGGTGCCGGGGCTGGTGACCGTGACCCACAGCGGCGGGTGCGGGTCCTGGATCGGCTTGGGCAGGACGTTGCGCTCGGGCATCGAGAACGAGTGGCCGTCCCAGGAGAAGTGGTCGGGCCCCCACATCTTCGGGAGCACCCGTACGTACTCGTCCCACGTCTTCTTGGTCTCGTCCGGGTCGGCCTCGAAGCCGCCCAGCTCGGTCCAGGTCGACGAGCGGGCCGTGCCCAGCTCGAGCCGGCCACCCGAGATGATGTCGAGCACGGCGGCCCGCTCGGCGATGCGCACCGGGTGGTTCATCTCCGGCACGCACACCACGGCGCCGTGGCCGACGCGGATCCGCGTGGTCTGCCCGGCCACCGCAGCCAGCACGACCTCGGGCGCCGAGCAGTGCGAGTACTCCTCGAGGAAGTGGTGCTCGACGGCCCACACCGTGTCGAAGCCCAGTTCGTCGGCCAGCCGGGCCTGCTCGAGGGCGTTGTCGTACACCTGGCGCTCGATGCCGCCGGTGAACGGCCGGGGCGTGCTCATCTCGAAGAAGATCCCGAACTTCACGTGGTGCTCCCCCTGCGGGCGGTCTCGGTGCCGGCCCGGCGGAAGGCCTCCAGGTCGTAGGTGCGGGTCGCGGCGTGCTCGGCCTCGAGGGCGAGGGCCTCGGCCAGCGGGGCGCCGTCGCCCCGGTCGTAGAGGGAAAGCACCTCGGCCACGGCGCCGGTGGTGGCGACGTCGGCGGCGAGGAGCGCGGTGAACGAGGCCAGCTCGTCGTGAGGGACGACGTGGTTGACCAGGCCGATGCGCAGGGCCTCGTCGGCGGCGACGAAGTTGCCGGTGATGCTCATCTCGCGCGCCTTGCGCAGCCCGACGGCGCGGGGCAGCAGGGCAGTGAGGCCCCAGGTGGCGACCACGCCGAGGCGGGCGTGGGTGTCGGCGAAGCGGGCCCGGTCGGAGGCGACCACGAACGTCGAGCTGAGGGCGATCTCGAGGGCGCCGGAGACGCAGGCGCCGTTCACGGCGCAGATGACGGGCGTGGCCATGGCCCGGAGCGCCTCGCCCGGGTTGGTCGACGACGTCGAGGCGCCGGCCTCCTTGAAGTCGACGCCGGCGCTGAACACCGGGTCGACGGCGGTCAGCACCACGACCCGCACGTCCGGGTCGGCGTCGGCGTCGGCGAGGAGGTTGCAGAGCCCGTCCCGCATGGCGGTGGTGAGCGCGTTCTTCACCTCGGGCCGATCGATGGTGATCGTGCGGACGCCGGTGTCGTCCATGACGTTGAGGTGCGTGACGTTCAGGTGAGGCGTCGGTTGTCCCACGACAGGATCCTCTCGTCGGGGTGCAGGCGCAGGAAGGCCCGGTCGGCGTAGTGGGCCCGGGTGCGCTCGGGCAGGTCGACCCGCGTCGTGCGGAAGGCTCCGTACTTGGCCTCGAGGGCATCGTCGATCCGCATGATGAGGTCGACGTCGTCGACCACCTCCACGGTGCCGGTGAGGTGGACGGCCTGGAGGTCGACCCAGGCCAGGCCCGACTCGACGAGGAACGACGCACGGGGGTCGTGGCGCACCCGGGCCAGCTTCTTGGTGGCAGCCGGCACGCTGAGGCAGATCGTCCGGTCGAGCACCACGAACCAGACGGGCAGGGCGATCGGCACGCCGTCGCGGCGCAGCGTGGTGAAGATCCCGGTGTGGGCGCCGGCGAGCACGCCCCACGCCTCGTCCGCCCCCAACCGCA
The DNA here is from genome assembly GCA_025464025.1 of Actinomycetes bacterium. The sequence goes on along the minus strand of JAODBP010000277.1, from coordinate 2,116 downwards.
CGCTCATGGGGACTTCCTAGCAAGCACTACGGTCCGCGGGTGCGCCTCGGCCTCGTCATCGGCTCGTCGCTGCCGGCCAACCCGTTCCCCGTGCGCTCGGCCGACGTCCATGGCGGCGTGGCCGTGCACGACTGCGGCGGCTTCGTGGTGGTGCTCCGCCACGGCCCCGACGGCGCGGTGCCGGCCCACTTGGTGGACCACCACGCCAACGTGCGAGCCCTCGTCGCCGCCGGGTGCGATCGGGTGCTGGCGCTGGGCTCCGGTGGTGGGCTGCACCCGCACCTCGGGCCCGGCACGGTGCTGGCGCCCGACGACTTCCTCGCCCTCACGACGTACCCGACCTTCCACGACACGACCGACGGCTACCGGATGGCCGGCTTCGATCCCGACTGGCGGGCCCGGGTGGTCGGCGCCTGGCCGTCGCCGCTCGTCGACGGTGGCACCTACGCCATGGTGCGCGGTCCCCGCTTCGAGACCAGGCCCGAGATCCGGCTGCTGGCGTCGTTCGCCGACGTCGTCGGGATGACGATGCCGGCCGAGCTGGTCCTGGCCGGCGAGGCCGGGCTCGCCTACGCCGGGATCGTGAAGGTCGACAACCTGGCCAACGGCGTGGCCGGCCACGAGCTGACCGTCGAGGAGTACCGCGACAACGTCGTCGCCGACGCCGCCTCGTTCACCGCCGACCTGACCCGGGCGCTGGAGCTGCTCGCCGGCTGAGCCCGCTACCGTCCGGCCATGGCTCACACCGTGCTCGACGGGGCCGACGCCGTGCAGGCGGCGGTCGGCACCCACCTCGGCTACAGCGACTGGCTGGAGATCACCCAGGACCGCGTCGACCTCTTCGCCGAGGCGACGGGTGACCACCAGTGGATCCACGTCGATCCGGTGAAGGCGAAGGACGGGCCCTACGGCGGCACCATCGCCCACGGCTACCTGACCCTGTCGCTGTCGAACCTGTTCCTGCCCCAGATCGTCGAGGTCACGGGGTTCTCGATGGGCATCAACTACGGCACGGGCAAGATCCGCTTCCCCGCGCCGGTGCCGGTCGGCTCGAAGGTCCGCGGCGGCGCCGAGCTGACCGCGGTCGAGGAGATCAAGGGCGGCATCCAGGCGTTCGTCACGATCACCATCGAGGTCGAGGGCGGCACCAAGCCGGCCTGCGTGATCGAGTCGATCTCCCGCTACCTCGTGTGAAGCCGACGCTGCTCACCGGGCTCACCGGCTCGGCCAACCACGAGGTCACGACGAAGTGGTCGACCGACCACGCGTTCCACCCGGTGCTGGCCACGCCGTCGATGATCGGGCTCATCGAGTGGGTCTGCTTCGAGGTCACCAAGGACCACCTCGACGAAGGCGAGGTGACCGTGGGCATCCACGTGTGCGTGAGCCACGAGTCGAGCGTGCTGGTCGGCGAGCACATCGGCATCGCCGCCGAGCTCGTCGAGATCGAGGGCCGCAAGCTCACCTTCGACGTGGTGGTGACCGGCCCCCGTGGCCGCGTCAGCCAGGGCACCCACAAGCGCGCCGTCCTCTCACCCCCGCCGGGCTGATCCTCGGGCGCGTGTCGAACTTGGGGGTCCAGCTTCGACCTGCTCGTGAGGGTGCCCGCCGGGCCCCTGATCGAGAGGAGCCACCATGACCACCACCCGCCTCCTGCGCACCGGGGCCGCCTTCGGGCTGGGCGCCGCCGCGGTCAACGCCGCCGTCTGGGGCGTGGCCCGGGCCGGCGACGTGTCGTTCGCCTACGTGGAGCACGGCACCGCCGGCCACGTGCGGCTGGTCGACATCGTCGGGATGTCGATCGCCACCTTCGCCGGCGGCCTGCTCGTCGCCGCCGTCGCCACCCGCCTCGGCCACCCGTTCACCCGGACCCTCCAGGTCGTCGCCGCCGGCCTCGTCGTCGCCAGCCTCGTCGGCCTCCCCGGGCTCGACGCGTCGACCTCCACGCGCCTGTGCCTCGCGGTGCTGCACGCGACGGTCGGCGCGGCCTACGTCCTCGCCCTCCGGTTCTCGGTCCCCGAGACGGCGGCCCGACGAGCCGTCTCCGGGACCCAGAGCCACGTGGTGGCGGCCTAGGTCGAGGGTGGGCCGCCGGCGCCGTAGGTCGGGGTGGTCG
>JAODBP010000203.1 GCA_025464025.1 Actinomycetes bacterium | reverse complement strand
GGCTCGGAAGCGGGGGCGACCGGGGCCTCGGCGGCGGGTGCCGGCTCGGCGGCCGGCGCAGGTGCGGGCGCCGGAGCAGGGGCCGCGGGCGCCGGCTGCTCCTCGGCACTCCCGGATGCGGCCGGCTCGGCCTTCTTGGAGGCGGCCTTCTTCGGCGCCGGCTCCTCTTCCTCCGGCTGCACGTCGCGACGGAGCCCGTCACGGTCGGCCTTGCGCCGGATGCGGTCGGCCTGGGCGTCCTCGATGCTCGAGGAGTGGCTCTTGGCCTGGATGCCGAGCTCCTCGCACAGGTCGAGGGTCTCTTTGTTGGTGAGGCCGAGCTCACGAGCTAGCTCGTAGACCCGGATCTTCGCTGCCAAGCTTCTCTAACGCCCTTCCATGTCGAACTCGGTAACCATCCTCGCACGCAGGGCGGGAACCGCCCCAGCCGCAAGGTCTTGCTTCAGTGCCCGGGGGAACGCCTTGCGACGCTCCGCCTGGTCGATGCACCGGATGTCGGGACACACCCACGCCCCCCGCCCCGGGAGCGTGCGTCCGACCTCCAGTGTGCCGTCGGAACGCCCGATCACGCGCAGGAGGTCGTCCTGGGTGCGGCGGGCCCGACAGCCCACGCAGGTCCTGACCGGCCCCGCGTCAGGCCCCTTCCCCACTCACATCGGAGCCGGCCTCGTCGCCGGCGGCCGCTTCCGCGACCTCCTCGCCGACCTCCGTGGGCGCCGCGCTCTCGGGCGCGTCGCCACCGTCAGCCGTTGCGGGCGACGATGCGACCGCGGCCTCGGCGTCCCCTTCAGCGGCGGGGTCACCCTCGCCATGGGACCACTCCTCGGCCGTGACGGCGGGACCACCCTCGGCCGGGCGCCAGACCTGCTGGCCGGCCTCGTCGGTGATCCACTCCCCCTCGGCCCACTCCTCGCCGGCGTAGCCGGCCTCTTCCTCGGCCAGCTGGGACTCGCTCTTGATGTCGACGCGCCAGCCGGTGAGGCGGGCGGCGAGGCGGGCGTTCTGGCCCTCCTTGCCGATGGCGAGCGAGAGCTGGTAGTCGGGGACGATCACCTCGGCCGTGCCCGTCTCCTCGTCGAGGCGGACCTCCTTCACCTTGGCCGGCGACAGGGCCTTCATCACGAAGTCCTGCGTGTCCTCGGTGAAGGGGACGATGTCGATCTTCTCGCCCCGGAGCTCGTTGACGACCATGCGCACGCGGGCGCCCCGGGCGCCGACGCACGCGCCGACCGGGTCGACGTTGGCGTCGTTGGACCAGACGGCGATCTTCGTGCGGTGGCCGGGCTCGCGGGCCACGGCCTTCAGCTCGACGATGCCGTCGGCGATCTCGGGGACCTCGAGCTCGAAGAGCCGCTTGATGAGGCCCGGGTGGGTGCGGCTGACGACGATCTGCGGGCCGCGCGGGTTCTTGCGGACCTCGACGATGTAGGCCTTCAGCCGGGTGCCGGGCTCGGGCCGCTCGTAGGGCACCTGCTCGGCCTGGGGCAGGAGCGCCTCGACCTTGCCCAGGTCGAGCAAGGTGAAGCGGCTGTCGGTCTGCTGGATGATGCCGGTGACGATGTCGCCCTCGCGGCCGGCGTACTCCTCGTACTTCAGCTCCCGCTCGGCCTCGCGCACGCGCTGCATGAGCACCTGCTTGGCCGTCTGGGCGGCGATCCGGCCGAAGTCGCTCGGCGTGTCGTCCCACTCACGGGTGACGTTGCCGTCCTCGTCGAGCTCCTGGCCGTAGACCCGGATCTCGAACGACTCGGCGTCGATCGTGACGTAGGCCTCCTCGGCCGCGTTCGGCATGCGCTTGTACGCGCTGACCAGGGCGTTGGCCAGGGCCTCGAGCAGGGTGTCGACCGAGATGCCCTTGTCGGCGGCCAGCATCTGGAGCGCATCGAAGATGTCGGGGTTGCCCGTCGTGGTCATGACTTCACCTTCTTGGTCGTGCCGGAAGACTTGTTCGTGCCGGGCTTTGGTGCGCCGCCCCACTCGAAGACCGTGCGGGCCCGCTCGACGTCGTCGTAGCCGAGGGTGCGGGTGCCGGCGTCGGTCTCGACGGTGAAGCCGTCGGCGTCGGCGGCCACGAGGGTCCCGTCGACGCGGCGATCGCCTTCGACCGAGGGGTGGGTCTTGACCTTCACCTTGCTGCCGACCGCGGTCTGGAAGTGGTCGGGGCGGCGCAGCGGCCGCTCCAGCCCAGGGCTCGAGACCTCGAGGTAGAAGCGGTCGGGCAGCGGGTCGGCCTCGTCGAGGGCCGTGGAGATCTCGCGGGCGACCTGCTCGAGGTCGTCGAGGGCGACGCCACCCTGCCGGTCGACGAGGATGCGGACCGTCGCGCCGGTGAGCTCGACGTCGTAGAGGTCGTGGCCGCGGTCGTGGAGGATCGGCTCCACCAGCTCCGCGATGCGTTCGCTCGTAGCCATCGGCCTTCCTCCTTCCCTCTCAAAGGGCCACTAGTACATGCAAAGGCGTGGGCAATGCCCACGCCTCCCCCTCCGATCGGCGGACCGATCGGACGGCCCAGAGAGCATAGCGGCTCAGCCGACGGGAACGCCTGCCGGCCCCCGGGCGGCCGCCAGCAACGGGCCCAGGATGGCCACGGCGTAGCGCCGAGCGCCGGAGGAGTACGTGCCGCACGGCCGCGTGCGGCCCCCGACCGAGGGCTTCCCGGTCGGGCAGAAGTGGATGCCGTCGGGGGCGCGAACGAGGTTGGTGCGCACGCCGTCCACGACCGGTCCGGTGCAGGGCTCGCCGGCCAGGCACGGCTGGGTGCGCGACCACACGCCGCCGGGCGAGATGGCCGCCGCCCCGTCGACCGCCCGGGCGTCGGGCCACTCGGTGGCCGTGGCCGTGATCCGGGCGGCCACCAGGTCGCCGTTCGGGTTGTCGTACCAGGAGGCCGGCCCCGTCACCCAGAGCACCGGCACCGCCCCGCGGGCCGAGGCCATGACGGCCCGGGCGTCGTCGGCGTAGCGATCGCCGAGCGGAGGGCCGACGAGGCCGGCGGCGCAGGGCGTCAGGTTGTTGCCGGTGAAGGCCAGCGCCACGGCGTCGACCTGGGGGTCGGCCACGGCCCGCTCGGCCTCGGCCCGCCAGTCGCACAGCGCCGTCCCGCCCTGGGAGCGCACGCGCACCTCCGCGCCCTCGAGCGACCCGAAGTAGCGCAGGAAGTCGGCGGCTTCGTCGACGAGCGAGTCGCCGAACACCGTCACGACGGGGCGGGGCGGGGCCACCGGTCGTCCTGGGACGACCGTCGCCGCCCCGGCCGCGTGCGTCGACGCGACGGCGGCCGCCACGGGGACGAGCGGGAGCAGGAGGCGAGCCAGGCGCACACCTCTCGGTCGGCCCCGCGCACCCCCACCTGAGGTCGGGCGGGGGACGGCTGGGTGAACAGGTGCTGTCGCTCAGCGACCGAGGTCGCGCACCACCGGGCCCATGATCGACACGGCGTACCGGTAGGCCCCGGACGACCACTCGCCGCACCGGCCCTTGTCGTAGCCGGTCGGGCAGAAGTGCAGGCCGTCGGGTGAGCGGACGACGTTCTCCCGCAGGCCCTTCACCACCGGACCGACGCACGGCTCCGAGGCCAGGCAGGGCAGCAGCGACGCCCAGGTGCCGCCGGGCGAGATGAGCTGCCCACCGTCGATGATCCGCGTCGTCCGGATCCGACCGGCGTCGGAGTAGGCGGCGTCGACGGCCTGGGCGCTGACGTTCCAGTACTTCCGGGCCGGTGGCCGCACGGCGTACACCGGACCGGACGGGCGCAGGACGGCGGCCATGGCATCGAGGTCCTGCCCGTACCGCACGCCGAGGGCCGCCCCGTAGAGCTGGTGCTTGGACGCGTCCCGGGTGCAGGCCGTGAGGCTGTTGCCCGAGAAGGCGATGACGGACGCATCCGGCCGGAACCGGTCACGCGTCGCCTTCACGCTCGGCTGCCAGTCGCAGATGGCCGTGCCGCCGAACGCCTCGATGTCCACGTCGATGCCGGCCTTGGCGGCGAGGGCACGGACGTGCGGGGCCGCCTCGACCAGCAGGGAGTCGCCGAACAGCAGCACGCGCGGGCGCTTCGGGGCGGCGTGCGCGACCGGGGCCAGCGCCACGAGGGCGACGACGACCACGGCGGCGAGGGCACGGCGCACGGCCCTTCGATCGGCAGGGAAGGGCCGGCGTTGAGCCGTTCGGTCCGGCGTCGGCGTCAGTAGGAGCGGCCCACCCAGGCCACCAGGTCGGGCTCGTCGTCGGCGTCGGGCACCGTGCCATCGGGCCGCTGGAGGCAGCGCACGCTGACGGCCTCGGCCGCCAGGCGATCCTCCCCCGCCTCGCCGAGCGTGGCGTACGGGATGCGGGCGAAGCCGGTCTTGGCCGCCTCGAGGGCCTCCTCGACCGTCTCCACCTCGGCCGTGGCCGCCTCGCGACGGGCCAGCGCCTCGTCGAAGAGCTGGTGCTGGCTGGCGGCCAGCAGCTCGACGGCCCGGGCCACCACCCCGGCAAGGGGCAGCGACTCCTTCTCGTTCCGATCGCGCCGCAGGAGCGTCGCCTGGCCCTCGGCCAGGTCACGGGGACCGATCTCGATCCGGACCGGCACCCCCTTGAGCTCCCAGTCGATGGCCCGACGGCCGAAGCTGGTGTCGACGCGGGCGTCGAGCTTGGCCCGCACGCCCTGGGCGACGAGCGCCTGGGTGATCTTCTCGGCCTCGGCCCGGGCCTCGCCCTCGTCCTTGATCAGCACCACCACCACCTGGTGCGGGGCCACGGCCGGTGGCACCCGGATCCCGGCGTCGTCGCCGTGGCACATGATCAGCCCGCCGACCATCCGGGTCGAGGTGCCCCACGACGTGGTCCACGCGTGCTGCTGCTGTCCGCCGTCGTCGAGGTACGTGATGTCGAACGCCTTGGCGAAGTTCTGGCCCAGCTCGTGGCTGGTGCCCATCTGGAGCGCCTTGCCGTCGCCCATCATCGCCTCGCACGTCATCGTGTTCACCGCGCCGGCGAAGCGCTCCCGACGGGTCTTGCGGCCCCGGAGCACGGGGATGGCGAGGGCCTCCTCCATGTGGGCGGCGTAGACGTCGTCGAGGATCCGCCGGGCGTAGGTCGCGGCGTCGGCCTGGTCGACGTGGGCGGTGTGGCCCTCCTGCCAGAGGAACTCGGTGGTCCGCAGGAACAGGCGGGGTCGCAGCTCCCAGCGCACGACGTTGGCCCACTGGTTCAGCAGCAGCGGCAGGTCGCGGTAGCTCTGGATCCACTTGGCCATGTACTCGCCGATGACCGTCTCGCTGGTGGGCCGCACCACGAGCGGCTCGTCGAGCTCCTTGCCACCGGCGTGGGTGACCACGGCGAGCTCGGGGCTGAAGCCCTCGACGTGCTCGGCCTCCCGGCGGAGGTACGACTCGGGGATGAAGAGCGGGAAGTAGGCGTTCTCGGCCCCGGCCGCCTTGATGCGGCGATCCATGTCGGCCTGCATCAGCTCCCACATGGCCCAGGCGTAGGGCCGGATGACCATCGTGCCCCGGACCGGCCCGTTGTCGGCCAGCTCCGCCTTGGCGACGACGTCCTGGTACCAGCGAGGGAAGTCCTCGGCACGGGGGGTGAGCACGGGGGGCTTGGCCATCGGGGCGGACGTTACCTGCGCCCGCTCCGGATCCCGGTCCCGTTCCGGCCGCCCAGGGCACCGGTGCCGGGGCGCGCCGATGGCCGGGGCTCTCGCCCCGGCCATCGACATCCCCAGCTTGGAGGAAGGTGAGAGAGCCTTAGCCCTGGATCTGCCAGCGCAGGTTCAGGCTGGCCTTCTGGTTCATGTACGGGTTGTCGCA
>JAODBP010000207.1 GCA_025464025.1 Actinomycetes bacterium | reverse complement strand
ACCGAGCAGCAGCATGTCGCGGGCCCGGACCTCGCCGACGCGGCGGGGCAGGAGCCACGTGCCGCCGCTGTCGGGGGTGAAGCCCCGTTCCGCAAACGGTTCCCAGAGACGCGCGTCGTCGGCCACGACCGCGAAGTCGGCCGCGAGCGCGAGGTGGAGCCCGATTCCCGCGCACCAACCCCGCACCGCGGCGACGATCGGGACCTGCACGGTGAGCATCAAGGGCACGAGTCGATGGGCCTGCGACGGCATGCGGCGCTGGATCGCACCGACTCGGGGTTTGGCCGCATCGCCGGCAGCGTTGCGGCCGACGAGGTCGAACCCGCTGCAGAAGTGGTCTCCCGCCCCGGTGATCGCGATCGCCCGCACCGCCTCGTCGCGGCCGGCGGCGTCGATCGCGTCGATCAGCGCGAGGACCATGTCGTCGTCGATCGCGTTGCGCTTGGCCGGCTTGTCGAGGTGCAGCCGCAGGACGCCGTCGGCGCCGAGGGCGATCCCGAGATGGTTCACGGACCCGTAGCTCATGGCTGATCCTCCGCGAAGCGGGTGGCGATCGCGTCGAGCGCGGTCTGCAGGTCGGTGGCACGCCCCGGCGGGTCGGGTAGCCGCACCGGACCGTGCTCGCGGCTCGGCAGCAGGATCGTCGCGTGGCCCGGGGTCGTCTCCTCACCGCGCTGGTTGCGGGCGGTGAGCTCGAGATCGACGGCAGGACGGCCGCCGTCGGCCAGGTACTTGCGGGTCACCACCCCGCGCAGCCACTGCGTGTCGCCGACGTAGTTGAACCGCCGGAACTCGCAGTCGAGCTTCCACAGCCACGCGTCGTCGCCCATCCAGTCGGTGCAGAGGTGGATGAGCCACGTCTCCCGCATGCGGCCGTAGTCGTAGATGGCCGGGTTGCCGGCCCGCTTGGCCCACACCGGGTCCCAGTGCACCCGCTGCTGCACGTCCGGGATGTTGAGGTCGTCGGGCTTGAAGAAGCGGGGCACCCGCTGGCGCTGCTCGTAGGCGAGGCGCAGCGCCTTCACGCCGTAGAGGCCCATGCCCATGCCGGTGTGCCAGACCACCATGTCGGTGACGCGCAGCGGACCCTTCACCAGCGGGTCGAGCTCGTCGCCCTCGTCGACGTCCTCCCACCAGCGGGGGTCGGCGCCCCGCCGGTGCTCCGACGCGTAGGCCTCGTCGATGCGGGCCAGCTCGTCGTCCGTGTAGGGCCGGATCTCGGTGTCGTCGTACTTCTTGCGCTCGCTGGCCTTCTCGCGCTCGGTGCGGATCATGAGGCGGAGCTGGCCCGACAGCACCGGCCCGCCCCTGGCCGCGAACACCTCGGCCGACCACTCGTGCACGGCCCGGCCGGCGAACTCGCTGACCTTGTCGTGCACGCCCACCAGCGCGTTGCGGCGGGTGACGCGGGTGCCGGGGCGAAGCGGGTTCCACCACTCCCGGAACGACCCCGAGTAGAAGGCGTGGACGCCGCGGAGCGGATCGCCCTTGAGGAGCGCCTTCGTCTCGTCGTCGAGCCGGCCGACCTCGTCCTCGCCGATCATGGTGTCGCCCCCGACCAGGTGCGGGGGCGCGATCGGCCCGCCCCACCGGGAGGCGTGGGACTCGTCCCACCAGAGGGGGTTGTCGTCGCCGTAGGCCTCGGCCACGTGGCGGAAGGCGTCTTCGTTGGGCACGAGGTAGTGGGGCGGTTGCGGGTGGGGCTGCCCCACGCCGATCCGCTTGCGCAGCTGGGCCACGCCCTCGTCGGTGATCGCATCCGGCACGGTCGTATAACGTATATGAACGTGTTGGGGGTGACCCGGGAGGCCGGCGACGACGAGATCCGAGCCGCCGTCGAGGCGTGGGTCGAGGCCAACGTCCCGCCGGCCTGGCGCGACGCCGCGCCGGGCGGCCGGGGCGCCATCCGCAAGGTCCGGCCGATCAAGGACTACGAGGCCTGGTACCCGACGTTCGCCGAGAGCGGGCTCGCCGTGGCCACCTGGCCGCGCGAGTACCTCGGCCTCGACCTCACCCCCGACCAGGCCCGCGTGGCCGAGTCGGTGCTGGCCCCGTACAACCTCGGTCGGCTCAACCCGCTCGGGCTCAACTCGGCCGCGCCGGCCCTGTTCGCCCACGGCACCGAGGAGCAGCGCCTGCGGTTCCTGCCGCCGCTGGTGCGCAACGACGAGAAGTGGTGCCAGCTCCTCTCCGAGCCCGGCGCCGGCTCCGACCTGGCCTCGCTCGCCATGCGGGCCGTGCGCGACGGCGACGAGTGGGTGCTCAACGGCCAGAAGGTCTGGACCACGTGGGCCCACTTCAGCGACTTCGCGGTGTGCCTGGCCCGCACCGACCCGACGCTGAAGAAGCGCCAGGGCCTCACCTACTTCATCGTCGACCTCCACGCGCCGGGCGTCGACGTGCGCGAGCTGCGCCACCTCGGCGGCGAGGTCGACTTCAACGAGGTGTTCGTCGACGACGTCCGCATCCCCGACGAGTGGCGCATCGGCGCCGCCGGCGACGGCTGGCGGGTGGCCGGCTCCTCCCTGGCCGGGGAGCGCCAGATGGTCTCGGGCTCGGGCTCGGGGGGCGTCGGCCGCATCGGCGGGGCCAGCGCCGAGCGACTGGTCGAGCGGGCCAAGGAGCTGGGTCGCACGGGTGACCCGCTCGTCCGCCAGCGGCTCATGGCCGTCTACTCCGAGGAGCAGGTCCGCAACTGGACGAACCAGCGGGTGCGGGCCACCGTGCAGGCCGGGGGCACGCCCGGCCCGGCGGCCTCGATCGGCAAGGTCCACCAGGGTGCCCTCAACCAGCGCATCCAGCTCCTGGCCGCGGATCTCCTCGGACCCGGCGCCACGGCGTGGGAGGGTGACACGCCCTTCGAGGTGTCCGGCATGCTGCGCAGCCGGGCCAACACCATCGAGGGCGGCACCACCGAAGTGAACAAGAACATCCTCGGCGAGCGGGTCCTCGGCCTGCCGCGCGAGCCGGACCCGTGGGCCGACGTGCCCTGGGAGGAGATCCCTCGCTCATGAGCTACAAGCACCTCGTCGTCGAGCGCCACGGCCCCGTCGGCTGGCTCCTCAACAACCGGCCCGACCAGCTCAACGCCATGAACGCCGACATGCGCGACGAGTTCGCCGACGCGTGGCTCGAGCTCGACCGTGACCCCGAGGTCAAGGTCATCGTCCACACCGGCAACGGTCGGTGCTTCCAGACCGGCGTCGACGTGTCGGAGATCGCCGGCGACGGCGTCGGCTTCGAGCGCTACCGCGACTCGATGGAGCACTTCGACCTCCACTTCACCTCGTGGCACCAGAAGGTGTGGAAGCCGGTCATCACCGCGGTCAACGGCATCTGCGCCGGCGGCGGGTTCCACTGGGTGGCCGACGCCGACATCGTGATCGCGGCGAGCGACGCCCAGTTCTTCGACCCCCACGTGTCGGTCGGCCAGGTCGTGTCGGTCGAGGCCATCGGCCTCATGCGCAAGATGCCGGTGGAGGCCGTCATGCGCATGGCGTTCGTCGGCAAGTACGAGCGCATGACCGCCGAGCGGGCCCTCCAGCTCGGGATGATCTCCGAGATCGTCGACCCGCCGGAGAAGCTCCGGGAGCGGGCCCAGGAGCTGGGCGAGACGATCGCCAAGAACTCGCCCGCCGCCATGGCCGCCACCAAGCGGGCCCTGTGGGGCGCCCTCGAGCACGGCCTCACCGACGCTTGCAAGCTCGGTGCCCTGGAGCTGGTCTCGATGTGGGGCCACCCCGACCAGGACGAGGGGCCGCGCGCCTTTGCCGAGAAGCGCGAACCGAACTGGCAGTGAGCGAGCTCGCGAGCGAACCATCAGCATGAGCCTGGCCGCGCTCCTCATGGAGCACCCGTTCGGCGACGACGAGGGGCTGCTCCACACCGTCGACCGCACGGTCACGGCGGGCGAGGCTCGGGAGGCCGCCCGGCGGATCGCCGAGGGGCTCGGCCCGCTCGGCGGGCGGGCCGTGGCCGTCCAGCTCCCGAACGGCCCGGAGCTGATCGCCACCATGGTCGGCGTCTGGCTGGCCGGCGGCGTCTACGTGCCGGTCAACCCGCGCGACCCCGACGTGGCCTCGGTGCTCGAGGCCACGGGTCCCGCCGCCGTCGTCACGACCGCGGGCATCGAGCGCCGGGAGGGCACCGAGCCCTACGGCGACGACGTGGCGTTCGTGATGTGGACGTCGGGCACCACTGGTCGGCCCAAGGCCATCCACCACACGCACACGGCCTACGTCGAGCTGCTCGACCGGGTGCTCGGCCCGCTGCGGGGTGGCGGTGACGGGTCGAAGCGGCCCACGCCCAACCTCATCCCGGTGTCGATGGCGCTCAACGCCGGGCTCTACAACTCCCTGTTCGGGCTGCGGGCCGGCGCCGCGCTCGTGATCATGGACCGCTTCGAGCCGGAGGCGTTCGCCGGCCTGGTGCGCCGGTTCGAGATCCGCTCGACGGTGCTGCCCCCGGCGGCGATGGCCATGCTCACCGACTCCGACGTCTCCGACCTCGGCCCGCTCAAGTACGTGCGCTCGATCACGGCGCCGCTGTCGCCGCTCCAGGCCCGGCGCTTCGCCGACAAGTACCCGGTGTTCGTGCTCAACGGCTACGGCCAGGCCGAGATCGGCGAGGTCATCGGCTGGACCGCGGCCGACGCCAAGGCCCACCCCGAGAAGGTCGGCGCCGTCGGCAAGCCCCACCCCGGGGTCGACATCAAGGTCGACGGCGACGGCCACCTGCTCGTGCGCCCGCCCAACACGGCCACCGGCATCGAGGAGCGGCTCGACGCCGACGGCTTCATCGACACCGGTGACCTGGCCCGCATCGACGACGACGGCTTCGTCTGGATCGAAGGCCGGGCCGGCGACCTCATCAACCGGGGTGGCAACAAGGTCTTCCCCGAGGCGGTGGAGGAGGTCCTGCGCCTCTCGCCCGCGGTCGACGACGTCGCCGTCGTCGGCGCGCCCGACGATCGCCTCGGCGAGGTGCCGGTGGCCTGGCTCGTCGGACGGCCCGTGCCCGACGACGAGCTGGTGATCCTGTGCCGCCAACACCTGGTCGCCTACAAGGTGCCGGCCGCCTTCCACTGGATCGACGCCCTGCCCCGCAGCGAGGTGGGGAAGATCTTGCGCAACCAGCTCCGATGAGTTCTCCGGTGTGCGACCGTCTGAGCCGGTGACACCCCCGAGAACCAAGGAGCACGGCCATGCCGAAGCGTGAGATCGCCCCCATCGGAGCCCCCTGCTGGATCGACGTCTTCACGTCGAAGCCCGAGGCGACGAGGTCGTTCTACTGCGACCTGTTCGGCTGGACGTTCGAGCAGGGCGCCGAGGAGTTCGGCGGCTACAGCACGTTCTTCTCCGACGGCGTGCAGGTCGCCGGCTTCATGCCGAACCACGGCGACGTCGACACCCCCGACATGTGGTCGGTGTACCTCGCCGTCGAGGACGCCAAGGCGACGGTCGACGCGGTCGTCGCCCACGGCGGGCAGGTCTACGCCCCGGCCATGGACGTCGGCGACCTCGGCGTGATGGCCGTGCTGGCCGACAACGGTGGTGCTGCCGTCGGCATCTGGGAGCCCAAGGAGCACAAGGGCTTCGGCGTGCTGGCCGAGACCGGCGCGCCCGGGTGGTTCGAGCTGTTCACGCGCGACCACGCCAAGGTCGTGAAGTTCTACGAGGACGTCTTCGGTTGGGACACCACGGCCGTCGGCGACAGCGACGAGTTCCGGTACACCACCCTCGGCAAGGACGAGGCCGCGCTGGCTGGGGTCATGGACGCCAGCAGCTTCCTGCCCGAGGGCGTGCCGGCTCACTGGTCGGTCTACTTCGTGGCCGAGGACACCGACGCGTCGATCGCCAAGGCGACCGGGCTCGGCGCGACCCTGGTGCAGGGCCCGGACGACACGCCGTACGGCCGCCTGGCCACGCTGACCGACCCGACCGGCGCCGGCTTCAAGCTCATGGGCCCGAACAAGGGCTGATCAGGTGCGCACGACCCCGAGCGTGCAGAAGTAGGGCGTGGGGTCTATGGCTGGTGCGGTCGTCAGAAGGGTCAGGCCCCGCGTGCCGGGCCGGCCCTTCGGCGACCGGGCGGCACGGGTGCCGAGCCCGAGCTGCTGGCGGACCTGGGGTTCGAGCTCGAGCACCCAGAAGCCCCCGGCGGCGGTCGAGAGCCAGACCTGGCCGGTCTCGGGGATCCACCGGATGTGGGACCAGGCGTGGTCGAGCGTGACCCCGCTCCCGGCCTGCACGTCGGCCGGGTTGAAGTAGGCGACCTCGACGGGGCGGGCCGGATCGCGGACGTCGAAGAGCCGCAGGCCGGCGTTCCACATCGATGCCAGCACGAAGGTCGTCCGCGTCGGGTCGTCGACGTCGTGGTAGTGGACCGACGCCTGCACGCCGGAGTCGAGCTGGGCCGGGCAGTTGGTCGGATCGTTGATGGCGAGGCCGAACTGCGAGACCTGGTGGGGGTGGACGGGGTCGCTGACGTCGGTGAGCCAGGGCTGGGCCGCGCCGGCGGCCGGGTTGAGCGACTCGGGCGCACAGCCGTAGGCGGCGCCGAACACGCTCTCCTCGGAGTGGAGCACGAACGCCTTCCCGCCGATGGTGGCGGTGCGGACGGAGTGGCCGCGGCCCTGGCGTTGGCTGATGACCTTCGGCGCGCCCTTGCCGGCGAGCCAGTCGCCGATGTCCATGATCGTGAACTGCTCGAAGACGGGGAGCTGGCCACCCACGTACAACCGCGTGCCGTCGGCGCTGGGCCAGGCCTCGTGGCTCAGGTAGTTGCTCCGGGTCTGGGCCCGGACCTGCTCCGGTAGGGCGTCGTCGAGGTCGGCGGTGGGACCGACGGCGACCGGCGGACCGGCGGCGTCGTCCTCGAGGTTGCCGACGTACCGCACACCGGTGGCGGGATCGGCGTCGAAGAGGCCACTGAGGTCGGCGACCTGGAGCGGCTGGGTGGCGAAGACGTAGCGGCCGTTGCCGGAGATGGTGAGGTTGTGGATGTTCGTCGGCCACATGTAGGTGGTGAGCAGCTTCGGGTGGGCGCAGTCGCGGACGTCGTAGACGTCCATCGGCTTGGGGCTCGTGAGCGGCCGGTTGCTGTACTGGCCGACGACGAGGATGGCCCGGTCCTTCGTCACCACGGCGTGGATGGTCTCCATGGCGGCCGTCGAGCCGGGGGAGCGGAGGGTGGCGACGTGGCGGGGCTTGGTCGGGTCCGCCACGTCGACGACGGCGACGCCGTCGCCCGGCGCGGGGGAGGGTGGGCCGGCGAGGGCGCCGGGCCCGGCGACGTAGGCGCAGTGGCCGGCCCAGGCCATGTTCCCGTTGCTGGAGCCGTCGCGGCCGCCGGCGTCGAGCGTGGTGTGGCCGACGAGGGCGAGGCCGCAGTTGTAGCCCTGCTCGGCCCGACCGGACTCCTGGTCGGCCTTCGGCACGTCGCCCTGGATGCCGGTCTCGGGCAGGTCGGCGCTGCCGCACCGGGCGTCCTGGGCCATGACGATGCCGCCGACGGGCGCGTCGGCCGCCTTGGCGTCGAACGGCCCGACCTGGGTCAGCAGGAGCCCCATCGCGGCGCCGAGCACCATCGTTCGTCGGATCATGGACCGCCCCCCGGTTTGTCGACCGGGTACAACTTCGGGCGGCTACCCCCTCACTCCTGCCAGTCGGTCCGATCGGAGCGGGCCGGCTGGCGGCCGGTGCGGAACGGGCACAGGGGCGCGTCGACCAGCAGGATGCGGTGCCAGTCGACCGGGTCGAGGCTCCGTCGCCACGAGGTGAGCGCGTCGTCCTGCTCGGCGTCGGCCCACTGCTGCCACGTCGGGATGGCCCACAGCAGCAGGGCCTCGTCGTCGTTGACCATCGCCGTGGTGAAGGCGCCGGCCAGCTCCCAGCCGTGGGCGCCGTGGAGGTCGGAGGCGTCGCGGGCCCGCTCGAGGACGTCGCGAGCCGAGCCGGGGGCGACCTTGACCAGCTCGTGGGCGTACACCTCGCCGGTCACGCCGTCGGCGCACACCTCGGTGATCGTTCGGGTCCACGGCGCTGGCACGACGATGCGGTCGAAGCCGCCCCGGCGGAACTCCGAAGCTCGGGCCCACCACTTCTCGAGCTTGGGGTCCTGGGCCCCGGACCCGACGCCCTCGATGCCGAAGTTCTCGGCCAGGCCCGACCAGCTCTCGTGCTCCCACATGTTCACGGTCTGGGGCCAGGCACCGGTGGAGCCGAGGAGGGCCCACACGCCGTAGCAGAGCTGCTTGCGGTCCTCCTGGGCGTTGGGGCTCCAGTTGGCCGTCATGTGGTGCATGTAGTTGGCCCGGCTGTGGCCGAGGATGTCGATGAACTCGTGGATGTAGACGCGGTCGTTCACCGGGAGCCCCCTGGCCGAGACGGACTGGATATTGTATGTGAATGGCACCTGCGGGGGATGGGTTCGTCGGTCGCATGTTCCCGGAGCCGGTCGACCACGGCATCGCCGAGTCGGACCGCGCGGTCACGACCGTGCAGCACGGCACCGACACGCCGCCCGACGCGTCGGGCAACACCACCTGGTACGAGGGCGGTGGTCGCAAGGGCGAGCGGGCGCACGACGACATCGTGATCTACCCCCCGACGCGGGGCCTGGTCACCCAGGGCGACCCGTTCGAGCCGGTGAAGATCGGGATCCTCGTCGACATGGACCTCGGCCAGCTCCTGGCCGACTGGATCGACCCGACGATCCTGGCCATCGAGGACGCCCTGAACGAGGGCGTGTACGACCGGCCCGTCCAGATCGTCGTGGCCGATGCCCGCGGCCTGCCGCGCGAGAACTACCTGAAGCTGCGCAAGGGCTACGAGTGGCTGGTCGACGAGGGCTGCGTGATCGTCCTCGGCCCGATGATCAGCGACAACTGCCTCCAGCTCCAGGACCTGGCCAACGAGCGCAAGTGCGCGTCGATCGGCTGGACCGGCGCGTGGCGCTACGCGTCCGAGTACTGCTTCACGATCGCCAACGGCGACATCCCGACCGAGGGCGTCATGTGCGCCCAGTGGCTGGCCGGCAAGGGCTACGAGAAGGTCGGCATGTTCTGGGAGCAGGGCTCCTCGGGGCGCGACTACGCCGACTTCTTCCGCGAGGAGGCCGTGCGCCTCGGCATGACGATCACCCGCGACGTGAAGCTCGGCCCGAACCCGCGCGGCCTCACCGAGCACCTCCGAGCCATGCGCGACGGCGGCACCGAGGCGATCTACTACGGCGGCTACGGCTACGCGACGTTCCACTTCGCCCGAGCCTTCGAGGAGCTGGGCTGGGACCCGCCCCGCGTCATGGGCACGGCGTTCATGTTCTATTCGAACACCAACGAGTGGGCGAAGGGCCTGGAGGGCTGGCACGGCGTCGACCAGCTCGGCGAGGACGGCACCAACCCCAACTACAACGCCATGATCGAGCGGTTCGAGAAGCGCTTCCACCGCACCTCCAAGAACGTGGTCGTGGCCCTCGCCTACGACACCGCGCGGGCCGCCATCCACGGCATCGGCAACGCGGCCATCGCCACCCCGGAGGAGGTCAAGAACGGCCTCGAGCGCATCCGCTGGATGCCGGCGACCAACGGTGGGCCGGCGACCTACGTGCAGTTCGGGCCCCACGATCGCAAGGGCTACAAGGGCGACTTCCTCACCATCCGCGAGCTGCGCGACGGCGAGCTCCGCTTCGACGGCTACCACCGCCCCCAGCACCCCTCGAACCGGGGGTAGCTCGGGCCTACGGTGGTCGCATGATCATCGGACCGGGCGACGGGCGGGCCTATGACATGGGCCCCCGCATCACGACCACCTTCATGCACGACGACGAGCGCAGCTCGGTGTCCGAGTGGTGGCTGGAGCCGGGCACGCTCGGCCCCGGCTTCCACCAGCACGACGACGACGACCTCTTCTACGTCCTCGGCGGCACCATGACGTTCCGCCTCGGCGACGAAGCGGTCGACGCCGTCGCCGGCACGTTCGTCCGCGCCCCGGGCGGCACGCCCCACGACTTCGAGAACCGCGGCACCGAGCGGGCCGGGTTCCTCAACGTCAGCGTCCCCGGCGGCTTCGAGGGCAACATGCCCGCCATCGCCGACTGGTTCCGCGACCGCGACTCCTAGCGGCGACTCCGTCGCGTCCGAAGGGCTCGGACGCCTCCGGCGACGCCTGCGAACAGCGGCATCCGGCTGACCTCAGGTCGCGGGCCTTCGGGTTGGAGAGCGGCAGCCGAATGCCGCTGCTCTCCGGCGTTGATGCTTCTTACTCCTCGACGAAGGTGTTCTCGGCGTCGCCGGCGAGGACGTGCTTCATGATCTTGCCGGTGGCGTTGCGGGGCAGCGCCTCGGTGCGCAGCTCGACGTGGGCCGGCACCTTGTACGACGACAGGGTCTCGGCGCACCAGCGCTGGAGGTCGTCGGCCGTGAGCGTCGACCCGGGCGTCAGGACGACGACCGCCTTGACCTCCTGGCCGAGGATCGGGTGCTCGACGCCGAACACCGCGGTCTCGTCGACCTCGGGGTGCTCCTCGAGCCGGTTCTCGATCTCGAACGGGTAGATGTTCTCGCCGCCCCGGATGATGAGGTCGCGCTTGCGGGAGGCGATGAACAGCGAGCGGTCCTCGTAGCGGCCGAAGTCGCCGGTCTTGACCCAGCGCCCGGGCAGGAACACCTCGGCGTTGGCCTCCGGGTGGCGCCAGTACTCCTTCATGACCAGCGGGCTGCGGGCGACGATGTTGCCCTCGTCGCCCTCGGGGACGTCGTTGCCCTCGTCGTCGACGATGCGGACCTGGATCGTCGGGAGCGTCGGCCCGACGCAGTCGGGGGCGATCGTGATCATGGCGTTGGTGGCGTAGCTGACCAGGCCGCCCGTCTCGGTCGACCCGTAGCCGGTCGAGAACGTGCCCTTGAGGTGGGGGAAGACCTCCTCGGTCCGCCGGATGAGGTCGGGCGTGGAGGCCGAGCCGCCGATGCCGACCGACTGGATCGACAGCGGGTCGAGCGTGTCGAGGTCGGGGTGCTCGAGCAGCCGCAGGACGTGGGTCGACGTGCCGCCCCAGGCGGCGATGCCGTGCTCCTTGGTGAGCTCGATCACGCGGCCGGCGTCGAACCGGCCCAGCGGCCACACCGTCGTGCCGCCGGTGAGGAGGCCCGACACGGTCGTGCCGAGGCCCGAGACGTGGAACAGGGGGAACACGGCGAGGCGCGCCGCGGGTGGGGCATCGCCCGCCGTCCGTCCGGCGAGCAGCATGGCGCGGGCGGCGATGACCGACTGCGACATCACGAAGGCGATGATCGTGCGATGGGTCTGCACCGCGGCCTTGGGCCGCCCGGTGGTGCCGCTGGTGAACAGCAGCATGGCCGGGTCGTCCTCGTCGAGGCCGACGTCGGGCAGGGCGGCATCGGGGTCGTGGTGCCAGAGGGCGTCGAAGTCGGCGTCGAGGTCGACCACGGGCATGCCCGGTGACTCGATGCGGGCGAGGCGCTTGCCGTCGGCGACCAGGAGCTTGGGCTCGGTGAGCTCGAGGGCGTGCTGCATCTCGAGGTTGGTCCACCAGCCGTTCATGGCCACGACCACGGCCCCCATGGACGTGGCGGCCCAGAAGGTGAGGATCCAGCCCGGGCCGTTGGCCGCGCAGATGGCGACGCGGTCGCCCTTCCCGATGCCGCGGGTGGCGAGGCCGGCGGCCACCGAGGCGACGTCGCGCTCGAACTGCCCGAAGCTGATCCGGGTGCCGTCGTCGAACACGAAGCAGTCGCGCTCGCCGTGGGTGGCGGCCTGCTGGAGGACCTGGCGCAGCGACCGCGGCCGGTTCTTGTAGACCGCCATGCGCTCGCCGAAGACGTCCTCCTCGACGGTCTCGAACGGCGCACCCGGCGCGGTCAAGCGGGCGGAGGCTTCCAGCATGGCGTCGACGAGCGGGGTCAGTTCGGACACGTTGAGAACGTAGCGAGGAAGTTCACCCGGCGTTCGGAAGGGGTCGACCGGGGCGGGGCGAACTGAGTGGCGTGCAGCTCTCTCGCCGCGACCTCCTCCGCGCCGGCGTCGCCGCCGGCGCCCTGGCCGCCCTCGGACCGGCCGGTCGGGCGGTCGGCGCGCCGGCCGGGGTGCGTCGGCCCGACTCGCTCCCGGACCCCGGCCGCCCCATGGGCACGCCCGACCCGGCCATGCCGTTCGAGCACGTCATCTGCTGGATGATGGAGAACCACTCGTTCGACAACTACTTCGGCATGCTCGCCCGGCACGGCCAGCCCAAGGCCGACGGCTTCCGCCTCGACCGGGCCGGCCGGCCGATGAACGCCAACCTCGACCACGACGGTCGGGTCGTGCGGGCGTTCAAGCTCGAGGGCGGATGCGCCGGCCACGACGTCTCACAGAACTGGGACGTGACCCACCGCAGCGTCAACGGCGGCCGCATGGACGGCTTCGTCACGGCCAAGGACGCCGACCAGCCGATGGCGTACTGGGACCACGAGACGCTGCCCTTCTACTACTCGCTGGCGACGACGTTCACCCTGGCCAACCGGTGGTTCTGCTCGGCGCCGTGCCAGACGTATCCGAACCGCCGGTTCCTGATGGCCGGCACGGCGTTCGGCAACATCTCGACCGACACCTCGACGATCATCAGTCCCGCGGGCATCGCCGCACCGCCACCCAACGGGACGATCTTCGACCGGCTCCACGCCGCCGGCACCTCCTGGAGGAACTACTTCACCGACCTGCCAGGCACCGGCATCATCCCGTCGATCATCGAGCGGTACCCGGCCAACGTGGTGCCGATCAGCCAGTTCTTCGTCGACTGCGCGGCGGGCACGCTGCCGGCGGTGTCGTTCGTCGACCCGGAGTTCGGCGCCCTCGGCGAGGTCGGCGGCCCGATCTCGAAGGTGCCGGCCGTCGGGAAGCTCGCCGGCGTCCAGTTCGGCACGACGGGCGGGTCGGAGGAGAACCCGCAGGACATCCAGTACGGCCAGGCCCAGTCGGCTGCGGTGATCGGCGCGGCGATGCGCTCGCCGCTGTGGCGCAAGCTCCTGCTGCTCTACACCTACGACGAGCACGGCGGGTACTACGACCACGTGCCCCCGCCGGCCGCCCTCAAGCCCGACGGCATCGAGCCGCAGCTGGCGCCGACCAACGTGCCGGGGAGCTACGACGTCCTCGGCCCGCGCGTGCCGGCCGTGGTGGTGTCGGCCCACGCCAAGCCGAACGCCGTCACCAACGTGGTGCACGACCACACCTCGGTGCTGGCCACCATCGAGGCCAAGTGGAACCTCCCGGCCCTGACCTACCGGGACGCCAACGCGACCACGATGCTCGACTTCCTGTCGCCGAAGCTCACGTTCCCCGAGCCGCCGACGCTGGCGGCGGCGCCCAACCCGCTCCCGCGAGCGCTGACGTGCAGCGGCGAGTCGCCGCGCGCACCTCAGTCCTGAAGCACCCCGGGCTCGCCGACTGGCGGCTCCCCGTACGGGTGGATCCAGGCGAACACGACGCCGTCGCGCTCGTGGACCGGGAAGGTGCGCAGCCGATCCCGGCGACCAGGCGGGGCGAACAGGCGCTGGTGCCAGCCCTCGGCGTTGAACCGCCACCCGTGGAACGGGCACTCGATGCACCCGTCGTCGGTGACCCGGGC
Organism: Actinomycetes bacterium; assembly: GCA_025464025.1. The sequence goes on along the minus strand of JAODBP010000207.1, from coordinate 4,136 downwards.
ACCCTTCAGGTCGGCCCAGGCGTGCGGGCACCACGCCTCCTGACACGCGACCTGGCCGTCCGGTCGACGCCACACGATCAGCTCGGTGCGACCGATGCGCGACCGGCGGACCTCGCGCTCGGGGAGGTCGTCGAGGCGGGCGACCTCGTGCCACCCGCCCACGGTCACGTGCTGATCGGAACCTCCGCCCACCCGCGCACCGTAGACGTGTGCAGCCGGCGGGCCCGGTCGTGGTCGACCTCCCAGGTGGGGAAGCGCTTCAGCGTCTCCTCCAGGGCGATGCGGCCCTCCATGCGGGCCAGGGCGGCGCCGACGCAGAAGTGGATGCCGTAGCCGAACGACACGTGGTGCTGGAGGTCGCGGCGGACGTCGAACCGATCGGCCTCGGCGAACACCCGCTCGTCGCGACCGGCCGAGCCGGTGAGCAGCAGCACCTTGGAGTCCTTCGGGATCGTGGTGCCGTGCAGCTCGACGTCGCGCAGCGTCCACCGGCCCTGCACCGGCGACGGCGCCTCGTACCGGAGCAGCTCCTCGACGGCGTTCGGGATGACATCGGGGTGGGCGGCCAGGTCGGCGCGCTGGTCGGGGTGGTCGGCCAACACGACGGCGACGTTGCCGAGCAGCCGGGCGACCGTCTCGGTGCCGGCCGTGAACAGCAGCATGCCGAAGGTGGCCGCCTCGTCGCGGGTGATGCGGCGGGTGACGCCGTCCTCGGTGATCTCGGCCTGGCCCAGGGCGGTGAGCATGTCGTCCTGGGGGTTGCGCTCCCGGTCCTCGAGCAGACCGATCAGGTACCCGATCAGGTTCAGGCTGGCGGTGGCCGAGACGTCGTTGATCATCCCGACGCCGGGCTCGATGTGGAACATCTGGTCGATGACGTGGCGCTGGGCCTCCTGGTCCTCCCGGGGCACGCCGACGAGGTCGGAGATGACGCGCGAGGGGAGGATGGCGCCGAAGTCCTGGAGGTAGTCGAAGGTCGGGGCGTCGGCGAGGGGTTCGAGCAGCTCCTGGCAGATCTCCCGGATGCGATCCTCGATGGCGCCGATGCGTCGGGGGGTGAACGCCCGGGACACCAGGTGGCGGAGCGTGGTGTGCTCCGGCGGGTCCATCATGATCATCATCCCGGTGCCGGACATGTTGTGGCCCATCGACTCCAGGACGATGCCGTAGGCCGAGCTGAACGTGGCCGGGTCCTTGTGGGCGGCCTCGACGTCGTCGAACCGGCTCAGGGCCCAGAAGTCGTAGCGGTCGTTGCGGTAGAGGGGTGCCTCGTCGCGCATGCGTCGCCAGGTCTCGTAGGGCGACGCGTCGATGTCGGTGTCGAACGGGTCCCAGTTGATCTCGGTCGAGGTGGTCATGAGATCGCCTCCCCGTAGGACTTCTGCTCCAGGTACTCCTCGAACCCGGCCACGCCCATCTCCCGGCCGATGCCCGACTGCTTGTAGCCACCGAACGGCACGTCGGCGCCGTACCAGAGGCCGCCGTTGATCGACATGGTGCCGGTGCGGATGCGGCGGGCGACGGCGTGGGCCCGGTCGCGGTCGGCGCCGACGACGGCGCCGGAGAGGCCGAAGATCGAGTCGTTGGCGATGGCGACGGCGTCGTCGTCGCTGTCGTAGGGGATGGCGACGAGGACGGGACCGAAGACCTCGTCGCGGGCGATGGTCATGGTGTTGTCGACGTCGGCGAGCAGGGTCGGCTCGAACCAGAACCCCTTGTCGAACTGCTCGGGGCGCCGGCCGCCGAGGACGACCCGGGCGCCGTCGGCAACCGCCTGCTGGACCATCCCCTCGATGCGGTCGCGCTGGGCGGCGTTGACGATCGGGCCCATCATCACGCCGGGGTCCTGCGGGTCGCCGTAGGGGAGGGCGCCGAGCAGCGCGGCCGCCGCCTCGACCCCCTCCTCGTAGCGAGCCCGGGGGATCAGCAGGCGGCTGGTGGTGGCGCAGCCCTGCCCGCCGTGGGTGCAGACCTGGAAGCACGCCCCGCCGACACCGGCCCCGGCGTCCTCCATGTCGTCCAACATGATGTGGACCGACTTGCCGCCGAGCTCGAGGAACACCCGCTTGATGGTCGGTGCACCGGCCTCCATGATCCGGCGGCCCACCGCCGTCGAGCCGGTGAAGCTGACCATGTCGACCCGGGGGTCGGTGGTGATGACCTCGCCGATCTCCTTCACCGACGAGGTGACGATGTTGAGCACGCCGGGCGGCAGGTCGGTGTGCTCGGCGGCGAGCCGGCCGAGGGCGAGGGAGGACCACGGCGTGTCGGGCGCGCCCTTGAGCACGACCGTGCACCCGGCGGCCAGGGCCGGGGCGAGCTTGGCCAGGTTGATCTGGGTCGGGTAGTTCCACGGCGTGATGGCGCCGACGACCCCGGCCGGCTCCCGTTCGATCCAGCGGTTGGCCGGGCCGGCCATCGTGTCCTTGCGGCCGAGCTGGGTGGTCCACTCGTAGGACTCGGCCAGGTCGGCGTACCAGCGCAGGTACTCGCGCGGGATGGCGAGCTGGGGCCCCTCGATGAGCATCCGAGGGGCGCCGACCTCGGCGATGGTGAGCTCGGCCAGCTCGTCGTGGTGCTCGACCATGGCCTGGTGGAGCTGGCGCAGGCACCGGGCCCGCAGCTCGACGTCGGTCGACCACGTGGTCTCGTCGAAGGCGTGGCGGGCGGCGGCGATGGCCCGGTCGACGTCGGACGGGGAGGCGTCGGCGGCCACGCCGAGCACGACCTCGTTCGAGGGATCGACGTTGTCGTAGACCTTGCCGCCCTCGGCCTCGACCAGCTTCCCGTCGATGTAGAGGCGCTCCTCGTGCCAGCCGATGCTCATGTCGTCTCCTGGTTCCAGGCCTCGCCGCGGGGGTCGAAGCAGAGGTCGGGCACGTCGATGGTGGGGTGGGCGAGGATCACGGCGAGGGTCTCGGCCAGGTGGCACCCGACGTCGTCGGCCTCCATGAGGCTCATGGACACGCCGGCCGCCATCCACCGGTTGAAGGCGGTGGTGAGGACCTCGGTGCCGAACTCGTTGCCGAAGTCGGTGCCGATGGTGGCGCCCATGACGATGCGGATGAAGCGGCGCTCGGGGTGCTCGACCCGCCACGAGCGGATGGTCGCCTCCAGCGCTGCCTTGGACGAGGTGTAGGCACTCATGCCCCACCGGGTCTCGGCGGTGGACTCCGACGAGAGGAAGGCGATCACGGCGTCGGGCGTCAGGTGAGGGAGGGCAGCGGCGGTGATGAGGGTGGGGCCGAGGGCGTTGACGGCGTAGTCCCTCCGCCAGGCGTCGGGGTCGGCGGCCTCGATGGGCGCCAGGGTGCCGGCACCCGCCGAGTGCAGGACCAGGTCGATCTGGCCGAGGTGGGCCGCCGCCTCGGCCACCAGGCGCTGGCAGTCGGCCGGGTCGGTGATGTCGGCCGGGATGGCATGGGCGCCCTCGATCTCGTGCAGGCGTTCGGCCCGGCGGGCGGTGACGCAGACCTGGGCGCCCTGGGCCACGGCGTGACGGGCGAACGACCGGCCGATGCCGGACGACGCCCCCACCACGAGCACCCGGGCCGAACTGAGCATCGGCGCGTCCGCCATCCCTTCCCCCTCCGCAGGCAACGACTTCTTATACAGTATCCAACCGTGCCCGATGCCGCCGCGCTGCTCGCCCTGGCCGAGGCGCGGCTGTCGACCGGTCGGATCGCCGTGGGTTGGGAGCCGCCCTCGGACGAGGTGGTCGAGCGGCTGCGGGCCGCCTCGGCCCCGCTGGTGCTGGCCGGGCCGGGCGTGGTCCGGGACGGTGCCATCGCCGGGCTCAACGCCCTGGCCGTGGCCGGCGGCCTCGGCGTGGTGAACACGTGGGGGGCCAAGGGCATCTTCGACTGGCGCAGCCGCCACCACCTGGCCACCGTCGGGCTCCAGGCCCGGGACGCCGAGCTGGCCGGGGTGCCCGAGGCCGACCTCCTGGTGTGCGTCGGGGTCGACCGGTTGGAGGCGGCGCCCGAGCTGTGGCGGGTGGTCCCCACCATCGACGTGCCCACCGCCGCCCTGGGCCCGCTGTCGGAGCTGTGGTCCCGGCCCCGGTCGGGCATCGCCATGCCACCGCTGCGGGAGCGGCTGGCCGCCGCCACCCAGGCCGGGTGGGCGGGCACCGG
>JAODBP010000192.1 GCA_025464025.1 Actinomycetes bacterium | reverse complement strand
GCCGGCAAGAAGAAGGTGCGCAAGTAATGGCGAAGCCGAAGCCGGGCGGTCGTCGCCCGCGCCGCAAGGAGCGGAAGAACGTCACCTACGGGGTGGCGCACATCAAGAGCTCCTTCAACAACACGATCATCTCGATCACCGACCAGGAGGGCAACGTCCTCGCCTGGGCGTCGGCCGGCAACGTCGGCTTCAAGGGCTCCCGGAAGTCCACGCCGTTCGCGGCGCAGATGGCTGCCGAGCAGTGCGCCCGTCGGGCCATGGAGCACGGCGTCCGCAAGGTCGACGTGCTGGTCAAGGGCCCGGGCTCGGGCCGCGAGACCGCCATCCGGTCCATCATGAACACCGGCATCGAGGTGTCGGGCATCAAGGACGTCACGCCGGTGCCGCACAACGGTTGCCGCCCGCCGAAGCGTCGGAGGGTCTGAGCCATGGCTCGTTACACCGGTCCCGTGTGCCGCCTCTGCCGGCGCGAGAAGATGAAGCTGTTCCTCAAGGGCGCGCGCTGCGACACCATGAAGTGCGCGATCGAGAAGCGCCCCTACCCGCCCGGTGACCACGGCCGCACCCAGCTGCGCCGGAAGGACTCCGAGTACCTGGTCCAGCTCCGCGAGAAGCAGAAGGCCCGCCGCATCTACGGGCTGCTCGAGAAGCAGTTCCGCAACCTCTACGAGGAGGCGAACCGCCAGAAGGGCGTCACCGGCGAGAACCTGCTCCGCATGCTCGAGCTGCGCCTCGACAACGTCGCCTTCCGCGCCGGCTGGGGCTCCAGCCGCTCGCAGGCCCGCCAGCTGGTGCGCCACGGCCACGTCAACGTGAACGGCCGCCGCGTCACCATCCCGTCGTACGTGGTCCGCAAGGGCGACGTCGTCGAGCTGCGCGACAAGGCCAAGGCCATGATCGTCATCCGCCACAACATCGAGACGATCGACCGGACCGTCCCGCCGTGGCTCGAGCCGGCCAACGACAAGTCGTCGGTCACCGTGCGAGACCTGCCGCTGCGCGAGCACATCGACGTGCCCGTGCGCGAACAGCTCATCGTCGAGCTCTACTCCAAGTAAGCCCTCCCCACCTTCTCAAGGACGTCCCGATGCTGGTCATGCAGCGCCCCACCGTCGAGGCCCTCGAAGAGGCCGCCGCGAACCGTCAGCGGTTCGCGGTCGGCCCCCTCGAGCCGGGCTTCGGCCACACGCTCGGCAACTCGCTCCGTCGCACCCTGCTGTCGTCGATCCCCGGCGCCGCGGTCACGCAGGTCCGGTTCGACGATGCCCTGCACGAGTTCTCCACCATCGCGGGCGTCACCGAGGACGTCACCGACATCATCCTGAACCTCAAGGACCTGGTGCTCACCTGCACCAGCGACGAGGCCGTCACCCTGCGCCTCGACGTGCGGGGCCCGGCCGACATCACCGCCGGTGACATCCAGACGACGGCCGACGTGGAGATCCTCAACCCGGCCCTCCACCTCGCCACCCTGAACGGCAAGGGCCGCCTCGCCATCGACATCACCGTCGAGCGGGGCCGGGGCTACGTCTCCGCCGACCGCAACAAGAAGTCCTCGACGATCGGCGTCATCCCGGTCGACTCGATCTTCTCGCCGGTCCGCCGGGTCACGTTCGACGTCGAGCCCACTCGCGTGGAGCAGTCGACGAACTTCGACCGCCTCGTGCTCGACATCGAGACCGACGGCTCGATCGCCCCCCGCGAGGCCCTGGCCTCGGCCGGCGACACGCTCCGCTCGCTGGTGGCCCTGGTCGCCGACATGAGCGAGGCCCCCCAGGGCCTCGAGCTCGGCGAGGTCGGTGGCGTGACCGCCGGTTCGCCCGACCTCGACCTCCCGATCGAGGACCTCGACCTGTCCGAGCGCCCGCGGAACTGCCTCAAGCGGGCCCAGGTGAACACGGTCGGCGAGCTCCTCGAGAAGACCGAGGATGATCTCCTGGCCATCACCAACTTCGGCCAGAAGTCGCTCGACGAGGTCATCCAGAAGCTCGACGAGCGCGGCCTGTCGCTGCGCCACAAGGACTGAGGGACAGCCATGCTCGGTACCCCCACCAAGGGCAAGCGGTTCGGCGGCTCGGCCGCCCACCAGAAGGCGATGTTCGGCAACCTCGTCGCCTCGCTGATCGCGGCCGAGGCCATCGTGACGACCGAGGCCAAGGCCAAGGCCATCCGCCCCGTCGTCGAGAAGGTCATCACCAAGGCCAAGAAGGGCGGGGTCCACAACCACCGCCAGGTCGTCGGCTTCATCCGCGACAAGGACATGGCCCACAAGCTGTTCGACGACATCGGGCCCCGCTACGCCGACCGCAACGGTGGCTACACGCGGATCCTGAAGCTCGGTCCCCGTCAGGGCGACAAGGCCCCGATGGCCCGCATCGAACTGGTGTAGTTGACCCTCTTCGATCCCGAAGACGCAGCATCGAGCGGCCCTGAGGGGCCGCTCGTGCGCGTCCGGCTGCTGGTGGCCTACGACGGCACCGACTTCGCCGGCGTGGCGCCCAACCCGGGCGTGAAGACGGTCGGCGGCCAGCTCATGACGTCGATCGAGCGGGTCCTGCGCCACCCGGTCCGCATCACCGTCGCCGGCCGCACCGACGCCGGCGTGCACGCCTGGGGCCAGGTCGTCACCTTCGACGCCCAAGCGGCGGCGCTCGACCTCGACGCCCTGGTGCGCTCGGTCAACCGCATGTGCGCGCCGGCCATCGTGGTGCGGGAGGCCTCGATCGAGCCCGACACGTTCGACGCCCGCCACTCGGCCATCGCCCGGCGCTACCGCTACACGATCGTCAACCGGCCGGTGGCCGACCCGTTCCTGCGCTTCACCGCCTGGCACGTCGACAAACCCCTCGACCTGGGCACCATGCGCCTGGCCTGCGACCCGCTCTTCGGCGAGCACGACTTCACGTCGTTCTGCCGCAAGCCCAAGGTCCCCGAGGGGGTGGCGTGGACGCACGTGCGGCGCATCCTCGACGCCCGTTGGCACGACCTCGGCGAGGGCGTCCTCCGCTTCGACATCGACGCCACGGCGTTCTGCCAGCAGATGGTGCGCTCGATCGTCGGCACCCTGGTCGACGTGGGCCTGGGCAAGAAGAAGGCCGGCGAGATGGCCGGCATCATCCGGGCCAAGGACCGGGCCGTCGCCGGGGCCCCCGCCCCGGCCTGCGGGTTGGTGCTGTGGGAGGTCGTCTACCCGTGACCCAGGTTCTCGCCGGCGCGTGTCGAAGGAGCCGGATCGGCTCCGACCACCGGGCATGGAACAGATGCTGAAGGTGCAGTGCTTCGCCGTGTCGCAGGACGGGTTCGGTGCCGGGGAGGGCCAGACCCTGGACCGGCCGTTCGGGCACGCCGACCCCGCCGACCTGATGACCTGGGCGTTCTCGACCGCGAGCTGGGTCTACCGGGACGGGCCGGGCGGGACGCGGGGGATCGACGACATGTTCACCCGGGACATGCCGCGCGGGATCGGCGCCGAGATCATGGGGCGGAACAAGTTCGGTCCGCAGCGGGGCCCGTGGGACGACCACGAGTGGTTGGGGTGGTGGGGCGACGAGCCGCCGTTCCACGTCCCGGTGTTCGTGCTGACCCACCACCCGCGACCGTCGTTCACGCTGTCCGACACGACGTTCCACTTCGTCGACGCCTCGCCCGAGGAGGCCTTGCGCCAGGCGAAGGATGCCGCCGGTGGCGGCGACGTCCGCCTGGGCGGAGGTGTGGCGACCGTGCGGGAGTTCCTCGACGCCGACTTGGTCGACACGTTGCACGTCGCGGTGGCGCCCGTCGAGCTCGGGCGGGGTGAACGCCTCTGGGACCGACCCGAAGACCTGCTCGACCGCTACCACCTGGACGTCGTGCCCAGCCCGACCAGCGGGGTCGTGCACCACCTGTTCTGGCGGCGCTGAGCGGCGCCTACGCCCGGCTGACCGTGAAGCCGGCGGCTCGCAGGGCCTCGATGAGCTGGTCGCCGTGTTCGCGGTCGCGGGCCTCGAGGGTGAGGCGGACCTGGGCGTCGCCGAGGGCGAGGCCGACGCCCTCTCGGTGGTGCTCGATCTGGAGCACGTTGGCCCGGAGGTCGGCGATGGTGCGGCTGAGGTCGGCGAGCTGGCCGGGGCGGTCGGCCAGCACCACGTGGAGGACGAGGTAGCGCCCGGCCGCGGTGAGGCCGTGCTCGACGAGGCGGGTGAGCAGCATGGGGTCGACGTTGCCGCCCGAGAGCACGGCGACGGCGGGGTCGTCGCCCGGCACCACGCCGGCGAGGAGCGCGGCCAGGCCGACGGCCCCGGCCGGCTCCACCACCGCCTTGGCCCGCTCCGAGAGGAGCAGCACGGCCCGACTGATGTCCTCCTCGGAGACGGTGACGATGTCGTCGACCAGCGCGGCCGCGTGCTCGAAGGTGAGGGGCGAGCACGCCTTCACGGCGACGCCGTCGGCCATCGTGGCCACCGACTCGAGCGTCACGACGTGGCCGGCGTCGAGCGAGGCCCGCATGACCGCCGAGCCGCGGGGCTCGACGCCGATGACGCGGATGCCGGTGCCGGCCAGGGCCACGGCCACGCCGGCCAGCAGGCCCCCGCCACCGACGGGCACGAGCACGCAGCCGGCCTCGGGCGCCTCGGCGGCGATCTCCAGGCCGACGGTGCCCTGCCCGGCGATGATCAGCGGGTCGTCGAACGGCGGCACCCACACCGCACCGGTGGCCTCGGCGTGGGCCAGGGCGGCGGCGATGGCGTCGTCGACGGTGCCCTCCACCAGCACGACGGCGGCGCCGTAGTCCTGGGTGGCCTGGAGCTTGGGCAGCGAGACGCTGGCCGGCATGAAGATCGTGGAGGGGATGCCGGTGCGGGCGGCGGCCAGGGCGACGCCCTGGGCGTGGTTGCCGGCCGACGCCGCCACCACGGCCGGGGTGGTCGCCGGGTCGAGCCGGCTGATGCGGTTGTAGGCGCCCCGGATCTTGAACGAGCCGGTCCGCTGGCGGTGCTCGGGCTTCAGCAGCACCGGTCGCCCGACCACCTTGGAGATGGCGTGGGCGGAGTGCACCGGCGTGGGCCGGATGACCGATGCGACCCGGATCGCCGCATCCTCGACGTCAGTCCGGTCGATCACAGGGATGACCGTATAGGGGGCCGATTGCCTGGAGTGGGGGATCCCCCCTACACTCGTACGCCGGCCCGGGAACGGGTCGACTCCTTGTCGCGATTCGAGAGTAGAGCCGTGCGCACGTTCAGCCCCACCCCCAACGACATCGATCGGACCTGGCACGTCATCGACGCCGAGGGCATGGTCCTCGGCCGCCTGTCGACCGAGGTCGCCAACCTGCTGCGCGGCAAGCACAAGCCGATCTACGCGCCGCACATGGACACGGGCGACTTCGTGATCATCGTGAACGCCGACAAGGTCGTGCTCACGGCGAACAAGCTCGACCAGAAGATCGCCTACCGCCACACCGGCTACCCCGGTGGCCTGCGCGAGACGAAGTACGGCGACCTCATGGCCAAGAAGCCGGAAGAGGTCGTCCGCAAGGCCGTCAAGGGCATGGTCCCGAAGACGGCGCTCGGCCGCTCCATGCTGCGCAAGCTCAAGGTCTACGCCGGCCCGAACCACCCGCATTCCGCCCAGGCCCCCGTCGCGTTCGACATCCCGTCGGCGCGCCGCACGGCCTGATCCGAGGAGTATCTCCGTGGCCGACAAGCCCCTCACCCAGACCACCGGACGCCGCAAGGGCGCCGTCGCCCGCGTGCGCCTGCGCCCCGGCACCGGGGTCATCACGATCAACAAGCGTGCGCTCGAGAACTACTTCCCGAACGACACGCACCGGATGATCCTCACCGAGCCGCTGCGGCTCACCGAGCTCTCCGAGACCTACGATGTCGACGTCACGATGCACGGCGGCGGCATCACCGGTCAGGCCGGCGCCCTGCGCCTCGGCATCGCCCGGAGCCTCATCGAGCTCGACCCCGAGCTGCGCGGCGTGCTCAAGAAGGCCGGCTTCCTCACGCGCGACGCCCGTGAGAAGGAGTCGAAGAAGTACGGCCTCAAGAAGGCCCGCAAGGCCCCGCAGTACTCGAAGCGCTAGTCCGAAGCAACGACGACTCGGCGGTGACGCTCAAGTTCGGGACCGACGGCCTTCGGGGCGTCGCCGGGACGGAGCTCACCGCCGAGCTCGCGCTCCGGCTCGGGCGCGCCGCGGCCACCGTGCTCGGCGGCCGCCGCTTCCTCGTCGCCCGCGACACCCGCCTGTCGGGCTCGTGGCTGGAGGCCGCCCTGGCCGCCGGCCTGGCCGCCGAGGGCGTCGAGGTCGAGCTGCTCGGCGTGCTTCCCACGCCCGGCCTGGCCTGGCACTCGGCCCACGAGGGCGTGCCGGCGGCGATGATCTCGGCCTCGCACAACCCCTACCAGGACAACGGCATCAAGCTGTTCGCTGCCGGGGGCACCAAGCTGCCCGACGAGGTCGAGGCCCGGCTCGAGGCGGCCATGGTCGCCGGCCACGTCGACACCGACGAGGTCGGTCGGGTGCGTCGGCGCCTCCGGGCCGAGGAGGGGTACGAGCAGTTCCTGATGAGCACGGTCGCCGAGCGCGACCTGCGGGGCCTGATGGTCGTCATCGACTGCGCCAACGGGGCGGCCAGCAACGTGGCGCCAACCGTGCTCGAGCAGCTCGGCTGCGAGGTCGAGATCCTCTCGGCCCACCCCGACGGCGTGAACATCAACGCCGAGTGCGGCTCGACCCACCCCGAGCGGCTCCAGGCCCAGGTGGTCGCGTCGGGCGCCGACCTCGGCCTGGCGTTCGACGGCGACGCCGACCGGGTGCTCGCCGTCGACCACACCGGTCGCCTCATCGACGGCGATCACCTCATCGCCATCTGCGCCATCGACATGGCCGAGCGCGACGTGCTGCGCGACCGCACCGTCGTCGTGACCGTGATGACGAACCTCGGCTTCCGCCTGGCCATGGCCGAGCGGGGGATCGGGGTCGTCGAGACGGCCGTGGGCGACCGCTACGTGCTCGAGGCGCTCGACGCCGGCCACCTGGCCCTCGGTGGCGAGCAGTCGGGTCACGTGATCTTCCGCGACCTGGCCACCACCGGCGACGGCGTGCTCACCGGCATCCAGGTGCTCGACCTGGTGAAGCGGTCGGGCACCCGCCTGGCCGACCTGGCCGACCAGGCCATGACGTCGCTGCCCCAGGTCCTGCGAAACGTCCGGGTGGCCGAGCGAGGCATCGACGTCAGCCTCGCCATCGCCGAGGAGGTCGCCGCCGTCGAGGCGTCGCTCGGTGAGACCGGTCGGGTGCTCATCCGGCCGAGCGGCACCGAGCCGCTGGTGCGGGTGATGGTGGAGGCGCCGACCGCCGAGCTGGCCGAGTCGGCCACGGCTCGCCTTGTCGCCGCCGTCGAGCGCGCCTGCAGCTAGACGGTTCATCCATTTGGTCGACCGGTGCTCAGATCAGTCCCCGGCCCATCCGACGGGGCAGCGTGCGCCTCCCTACGTTCTCCATCCGGGCGAAGCTCGTCGTCGGGATCGTCCTGATCTTCTCCGTCACGCTGGGCGGTCTGCTGCTCGTGGTGTCCAGCCGGACGAACGACCTCGCCCGGAGCCAGGCCTACGACTACGCCGAGGAGCTGGCCGGCCGATCGACGGCCGAGGTCGACCACACCGTGGCCGATGGCCTGAGGACGGCCCGGGACCTCGCCTCCGTGCTGCGCTCGAACGTCGAGTCGGGTCACCCCGACCGGGACGCCGCCGACGCGGCCATGCAGAGGCTGCTCGCCGACCACCCGAACTACCTTGGCGTGTGGACGGCCTGGGAGCCGAACGCCTACGACGGGCGGGACGCCGAACTGGCGGGGAGCAAGAGCACCGACGAGTCGGGCCGGTACATCCCCTACTGGTACCGCAGTGGCGGGACGATCTCCTACGCCCCCCTCGTCGACTACGAGACCCCCGGCGCCGGCGACTACTACCTCCTGGCCCGCGACAGCGGCGTCGAGAAGGTGCTGGACCCGTACCAGTACGAGATCGACGGCAAGCAGGTGCTCATGACCTCCGCGGCCGTGCCCGTCGTGGTCGGCGGGCGGACCGTCGCCGTGGCTGGCGTCGACATCACCCTCGACACGCTCCAGGCTGCCGTCGGCTCGATCAAGCCCTACGGCTCCGGCTACGCCAGCCTCCTCAGCACGACGGGCGCCGTCGTTGCCCACCCGGTGGCGAGCCGCGTGGCGCACCCGGCGGATCGGGGCACGGCGCGGCTGGCGGCCGAAGCCATCCGCACCGGCCGTGCCCAGCGCCGCGAGGTCGACGACCGGCACCTCGGTGGTCGCACCCTCGAGGTCGTCGTCGCGGTGCCGATCGGCGCCCGGGACACGTGGGCCCTCGCCGTGCACGCTCCCACGAGCCGCGTGTTCGCCGGCGCCCGTGACCTGCGCTCGCTGACGCTGCTCCTGACCATCATCGCCATCCTCGTGGCCGCTGGCTGCGCCTTCGCCGTCGGCGGCTCGATCGCTCGGCCCATCGTGCGCCTCCGCGATCGGATGCGTGAGATCGCCGACGGCGACGGGGATCTCACCCAGCGGGCCGACGACTCCCGGTCCGACGAGGCCGGCATGCTGGCCCTCGCCTTCAACCGCTTCGTCGAGAAGATCCAGCAGACGATCGTCGCCATCGGCTCGACCGCCACGAACCTGGCGAGCTCGTCGGAGGAGCTCTCGGCCGTGGCCCAGCAGCTCGGCTCGACCTCGGAGGAGACGTCGGGCCAGGCCACCGCGGCGTCCGGCGCAGCCGAGCACGTCTCGGCCAACGTGGCCACGATGGCGGCGGCGGCCGAGGAGATGGGGGCGTCGATCCGCGAGATCGCCGGCTCGGCGACCGACGCCAGCCGCGTCGCCGGTGAGGCCGTCGCCGCGGCGGAGAGCACGACCGAGACCGTCGCCAAGCTCGGGCAGTCCTCGGCGCAGGTGGGCGAGGTCGTGAAGGTGATCACGTCGATCGCCGAGCAGACCAACCTCCTCGCCCTCAACGCCACCATCGAGGCCGCTCGCGCCGGCGAGGCCGGCAAGGGGTTCGCCGTCGTGGCCAACGAGGTCAAGGAGCTGGCGAAGCAGACCGCCGAGGCCACCGAGGACATCTCGGGCCGCGTCGCCGCGATCCAAGGCGATGCCGAGGCTGCGGCCGCGGCCATCGTCGAGATCACCGACATCATCGGCCGCATCAACGAGATCCAGACCACCATCGCCTCGGCGGTGGAGGAGCAGACGGCGACGACCAACGAGATCAGCCGGGGGGCGGCGGACGCCGCCTCCGGCGCCCAAGAGATCGCCGGCAACATCGGGGGCGTCGCCGATGCGGCGCGTGAGACCTCGTCGGGCGCGTCGAGCACCCTCACCGCCGCCCGCGACCTCGCCCGGATGGCGGACGAGCTGCAGCGCCTGGTCGGGCAGTTCACGGTGGCGGCCGGTCATCGGCCGGTGCCGGTGCCGGTGCCGTCGTCCGTCGTCCCGCTCGCCTCCGGAGTGCTCGTCGGGCCGTGACCTCCGGGACGACGGCCTAGACCGGCACCTCACCGTCGACGGTGCAGCGCCGCATGAGGCGGTGCTGGGGCCAGTGGTCGGCGAGGGCACGGTGGTTCGTGCAGCGCTCGTCCCAGATGGCCACGTCGCCGGTGTGCCAGTGCCACCGCACCTGGAGGTTGGGGTCCTCGATGCGGGCCTTGAGCCAACCGAGGAGCAGCTCGCTCTCGTCCGGGTGCATGCCGACGATCGACTGCATGAAGCCGCCGGCGACGAACAGCGCCTTGCGGCCGGTAATCGGGTGGGTGCGCACGAGCGGGTGCTGGGCGCCGGGGAAGGTCGCCTTGAGGTCGGCCAGTTGCTCCGGGCTGAACGTCTGGCCGACGGCAGCCCAGAAGCCGTCGCCCTGGGAGTGTCGGACCTGGAGGGGCTCGAGGGCGGCCTGCAGGGTGGGCGACAGGCGGTCCCAGGCGCCGTGGAGGTCGGCCCACATCGTGTCGCCGCCGTGAGGCGGGCTGTCGAGGGCGCAGAGGATGGCGACCTGGGGCGGGGCGTCGATCCACGTGATGTCGGTGTGCCAGCCGTCGGCCTTGGGTGGACGCTCGGCGGTGTCCTCGATGAAGCCGAGGATCTCGGTGCTGCCGAGGTGGGCGGAGACCGGGAAGACCGACGGCGTGCCGAACCGGCGGGCGAGCGCGCGGTGGCCCTCCTCGCTGAGGTGCTGGTCGCGGAGGAAGACGACGTGGTGCTCGAGCAGGGCGTTGGCGAGGTCCTTGAACCCGGCGTCGTCGATGGTCTCGAGGTGCAGGCCCTCGATGACCGCGCCCAGCGCCCCGTTGAGCTTGGTGATCTCCATGTCCACCTTTTACTACGCCAGCAAATAGTATGCCAGCGTGACTTCTCTCGAGGACCGCCTGAGCCGACTGTCCCGGCTGAACACCGTCGCCATCGAGGCGAGGGCGGCGGCGTCGGGGATGACGGCGTCGGAGGCGGCGGTGCTCGGGATGCTCACCCGGGTCGGGCCCGTGCTCAGCCCCACCCGTCTCCAGGTGCTGGTCATCCAGTCGCCCGGCGGCCTGACCAAGACGCTGCGCCGGCTGGAGGACGCGGGCCTCGTCCGCCGGCGGGCCGACCCCGATGACCGTCGCTCCCTCCTCGTCGAGCTCACGGCCAAGGGTCGGCGGGCATCGGAGCGCACCTCGGCCGAGGTGGGCGCCCACTACGACGAGGTGCTGGCCGGGCTGGACACGGCCGAGCGTGCCACGCTCGACGACCTGCTGCGAAGCCTGCTCGACCGGTTGGAGCAGGCGACGGGTCACCGTCCGGGCCTCGTGCCCGACGGTCTGCCGCGCCATCGCCGGTAGCCTTCCGGCCATGTGCGGGATCATCGCCGTGGTCCAGCGCCCGGCCCGGCGCCAACCACCCGAACCGTCCTGGTTGGGCGACCAGCTCGGTCTCGCTCGGGCGTCCCTGCTCGAGCACGGTGACATGGGCGCGGCGGCCGATCACGTCGAGGCGCTCGACCGGGCGCTCCGCGGCACGCCCGGCATCCGCGCCCTGCTCGACGCCCCCGAGCTGGTCACGGCCATCGACGCGGGGATCGCCGAGCTGGAGGACGAGGCCCGCCTCCAGGAGGCGCGCGCCGACGACGGGAGCCTCGGACTCACCGGCGGCGCCCTCGAGTCGTTCAACGCAGCGCTCATCCGCCTGAAGGACGCCACCTGGGCCGTTCGGCGCGACCGGCTGCGCACCGCCCGCGAGGTGGCCGGCCTGGCCGGTGAGGGAGCGCCCGCCGCGTCGATCGAGGCGTTCACCGCCGTGCAGATCGCGCTGTCCGCCATCGATCGGCTCGAGGTGCGAGGCCGCGACTCGGCCGGGCTGCACCTGCTGGTGACCGGCCACCGCCTCGACCTCGACGCCCCCGACGTGCGGACCGAGCTCACCGCCCGGTCGGCCGACCCGCTGTTCCAGTCCCTCGCCGTGCGCACGCCCGAGGGCCACCTGAGCTTCGCCTACAAGGCGGCGGCCGAGATCGGCGAGCTGGGCGACAACACCCGAGCCCTCCGGGCCGCCATCGCCGGGGATGCCCTGCTCCACCGTGCCCTCGTGGCCGACGGCGCCCTCGTCACCGTGCTCGGCCACACCCGCTGGGCCAGCGTCGGCATCATCAGCGAGGCCAACGCCCACCCCCTCAACTCCGAGGAGGAGGGCGTGGAGGGGCCCTACGTCACCGCCGCCCTCAACGGCGACGTCGACAACTACGCCGAGCTGCGCGACGCCCTCGGCCTCAAGATCCCGGCCGAGGTGACCACCGACGCCAAGGTGATCCCCACGCTCGTGAAGCGCCGCCTGGCCACCACGGGCGACCTGGTCGACGCCTTCCGCGAGACCGTGGCCACCTTCGACGGCTCCGTCGCCATCGGAGCCAGCGCTGCCGACGAGCCGGGCCGCCTGCTCCTCGCCCTCCGGGGCAGCGGCCAGGCCCTCTACGTGGGGCTGGCCGACGACGCCTACATCGTCGCCAGCGAGCCCTACGGCGTGGTCGAGGAGACGTCGCGCTACGTGCGCATGGACGGCGAGACGCCGTCGGGGGTCGACGGCCAGCCCGGCCAGGTCCTCGTGCTCGACCGCGAGGGTGCCGGCGAGGTGGGCGGCATCCGTCGGCTCGCCTACGACGGCACCGAGCTGCCGCTGGGCGAGGACGAGGTCGCCACGGCGTCGATCACCACGCGCGACATCGACCGGGGCGAGTTCCCGCACTTCCTGCTGAAGGAGATCACCGAGGCGCCGCAGTCGCTGCGCAAGACGCTGCGGGGCAAGCTCGTCGAGCGCGACGGCCTCACCCAGGTCGCCGTCGGCGAGGAGACGCTGCCGGCCGACGTAGCGGCCCGGCTGGCCGACGGCTCGATCACGCGCGTGCTCGTCATCGGGCAGGGCACGGCCGCCGTCGCCGGCCAGGCCGTGGCCGCCGCCATCGAGCGGGCGCTCTCGACCACGCCGATCGTCGTCCGGGCCCTCCCGGCCACCGAGCTGAGCGGCTTCGGCCTCGACGACGAGATGCACGACGCGCTGATCGTCGCCATCAGCCAGTCGGGCACCACGACCGACACCAACCGCACGGTCGACCTGGCCCGGGGCCGGGGCGCCGCGGTGGTCGCCATCGTCAACCGCCGCAACAGCGACCTCGTCGAGAAGTCGCACGGCGTGCTCTACACGTCCGACGGCCGCGACGTGGAGATGAGCGTGGCGTCGACCAAGGCGTTCTACGCCCAGATCGCCGCCGGCTTCCTGCTCGCGGCGGCGATCGGCGAGGCGGCCGGCGCCCTCGACCGTCCAGCCTGGTCGGTCCTGCTGCGGGCGCTCCACGAGCTGCCCGAGGCCATGGAGCAGGTGCTGGCCCGGCGTCCGGCCATCGCCGACGCGGCGCACCACCACGCCCCGCCGCGCCGCTACTGGGCGCTGGTCGGCAACGGTCCGAACCGCATCGCGGCGCAGGAGATCCGGATCAAGCTCTCGGAGCTCTGCTACAAGTCGATCGCCTGTGACGCCACCGAGGACAAGAAGCACATCGACCTGTCCTCCGAACCGCTGATCCTCGTGTGCGCCGCCGGTCTGTCCGGTGCCAACGCCGACGACGTGGCCAAGGAGGTGGCGATCTACAAGGCCCACAAGGCGGCTCCGATCGTCATCGCCACCGACGGCGAGGATCGCTTCCGCGGCGCGCTCGCCGTGCTCACGGTCCCGGTGGTCCACGACGCCCTCGGCTTCGTGCTCTCGGCCATGGTCGGCCACCTCTTCGGCTACGAGGCCGCCCTCGCCATCGACGCCCAGGCCCGACCGCTCCGCGAGCTGCGGGCGGCCATCGAGGCGGTGGTGTCGGCGCACGCCCCCGACGTGCTCGAGTCGCTCGCCATCCAGCTGGCCGCCCCGGCCAACCGCTTCATGGAGGGCATCCGCTCCGGCGCCTACGACGGGCACCTCGAGGCCAGCTCGGCGCTCCAGATCACGTCGGTCCTGCGCTACGCCCGGGGCCAGCTCCCGCTTGAGGCCTACGAGCTCGACTTCGGCCGGATCGGCACGCCCAGCGTCGTGCTCGACGACCTCACCAGCGCCCTCACCAAGGGCATCGACGAGCTGACCCGCCCGGTCGACGCCATCAAGCACCAGGCCAAGACGGTCACGGTCGGCATCTCCCGCTCGGAGGACGCGCTCCTGGAGTCCGACCTGGTGCGGGCCGTGCTCGAGGCCGGCACCCCGCGCGACCGGCTCGGCTACCGCTCGCTGCGCACGCTGGCCGCCCTCGACCCGGCGGTGGCCTCGATCGACGGCTTCACCCGCTACGCCGTGCACGGCGACGTGGCGGTGGGCGACGCCACGGTCCACGTGGTCGACAAGGGCGGCGTGGCCGCCGGGTTGCGGTCCCGCACCGAGCAGGACCCCCGCCTCCGGGGCACCAAGAACCGGGCCGCCCGGCAGCGCCAGGTCACCGCGGCTCGGGGCGGTGACGGCCGCACGATCGTGATCAT
The DNA here is from genome assembly GCA_025464025.1 of Actinomycetes bacterium. Next base: position 11,526 of record JAODBP010000192.1, on the reverse strand, counting down.
CCCGGAGACCAAGGGCAACGAGGTCACCGGGATCACGCTGCTCCAGGTGCGGTTCCACGACCGGGTGCCGGCCGAGGTCGCGGCGGCCGTGCTCGACGGCTACCAGACCCGCCTCGCCGCCCTGCGGGACGCGGTCACCGAGATCGAGCCGACCTTCCGCGACGAGGTCCTGGCCGACGTGCCCGTGGTCGACCTGCTGGTCGAGCCGGTGCACGTCCTCGCCGAGCGCTGGCGGTGACCCGCTGATCGGGATCGGGACGGACCTGGTCGAGCTCGACCGGTTCCGGCTCACGTTGGCCCGCACGCCGACGATCGTCGATCGCCTCTTCACCGACGACGAGCGGGCGTACTGCGAGCTGCGCAAGGACCCGACCGAGCGCTTCGCCGCCCGGTTCGCGGCCAAGGAGGCCGTGCTCAAGGCCATGGGCGCCGGCATCGGCGAGTGCGACTTCAAGGAGATCGAGGTCGTGCGGGCCACCTCGGGCGCGCCGTCGGTGCGCCTCCACGGGCGGGCCGTCGCCCTGGCCGCGGGCAAGGGCGTGCGGGAGTGGCGGTTGACCATGACCCACACCGCCTCGCTGGCCCAGGCCATCGCCGTCGCCCTGCCGTGACCATCGCTGTCCTCACGCCGGACGAGGTGCAGGCGGTCGACGCCGCCGCGCCGGAGCCGGTCGAGGTGCTCATCGCCCGGGCCGGTGCCGCCGTGGCCGCCGAGGCGATCGACCTGCTCGGCGGGGCCTACGGCCGGCGGGTCGTCGTCGTGGCCGGCAAGGGCAACAACGGTGCCGATGGCCGGGTCGCGGCCGACCTGCTCCGTCGACGCGGTGTGCGCGTGGAGGTGGTCGAGGCGTCCGACGTCCCCGAGGTGCTCCCCGTGTCGGACCTGGTGATCGACGCCGCCTACGGCACCGGCTTCCGGGGCACGTGGGACGCGCCGTCGCCGGCCGGCGCGCCGGTGCTCGCCGTCGACATCCCGTCGGGGGTCGATGCCCTCACCGGTGCGGCCGGCGACAGCACCTGGGCCGCGGTCCGCACCGTCACGTTCCAGGTCGTGAAGCCCGGCCACCTGCTGGGGCGGGGTGCGGAGCTGGCCGGCGACATCGTGGTGGCCGACATCGGGCTCGACGTCTCGCTCGCCCGGACCTGGTTGGTCGAGGACGTCGATGTCGCCCTCCCGGAGCGGCCGCGGGAGGCGCACAAGTGGCAGGCAGCGGTGTGGGTCGTGGCCGGCAGCCCGGGCATGACCGGCGCCGCCCACCTCGCGGCCCGGGCCGCCCAGCGGGCCGGGGCCGGCTACGTCCGGCTGAGCGTCCCGGGCGGCGAGCCGGGTGTGGGAGCGCCGACCGAGGCCGTGGGGGTGCCGCTCCCGGCCAGCGGGTGGGCCGACGAGGTGCTGGAGGGGCTCGGCCGGTTCGGCGCCGCCGTCGTCGGTCCCGGTCTCGGGCGGGGGAGCGACGCCGACGTCCGGGCGCTGGTCGCGGCGGCCACCGTGCCACTCGTCGTCGACGGCGACGGGCTCACCGCACTCGGCGAACGACCGTCGGTGCCGGCCGGCGTCGTGCTCACGCCCCACGACGGCGAGCTCGAGCGGCTCACCGGGTCGCGGCCGGGGCCGGACCGGTTGGCCGCGGCGCGCGACCTCGCCGCGACCAGCGGGGGCATCGTCCTCCTCAAGGGCCCGACCACCGTCGTGGCCGAGCCCGGCGGTCGGGTGCTGCTGGCGGCCACCGGGGATGCCCGGCTGGCCTCGGCCGGCACCGGCGACGTGCTCTCGGGGATCATCGGCGCCCTGCTCGCCTCGGGGGTGCCGCCGTTCGAGGCCGCGGCCTGGGGCGCCCACCTCCACGGCCTGGCCGCCCAGGCCGGCCCGGCTCGGGGCCTCGTCGCCGGCGACCTGGTGGAGCAGCTGCCCGAGGTGCTCGCGGCGGTAGGTTGACCCCATGCCTCGCGAGACGCTCGTCCGAGCCGTCATGACCACCGACGTCCTCACCTTCCGCCCCGAGGACACGGTCGAGGCGGCCTACGGCCGGCTGTCCGAGCGGGGCGTCGACGGCGGGCCGGTGGTCGACGAGGACGGCGGCGTGGTGGGCATGCTCACCACCGATGACCTCCTCGTGCAGGAGACCAAGCTCCACTACCCGACCGTGGTCTCGCTGTTCGGCGCCTACCTCGAGCTGCCGTCGTCGCACCGCAAGTTCGAGCAGGAGCTGCGCAAGGCCGTCGGCGCCAACGTCGCCGACGTGATGACCACGCACGTCGAGTCCTGCTCACCCGACGACACGTTGGAGCGCGCCGCCACGCTCATGCACGACCACGACGTGTCCCGCCTCCCGGTGATCGAGGGCGGGAAGCTGGTCGGCCTGGTCGCCCGGGGTGACGTCCTCCGGGCGGTGATGGGTCAGGGATGACGCGGCCGGCGTGGGCCGAGGTCGACCTCGGCGCCGTCGCCGACAACGTGCGCCTGCTGGTCGAGCGGTCGGCGCCGGCCCAGGTCTGCGCCGTGGTGAAGGCGGGTGGCTACGGCCACGGCGCCATCGAGGTGGCCAAGGCCGCGCTCGATGCCGGGGCGACCTGGCTCGCCGTGGCCATCCCGGCCGAGGGCGTCGAGTTGCGCGAGGCCGGCATCGACGCGCCGATCCTCCTCCTGGCCGAGTTCCACGACTGCGAGGCGACGGTCCGGCATCGGCTCACGCCGACCGTCTACTCCGAGCACGGCATCACCTGGCTGGCGGCCGAGGCCCGCAGGCAGGGGCGCACGGGCATCGGCGTCCACCTCAAGGTCGACACCGGCATGCACCGGATCGGCGCGTCACCGAGCGAGGCCCTCACCCGGGCCAAGGCCGTGCTCGCCGCCCCCGAGCTCGAGCTCGAGGCGGTGTGGACGCACTGCCCGGTGGCCGACGAGCCGGACAACCCGTTCACGCCGGGTCAGGCGGCCCGGTTCGCCGAGGTGCTCGCCGAGCTGCGGGCCGCCGGCATCGACCCGCCGATGGTGCACGTGGCCAACTCGGCCGGGACGCTGGCCCACCCGTCGCTCCACCACGACCTGGTGCGCCCGGGCATCGCCGTCTACGGGCAGGACCCGAGCCCGGCCGTCAGCGGCAACGGGCTCCGACCGGCGCTGTCGCTGAAGGCGCACGTGACCCACGTCCAGGTCGTGCCGGCCGGCGACGCGGTGTCGTACGGGCTGCGCCGCCCGATGGCGCGCGACACCGTGGTCGCCACCATCCCGCTGGGCTACGCCGATGGCGTGCCCCGCGGGCTGTCGGACAGGGGTGCCGTGCTCATCGGGGGCAAGCGCCGCCCGCTGGCCGGCACGGTCACCATGGACCAGCTCATGGTCGAGTGCGGCGACGACCACATCGCCGTGGGCGACGAGGTCGTGCTGCTCGGCCGCCAGGGTGCCGAGGAGGTCACGGTCCAGGAGTGGGCCGACATCCTCGGCACGATCGTCTACGAGATCACCTGCGGCATCTCGCTCCGCGTCCCGCGGGTGTACGTGTGAGCGGTCCCATCGAGTCGAGGCCACCGTTGTGGCTGCGCGTCATGGTGACCGTGGCGGTGGAGCCGTGGGGCCCGCCGGCCATCTTCCTGGTCCTGACCACGGTGTTGGTCGCCGTCGCCGCCGGGTTCGGGGCCCTCACCGCCGGCTTCGTGGCCACGCTTGCGGTTGCCTTCGTCGTCGCCATGGCCATGGCGGTGGCCGTCCGCTGGAAGCAGCGCGAGTCGATGGCCGCCTTGCGGGCGAAGCGACGCTCGGGCGAGCTCTATGAGGAGCTGCGTCGCAGCCGCCGCTCGTCCGGCTAGAGGCACCACTCGATCGGCCCGCGATCACGCCAGATCGCCCCCACCTGTTTCCGCGGAGGTGATGTGCGGGTTGACAAACCCAGCGTCAGTCGGCGCCCGTCTGCCGCTTGCGGACCGTGATGGCTACGAGAACCACGGCGGCCGCCATGTAGCCGACGAACAGCACGGTTCCCAACATGGAGCCGAACCCCGCCAGTAGGCCCAGGGTCGCCCCGACGATTCCGAACGCGACGATCCATGGCCCTTTGAGCCACGGCAGGTCCGGCTCGGTGGGGCCGTCAGCCCTCGTCACCGTCGTCGTCCTCTTCGCCCTTGTCCTCGTGCGGCCCTGCGGCCAGCACGCCCGCGATGAACTCCTCGGGGTCGAGGTCGACCTTGATGCGCTCGTCGCGCTCCTCGGGCGTCGGTCGGCGGGCCATAGGAGAAGCCTACGACGCAAGAACTAGGCTGAGTGGAGCACTCGGGGATCGGACCCGACAGCGACCGCCTCCAAAGCAGCACTGGTCAACCGAGACGTGCCCCTTGATTCAGTCGGCCTCGGTGAGCGCCCTGTAGGCGAAGGCGGGAAGCCGAAGGCTCCTTGCACGGGCGCTCACTGAGTCGCCTGTGCCGGCTCGTTCCAATACCTCTCGGATCAGGAGCGGCCGTTCCTTCGGTACGTCGACCGGTTCCTGACGGTGCCAGCCACGGCTGCTCATCTGCTTGCGGATCGAGACGAACCGGTCCTCGCTGATGAGTCCGAGGTCCCGCGCTCGATGAGCGCACATGCCGATGGAAGCGCCGTATGTCGCCTTGACGTGAGCGAGAGTCGTCAACGTGAGCGGCGCTCGCATGGCCTCCATAGCGGCTTCCCGCGGCAGTAGAAGCGCACCAGCGAACCGGTTGGCCTCCCGTTCGGCGTCGTCTACGTCTAGCTCGTCCGCTCTTGCGGGTGTGTGCATGACGAGGTGCCCCAGCTCATGGGCGATGGTGAAGCGCTGTCGGTCGCCGGGGTCATCGCGCGAGTAGACGATGATCGGACGACCGCCGAGCCGGAAGTCGGGCCATGCCGAGTAGCCAGTGTGGTCGGGGATCTCGCTTGGGATGCCGGCGACGACGACACCCGCCCGCTCCACCGCCCTGGTGAGGTTCGGGATCGGGTCCCGCCGTCCAACACCTGCTGCATCGCGCACGTCCTGCGCAATGGCCTCGATGTCTTCGGCATGGGTCACCGGCTCGATTCGGACCGGCGGCATGGCGATTGTGTGCTCCGACCGCTGGACGAGTTCGACCACCTGCCGCGCCTGCGCGCGAACCTGCCTGCCGGCGCGGGCCTTACCGCGCTTCAGCCGTCGGAAGTTCCCATCGGGCATGTCGGGCAACGCGCCCTGGTGGAAGAACTCCACGGGAAAGCCCGTAGCGCTGGCGATCCGCTCGACATCTTCGTCCTTGGCCGCATCACGGCCCGCTTCGATGTCACTGACTTTGCTCTGGGTCACACCCGCGAGTTCGGCGAGGGCCGTCTGGGTCAGATCGCAGAAGTCGCGAGCGTGTCGGACACGCTCGCCGATCATCCGCCGAACTCGCCCTCGCCGAAGATGTCCTCGTCGAGGATCAGACGTTCGTCGGTTTCCGCCACAGGCGTGAACCTCAGGCCGGCGAGCGGATCGAAGGTGACGTCCGTGCTCCACTCCAACTTCGGAGACGCTTTGAACTTCCACCAGCCCTTCGGCTTGGAAAGGCCGAGACGGAGTTCTCCGTCCTCCACCTTCCAGTGCAGGAGCAAGTTCGCGCCGCCAAACATGTCCATCTGCTGGTAGAAGCGCCGACGGGCCGGGTTGCGGCCGGTGCTCTGTGGAGCGTCGCCCGCCGCCTTGCAGAGCTTCACGACGAACGGCTCCATCACCAAGTCCACGCCGGAGTGATGCTTCGGCTTCAACTTCCACGGAGCGCCGGCCGAAGCCGCCCGCAGGCTGAGGGCCGCTTCGTAGCGCGTGATGTGCGCCCAAAGGTGGGGGTCGTAGGCCCGCCGCTCATCCGTGAAGAACTCGTCGGCGGCAGTGCGGCCAGCGTCCAGGGCGTGCCACACAGAGGTGACGGCCGGCGTGAGGTAGGCAGCAATGGCATCGCGCTCGTCAGCAGGGTCAGCCGGCTGTGTGTACATGGTGCCGATATTATCGGCACCAATCTCACACTGTCAACGACTGCCGGCTGTGAGTGGCTTGTAGCTGAGCCGCCGACCCTTGGCGCCGTCGAGCATGCGCTGCAGCCTCTGTGGGTCGCTCAGCTCGCGGGTGCTGTAGCGGAAGTCGAACTCGGTGAGGTAGCGGTCCAAGTGCTCGCGGCTCACATGGTGGTGGGTGCCGTCGAGGCTCCGCTTCAACTGTGAGAAGTAGCCCTCGGCCACGTTCGTCGTGATCTTGCGGCCACCCTGGACCCGGACGTACTCGCCAGCGCCGTGGTCGACGGCGTGGTGCTCAACGAACGTGCGGCCCACGGGCTTGTAGCCGGACCACTGGTCGGTGAACAGGACCGACTGGGAGGCCATCACCTCTTCCTCGATCACCTTCCGCAACGTGGCACCGCTGACGTTGGGGACCACCCGTGACCGGACCTCGCCGGTATCGGTGTTCACCAGCGAAAGGACTGGCACCTTCGCACCAGCGGACCGCCCTGGGGCGTGCTTGCGCTTGCTGGCGTGCTTGTTCTTCTCGGCACCGCCGATGAACGTCTCGTCAGCGACGATGACACCGCGGAGCATCCCGACCAGTGGCCCGCGGCGCATGGCCTCACGGAGCCGGTGGAGCATGTGCCATGCCGTCTCCGGGGTGACTCCGATCAGTCGCTCGACCTCGCGGGCGCTGATCCCGTTCTTCGCCGAGCACATGAGGACCATCACGGTCAGCTAGTCAGCGATGGACACCTTCGTCCCGTGGAACACAGTGCCGGTCAGGATCGAGAACTGACGACGGCAGCTCGCGCACTTCCACACGCGGCGCACCGAGCGGGACCGCTGACCGTCAGCCTTCTTCGGGCCGGTCGCCCGGCTCCCGCCCTTGGGGTTCAGGAAGTAGGCGCGGTCATGGCCGCAGTGCGAGCAGATGGGCGTGCCGTGCCAACGCAACTCCTCCAACAGGAGGTAGGCGTCGTGCTCGTCCTGCACCCGCTTCCGAAGCTCTCGCAGCGTCAACTTCACAAACCCCATCTTGACGAGGGGGTGTGACAGTGAAACCCGACTTCCTCACCTTGGGTTTGTGAGGCCGCACATCACCTCCGCGGAAACGCAAAGACGGCAACCAATGGGGCGGACCATGCGCGCCGGAGCCGGTGCCGCCACCCGCTCGACGAACTGTCCACGAACCATCGCTGGTTCACCGGATCCTGCTTCTCGTCACGGTGAGCGCCCTCCAGGGGCGGTCAGCGTGACAAGAACGAAGAGCGGCCGGCGCGCCCGGGCCCGCCCCTTGGTTGCGCTCTTGGTCCTCAGGTGTTGGACAGGCACCACTCGATCGGCGGGAGGCCGACGTCCTCAAGGGCGGCGTTGGCCTTGGAGAACGGGCGGGAGCCGAGGAAGCCGTTGTGGGCCGAGAGCGGCGAGGGGTGGGCCGACTCGATGACGACGTGGCGACTGGTGTCGATGAGGGCCTTCTTCTTGCGGGCGTAGCCGCCCCAGAGGATGAACACGACCCGCTCGGGCTTGGCGCTCACGGTGCGGATGACCTCGTCGGTGAACGTCTCCCAGCCCTTGCCGGCGTGCGAGGCCGCGGTGCGGGCCCGCACGGTGAGCACGGCGTTGAGCAGGAGCACGCCGCGGCGGGCCCACGACTCGAGGCACCCGTGGTCGGGCGGCGGGCAGCCGAGGTCGGCTTCGAGCTCCTTGAGGATGTTCACCAGCGAGGGCGGTGCGGGGACGCCGTGCTGCACCGAGAAGCACAGTCCGTGGGCCTGGCCCGGCCCGTGGTACGGATCCTGGCCGAGGATGAGCACCCGCACGTCGGCGTACGGGGTCAGGTGGAGCGCGGCGAAGGTGTCCTCGTGCTTCGGGTACACCGGGCCCTTCGCCCGCTCGTCCGCCACGTAGCGCTGGAGGTCGGCCCAGTAGGGCTTGTCGAGCTCGTGCCGGAGCAGCGGGTTCCAGTCCGTCTTCACCCCACTATCGTGACCTGTCGCGATGAACGCCTACCGCACGACCTCGGCGGACGCCACACGCGACCTGGCCGGCGCGGTGGCGGGCCTGGCCCGGACCGGTGACCTGGTCCTCCTCGTCGGCGACCTCGGCGCGGGCAAGACCGCCTTCACCCAGGGCTTCGCCGCTGCCCTCGAGATCGAGGATGCGATCACCAGCCCGACGTTCACGCTCGTGCGCACGTACAAGGGCCGGCTGGTGCTGAACCACCTCGACGTCTACCGGCTCGAGAACGTGGCCGAGGCCGAGGACCTCGGCATCGGCGAGCTGCTCGACGTCGGCGTCACGCTCATCGAGTGGGGTGACACGATCGCCCCGGCCCTGCCGGCCGACTACCTCGAGCTGCGCTTCACGCTCGGCGACGGCGATGACGACCGCGACATCAAGGCCCGGATCGTCGGCCCGTCGTGGGCGGCCCGCCAGCGATCGCTCACCGAGGCACTGGGGCCCTGGTCGTGCTGATCCTCGGCATCGACACGTCGACGCCCCAGGTCGGCTGCGCCATCGGCGGCCACGAGGGCGTGCTCGCCGCCTTCCAGTCGGCCAAGGGCAAGCGCCACGCCGAGACCCTCGTCCCGGCCATCCAGTTCCTCTGTGCCCAGACCGGCATCGAGCTGTCGGAGATCGGGGCCATCGCGGTCGACGTCGGGCCCGGGCTGTTCACCGGCCTGCGCGTCGGCGTGGCCACGGCCAAGGCCATGGCCTCGGCGCTCAAGATCCCGATGGTGCCGGTGACAAGCCTCGACCTCCTCGCCTTCGAGGTGCGGTGGTCTCCCCGGCGCATCGTGTCGGTGGTCGACGCCCGGCGCAGCGAGGTGTTCTACGCCTTCTACCGCCAGGTGCCCGGCGGCGTGCAGCGGCTGAGCGAGATGCGGTGCGCCTCGCCCGAGGAGCTGTGCTCGGAGATCCAGGCCACCGGCGAGGAGGTGCTCGCCGTGGGCGATGGCGCCCTCCGCTACCGCGAGAACCTCGACGACCTGCACCGGGTCGAGGTCGAGGACGCCAGCCTCGCCTTCCCGTCGCCCGCCGCCCTCGTGCAGCTGGCCCACGCCAAGGCCCTGCGCGAGGACTTCGTCAACGCGTGGGACCTCCAGCCGGTCTACCTCCGCAAGGCCGACGCCGAGATCAACTGGCAGACCCGCTGATGGCGGCCGAGGAGCTCGACCTGGGCCTCCACGTGGAGCTCGTCGCCATGAAGCGGCGCCACCTGCGGGGCGTGCTGAAGATCGAGCAGCAGGTCTACCCCCGGCCGTGGTCGCTCGGGCTGTTCCTCTCCGAGCTGGCCCTGCGCACCTCGCGCGTCTACGTGGTGGCCAAGGTGGGCATCACGGTCGTGGGCTACGCCGGGCTCATGCTCGTGGCCGGCGACGGGCACGTCACCACCATCGCCGTCGACCCGGCGTGGCACCGGCGGGGGATCGGCACCCGCCTGCTGCTCGCCCTGCACCGAGCCGGCATCGCCGAGGGGTGCACCGGGCTCACGCTCGAGGTGCGGGTCTCGAACGCGGCGGCGCAGGAGATGTACCGGCGCTTCGGCTACGCCCCGGCCGGCATCCGCAAGAACTACTACTCCGAGTCGAACGAGGACGCCCTGGTCATGTGGGTCCACGACGTCGACCTCCCCGAGCACGCCGCTCGGCTGAACGAGATCGAGGCGGCGACGGCCGGCACCACCACCGTCGAGGAAGGCGTGATCTGGTGAGCGAAGCGACCATGAACCCAGTGACCATCCTGGGGATCGAGACGAGCTGCGACGAGACGGCGGCCTCGGTCGTCCGCGACGGGCGCATCGTCCTCTCGTCGGTGGTCTCCAGCCAGATCGACATCCACGCCCGCTTCGGCGGCGTGGTGCCCGAGATCGCCAGCCGGGCCCATGTCGAGCTGCTCACGCCGGTGATCGCCGAGGCCCTGGTCGAGGCCGGCGTCGACGAGACCGGCATCGACGCCATCGCCTGCACGATCGGGCCCGGCCTCATCGGCTCGCTGCTCGTGGGCGTGTCGGCGGCCAAGGCCACCGCCCTGGTGTGGGACGTGCCGTTCGTCGGCGTCAACCACCTCGAGGCCCACTTCGTCGCCGCCTTCCTCGAGGAGCCCGAGCTCGAGCCGCCCATCGTCGTGCTGCTCGTCTCCGGCGGCCACACCCTCCTCGTCGAGGTGAGCGAGATCGGGAAGTACCGGGTGATCGGCAGCACGATCGACGACGCGGCCGGCGAGGCGTTCGACAAGGTCGCCCGCTTCCTCGGCCTCGGCTACCCGGGCGGCCCGGCCATCGACCGCGAGGCGATGAGCGGCGACCCGCTGGCCATCCGCTTCCCGCGCGGGCTGATCGACGACATCGGCGACCACAAGCACGACTTCTCGTTCTCCGGGCTGAAGACGTCGGTGATCAACCACGTCCGCAAGCACCCCGACGTGGCCACGGCCGACGTGTGCGCGTCGTTCCAGGAGGCCGTGGTCGACGTGCTGGTGACGAAGGCCCGCCGGGCGGCCGACGAGCTGGGCGCCAAGGGCCTGGCGCTGGCCGGTGGCGTGGCGGCCAACTCGCTCCTGCGGGAGCGCCTGCTCGACGCCTGCACCGAGGACGGGCTGCACGGCTTCCTGCCCAGCCGGGCCATGTGCACCGACAACGCGGCGATGATCGCCGCCACCGGGTTCTACCGCCTCCGCGACGACGGCCCCACGCCGCTCGACACCGGCGCCGACCCCAACCTCCGCATCACCCAGTCGCGCTAGCGCCCAGCGGATGGCGGCCCGTCGCGGGCCGCCAAGGCTGAGCTCTGGACGGTTCTCGGTGACATGCCCCGAGAACCGTCCACAACTCGGCGATCCGGGCCGGCACCGGGTTCGCCACGCCGCCGAGGGCGGGCGTGGGGAGCGGGTGGGCCCGGCGACCGGGCGGGATTGGCACTCGCCGATTGCGTCTGCCAGCCGGCGGGCCTATCGTTAGCACTCGACACCAGCGAGTGCTAACCGTCTTATGGAGGCGCATGTCATGAAGCTCCAGCCGCTCGAGGACCGCATCGTCGTGCGTGCCAACGAGTCCGAGGCCACCACCGCCTCCGGCCTCGTCATCCCGGACACCGCCAAGGAGAAGCCCCAGCAGGGCGAGGTCCTGGCCGTGGGCCCCGGCCGACGCTCCGAGCAGTCCGGCGAGATCATCGCCCTCGGCATCAGCGTCGGCGACACCGTCGTCTACTCGAAGTACGGCGGCACCGAGATCACCATCGACGGCGAGGATCTCCTGATCCTGACCAGCCGCGACGTCCTCGCCACCGTCTCCAAGAAGTAGAGGTCCCCCAATGCCCAAGATCCTGAAGTTCGACGAGCAGGCCCGCCGGGCCCTCGAGGCGGGCGTCGACAAGCTCGCCAACGCCGTCAAGGTCACGCTCGGCCCCAAGGGTCGCAACGTCGTCCTGGAGAAGAAGTTCGGCGCCCCCACCATCACCAACGACGGTGTGTCGATCGCTCGCGAGATCGAGCTCGACGACCCGTTCGAGAACATGGGCGCCCAGCTGGTCAAGGAAGTCGCGACCAAGACCAACGACATCGCCGGT
>JAODBP010000177.1 GCA_025464025.1 Actinomycetes bacterium | reverse complement strand
ACCGAGCCCCTGCGCGGCCGCTGACCGGCATCGCCGCCCGCGGCGCGACGATGGCAGCCGTGCCGCTCGCCCCCTCGCTCGACGACGTGCGCGCCCGGGGCCTGGCCGCCGGCCTCGACGCCGTCGGCGTGGCCGGGGCCGAGCCGTTCACCAGCACCCGTCGCGACCTCGACGAGCGGAAGGCCGCCGGCCTCCACGGCGGCATGCACTTCACCTACGGCGACCCGTCCCGCTCGACCGACCCGGCCCGCACCGTGCCCGGGGCCCGGTCGCTGGTGGTGGGTGCCCGGCGCTACCGCCGGGCCGACCCGCCCCCGCCGCCCGAGGCCGCCGGGGCCGTGGCCCGCTATGCCCGGTCCGACCACTACGGCGCCCTGCGCGTCGCCCTCGAGGCCATCGCCGACGACCTGCGGGCCGCCGGCTGGACGGCCCGGGTGCTGTGCGACGACAACGCCCTGGTCGACCGGGAGGCGGCCCGGCGGGCCGGCCTCGGCTGGTACGGCAAGAACGCCAACCTCCTCCTCCCCGGCATGGGCTCGTGGTTCGTGCTCGGCTCGGTGGTCACCGACGCGCCCATCAACGCCACGCCCGAGCCCGTGCCCGACGGGTGCGGCACGTGCGTGCGCTGCATCGACGCCTGCCCCACGGGCGCCATCGTCGCCCCTGGTGTGGTCGACGCCCGCCGCTGCCTCGCCTGGCTGGTCCAGGCGCGCGGCACGTTCCCGGTCGAGCACCGGGAGGCGCTCGGCGGGCGGCTCTACGGCTGCGACGACTGCCAGGAGGTCTGCCCCCCGAACCGCGCCGCCGACCGCCGCGAACCGCCGGCCGACGTGGCGGGGGAGGAGGCGTGGGTCCCGCTGGTCGAGCTCCTCGCCGCCACCGACGACGAGCTCCTGGCCCGGCACGGCCGCTGGTACATCCCCCGGCGCGAGGCCCGGTGGCTGCGGCGCAACGCGCTCGTCGCCCTCGGCAACGTCGGTCGGGCTGACGACGTCGAGGTGGTGGCTGCCCTCCACCGCTTCGCCGACGGCGACGACGAGCTGCTGGCCGAGCACGCCGCCTGGTCCCTGGACCACATCGCATGACGCGCCACCTGCTCGTCACCAACGACTTCCCGCCCAAGGTGGGTGGCATCCAGTCGTACCTCTGGGAGCTGTGGCGCCGGCTGCCCCCCGAGGAGTTCACCGTCCTCACGTCGCCCCACAAGGACGCCGCCGGCTTCGACGCCGACCAGCCCTTCCGCGTCGTGCGCACCCGCGAGCCGTGGCTCCTGCCCACCCGCTGGCTGCGCCGCCGCATCGACGCCCTCGCCGCCGAGGTCGGGGCCAAGCTCGTGGTCCTCGATCCCGCCCTGCCCGTCGGCAAGCTCGGCCCCGAGCTCGAGCTGCCCTACGCCGTCGTGCTCCACGGCGCCGAGGTCACGGTGCCCGGACGGCTCCCGGGCGCGAAGCAGCTCCTGGCCCCGGTGCTCCGCGGCGCCACCCACGTCTTCGCCGCCGGCACCTACCCGTCGGCCGAGGCCGACCGCGCCGCCGGCCAGGCGCTGCCCACCACGATCGTGCCGCCGGGCGTCGACACCGACCTGTTCCGGCCGCTGGGCGACGAGGCCAAGCGCGAGGCCCGCGCCCGCCTCGGCCTCCCCACCGAGGGCCGCCTGGTCATGGGCATCAGCCGGCTCGTCCCCCGCAAGGGCTTCGACGCCCTCATCGAGGCGGCTGCCCTCCTGAAGCCGTCGCACCCCGACCTGACCGTCGGCATCGTCGGCGGCGGCCGCGACCGCAAGCGCCTCGACAAGCTGGCCGAGAAGGAGGGGGCGCCGGTGCAGTTCCTCGGCAAGGTCCCCTTCACCGACCTGCCCGCCGCCTACGCCTGCGGCGACGTGTTCGCCATGCTGTGCCGCAACCGCTGGGCCGGGCTCGAGCAGGAGGGCTTCGGCATCGTCTTCCTCGAGGCGGCCGCGTCCGGTGTGCCGGTCGTGGCCGGGGCCAGCGGCGGCGTGCGCGACGCCGTGGTCCACGGGCAGACCGGTCTCGTGGTCGAGCGGCCCACCGACCCCCACGCCGTGTCGGCTGCCCTCGCCCGCCTCCTGGCCGACGTCGACCTCCGCCGCCGCATGGGCCACGACGCTCGCCGGCGGGCGGTCGAGTCGTTCGACTACGACGTGCTCGCCGAGCGGTTGTGGGCCGCGCTCCAGGGCCTGGGAGGCTGAGCCGGTGCTCACCGGTTGGGAGACCGTGCCGGCCGCGTTCGTGGCCACGGCGTGGCAGCAGCGCGCGGTCTGGGGCGCCCTGCTCGACGACGTGCGCCTGGTGACGCTCGGCCTGGTGGCGGCCGGCGTGGGACCGGGCGACGCCGTCCGGGCCGGCGACCTCACCGCCGAGCTCGCCGTGCTGGCCGCCGGCGGCGTCGCCGTGCTCGACGGGTCGGCCGGCGCCGACCTGCCGTCGGGCGACCTCCGGGCCGCCGGCCGGAGCCTCGACGAGCACGAACCCGACGCCTTCGAGCGCTCGTGGCGGGCGATCGAGCCCGACGCCCCGGCGATCGTCGCCGGGGCCACCTTCACCCACGCCAACGTGGTGGCCGCCGTCCGCTCGCTCGCCCTCGCCACCGGGGCCGGCCCCGGTCGCCGGGTGCAGGTCGACCTGCCCGTCACGGCGCCCGGTGCGCACCTCCTCGCCCCGCTCACCGGGGCCACCACCGGGCCGGGCGACATCGTGCTCGGTCCCGACCGGGCCCGGGTCGTCACCGGCCATGCCGGCGTCGTCGCCCTCGACGGGGTGCCGTTGCCGGGCGTGGTCGTGTCCGGCACGCGCCTCCGCTCCGACGCCGTCGCGCCCGGCGCCCTCGTCGACGGCTGGCTCGGCGCGGCGTGAAGGACCCGCTCATCAAGGCGTCGGTGTGGGGCGCGGCGCTGTTCACGGACGTCGCCCTGGCCGCGGCCGCCGTGCCCGACACCCTCGCCGTGGTGGCCGTGGTCGTCGACCTCCTCCTCTTCGCGGCCGGGTGCCTGGCGTTCGCCCTGGCCCTGCTCCGGGCCGCGTCGCGGAGCCGCACCGACGAGCTCACCCTGCCCGGCCTGTTCTGGCTCACGGGGGTGGCGCCGCCCGAGGTGCGGCGGCTCCTCCTCGGCTCGTTCGGGGTCGAGGTCGTCGTCGCCTTCGCCACGGCGTCGGCCCGTCCGTTCACCGGGCTGGCCTTCGGGATCCTCGTGCCGGTCTACGGCCTGGGCCTCGCCGGCCTCTGGGCCGCCCGGGCGGGAACCTTTCCCCCGCGCGTGTGACAGGATTCGCGGATGGCCGAGCAGGCGACCGAGCGCACCACGATCGGCGCACCCCCCGACCTCGTCTACCAGACCGCCCTCGACATCGAGGCGTACCCGGAGTGGGCGCAGGACATCAAGGAAGCCACCGTCGTCGAGCGTGACGACGAGGGTCGCCCGCTCCGCGTGCGGTTCCGGGCCGCGGCCATGGGCCACAGCGCCCGCTACGTGCTGAGCTACGACCACAGCGAGGCGCCCCGCAAGCTGTCGTGGATCCTCGAGCAGGGCGACATCGTCCGCAAGCTCGACGGCGAGTACCAGTTCGAGCCGGCGGCCGACGGCGGCACCGAGGTCACCTACCACCTCGAGGCCGAGCTGGCCGTGCCCCTGCCCGGCTTCATCAAGCGCCGGGCCGAGAGCAAGATCATGACCACCGCCCTGGAAGAGCTGCGGCACCGCTGCGAGGACGCCACGGTCCGGTGACGCGCGTCCTTCTCTTCACGGGGAAGGGGGGAGTGGGCAAGACGACGACCGCGGCCGCCACCGCGCTGCGGTGCGCGGATGCCGGCCTCCGAACGATCGTGCTGTCGACGGACCCGGCCCACTCGCTGACCGACGCCCTCGACGTGCGGCTCGGCCCGCTGGCCACGCCGGTGGTGTCGAACCTGTGGGGCCAGCAGCTCGACGCCCAGGACCGGCTCGAGGACGCCTGGCTCGACATCCAGGCCTGGCTGCTCGAGGTCATGGCCTGGGCCGGGGTCGACGCCGTCGAGGCCGAGGAGCTGTCGGTTGTGCCCGGCCTCGACGAGGTGTTCGCCCTGGCCGACATCCGCCGCCACGCCACGTCGGGCGAGTGGGACGTGGTGGTCGTCGACTGCGCCCCGACGGCCGAGACGCTGCGGCTGCTCTCGCTGCCCGACGTGCTGTCGTGGGCGATGCACAAGCTGTTCCCGATGGGCCGGGCCGTCAACAAGGTCGTGGGGCCGGTCCTCTCGAAGGTCACCCGCCTGCCGGTCGCCAGCGACGAGGTGTTCGCCGCCACCCAGCGGTTCTACGACGAGCTCGACGGGGTGAAGGAGCTGCTCACCGACCCCGAGCGCACCAGCGTCCGGCTGGTCGTGAACCCCGAGCGCATGGTGATCGCCGAGGCCCGGCGCACCCACACCTACCTCTCGCTGTTCGGCTACCGGGTCGACGCCGTCGTGGCCAACCGCCTGCTGCCCGACGAGGTCGTCGACCCGTGGTTCAAGGCGTGGAAGGAGGCGCACGCCGAGCACCTCACGACGATCGAGGAGGGGTTCGCCCCGGTGCCGGTGCTGCGGGCCGAGCTGGCGCCCGAGGAGCTGGTGGGGGTCGAGCGGCTGCGCGACTTCGCCGAGGCGCTCTACGGCGACCTGCCGCCAGCCGACCGGCTCCACGAGGGCGAGCCGTTCCGCATCGAGCCCGACGGCGCCGACCTCCTGCTGCACCTGCCGCTGCCCGGCGCCGACCGCGACGAGCTCGACCTGGCCCAGCACCACGACGAGCTGCTGATCCGGCTCGGGCCCTACCGTCGGGCCATCGTCCTGCCCGACTCGCTGCGGCGACGGGTGGTCTCGGCGGCCACGCTCGACGGTGGCACGCTCACCGTCCGCTTCACGAAGGGAGACCGATGACCCCAGATCCCAACGAGGACAGGGATCGCACCGAGGAGCGGGCGGCCGACGGGCTCGAGCACCTCCAGTCCGCCGCCCTCGAGCTCATCGCCGCGGCCCGGGCCTTCCTCGACGTCGCCGAGGACGTCGTGCGGGAACCGGGCGTCGCCGCCACGATCGTGCACGCCGCGGCCGGTCTCGGTCGCGTGGTCCTGGGCGGGACCGACCGCCCGGCGCCGGAGCCGGAAACTCCCGCTGACCAGGGGCGGGTCCGTCACATCCACGTCTCCTGACGTTCACCCCAGGCACACGTCTGCCGCGGGCCCTACCATCAGTCGGACCCGAACCCCTATCTCAGGAGGTGCCGTGGTCGCGATCACCGAGGACGACATCCGTTCCCTTGCTTCGTTCAAGGGAGAGGATGCCCCGGTCACGAGCGTCTATCTCGACGTCGACGGAGGGAGACACGTCCGGTTCCAGGACGTGGTCCGCTCCGCCGAGCTGTTGCTGAAGGAAGCGCTGCACAAGCACGACGGGCACCCATCCGTCGCAGCAGACCTCCAGCGGGTCCAAGAGCTCGTCCGGGGCGGCATCGATCGCTCGAAGACCAGAGGCCTGGCCGTCTTCTCCTGTTCGGCCCACGACTTCTGGCGGGTGGTCGAACTGCCGGTCTCGGTGCGGGACCAGGTGGTGGTGAACCACACCCCCTACGTGCGCCAGCTCGAGGTCGTCGTCGACGAGTACGAGCGCTTCGGCCTCCTCCTCGCCGACAAGCAGCGAGCCCGGGTGTTCGTCTACGAGCTCGGTGAGGTCATCGAGTCGACCGAGCTGCTCGACCCGCTCGGCCGGGGCGACGACGAGGGCGACCACAGCGTCCGCCGCGAGCGGGTGAAGGACCACGAGGACGAGCTGGTCCACCAGCACCTTCGCCACGCCGCCGACGCCGCCTTCCGCGTGTTCCAGGACCGCGGCTTCGAGCGCCTCATCATCGGGGCCCCCGAGGAGATCGCGAACGAGCTCCGCTCGGTCCTGCACCCGTACCTGCAGGAGCGGGTCGAAGCCCACTGCCACAACATCTCGGTGGGTGCCTCGGTGGAGGAGATCCGCTCCGCGGCCCACGCCGTCGAGGCCGAGGTCGAGCGGCGCAAGGAGGCCGAGCTGGTGGCCCGCCTGCGCGACGCCGTTGGCGCCGGCCGCCGGGGCGTCGCCGGCATCGAGCTCACGCTCAAGGCGCTCGTGGAGCGGCGGGTCGAGACGCTCGTCCTCTCGCACGGCTACACCCACCCGGGGTGGCGGTGCCAGTCGTGCGACCACGTCTGCATCAAGGCCGGCGTGGGCCGGGTGTGCCCGGTGTGCGAGTCCG
Organism: Actinomycetes bacterium; assembly: GCA_025464025.1. Next base: position 24,096 of record JAODBP010000177.1, on the reverse strand, counting down.
AGATGCATGCCGTCGACGACGTCGTCGAGGAGGCGGTCGAGGACGCCTTGGCCCAGTCCTGCGACGTCGAGATCTGCGTGGGCAACGCCGACCTCGACGTCCTCGGGTGCGTCGGAGCCATCCTCCGCTACTGACAGACTCCGGCTGATGAACGCAGTCGGCCTCGACGTCGGGGGCACCAAGGTCCTCGGCGTCGTGGCCGACCCATCCGGCGCGGTGCTCGACGAGCACCGAGTGCTCACGCCGTCCACCGACGGCACGGCCATCGTCGCGGCGATGGCCGAGGTGGTCGGGGTGCTGCGCCGCCGCCACCCCGAGGTGGCGACGGTCGGCGCCGGCGTGGCCGGGCTGGCCACCCTCGACGGGATCGTGCGGTTCTCGCCCAACCTCCCGGGCGTCGTCGAACTGCCCATCGCTGCCCTGCTGTCGGAGGCGGTCGGCCTGCCGGTCGCCCTCGACAACGACGCCACCTGCGCCCTGCGCGCCGAGCACGTCTCCGGCGCAGCCCGGGGGGCCGACGACGTGGCGCTGGTCGCGCTCGGCACCGGCGTCGGCGGAGCCTTCGTGCTGGACGGCGAGCTGCGCCGGGGTGCGAACGGGTTCGCCGGCGAGATCGGCCACATGGTGGTCGACGTGGGCGGCGTGCCGTGCGTGTGCGGTCGGCGGGGGTGCTGGGAGCGCTACGCCTCGGGGACGGGCCTGGGTCGCATGGGCCGTGAGGCGGCCGAGGCCGGCCGGGCGCCCCGCCTGGTCGAGCTGGCCGGCGGCGACCCCCTCCTCGTCCGGGGCGAGCACGTCACCGAGGCGGCCGCCGAGGGCGATCCGGCTGCCCTCGCCGTGGTCGAGGTGCTGGCCGGCTGGGTGGCCGTCGGGCTGGTGAACCTGGTGCAGGCCCTCGACGTGCGCCGCATCGTCATCGGCGGCGGGCTGGCCGAGGCCGGCGACGTGCTCATCGACCCGATCCAGCGGGCCTACGACGAGCGAGCTGTCGGTGCCGACCACCGACCCCGCGTCGAGATCGTCGCGGCCCAGCTCGGCGAGCAGGCCGGCGCCGTCGGCGCCGCCCTCCTCGCCGCGTCGGAGGGTTAGAGCACCGGGGGCTCCAGTCCCCGGCCGTGGCGCAGCTCCTCGGCCCAGGTCCGCACGGTGCGGCCCGACGCCCGCCAGCCGACGGCCTGGCGGGTCAGGCGGGCCTCTCCGGAGGTGGCCTCGATGAGCCACGGCCGACGGAGGACGAGGCGCGCCACGACGCTGCACACGGCGAGGAGCAGGACGAAGAGCACGTCGAGCAGCGCGAGGAGCAGGGGCCAGCCCCAGAGGAGGAGGAGCACGACCGCTACGACACCCACGATGGCGAGGCCGACGCCGTCGGAAGGAACGTCGAACCAGTCGAACCAGCGTGTCGTCGACGGATCGGCGGAGCGACGTCGCTCGCGATCGCTCCGCCGCTGGGCTCGCCGCTCGCGCCGCTCACGCAGGATCCGGGTGCCGACGTTCTCGTGCCGCGGCAGCCACTGGCGGCGCACCATCCAGTCCCGGCCCTCGGGATCACGCACTTGCACGGACGGAGACTCTGGCAAAGATCGGGCGGTTCGCGCCGTGACGCCTACGATCGGGGCATGGAGTTCCGCCGGATCAATGGCATGCCCCCCTACGTCCTCGGTGTCATCACCGGGCTCGTGAAGGAGGCACGCCGGGACGGCGCAGACGTGATCGACTTCGGCTTCGGCAACCCCGACCTGCCGTCGCCCGACATCGCCGTCGACAAGCTGGCCGAGGCGGCGCACGCCTCCAAGAACCACCGCTACAGCCAGTCGAAGGGCATCCCGAAGCTGCGAGAGGCCTTCGCCGACCTGTACCTCCGCAAGTGGAACGTGCGCCTCGACCCCGAGACCGAGGTCATCACCACGATCGGGGCCAAGGAGGGATTCAGCCACCTCATGTGGGTGCTGCTGGGCCCGGGCGACTGCGCCCTGGTGCCGTCGCCGTCGTACCCGATCCACATCTGGGGCCCGCTGTTCGCCGGGGCCAACGTGCGCGACCTGCCGGTCGGCATCAACCAGACCGACGACCAGTTCTTCGACGCCCTCGTCGAGCGTTACGAGTCCTCGTGGCCCAAGGCCCGGGTCATCGTGCTGTCGTTCCCGCACAACCCGACGACCCAGTGCGTCGAACTGCCGTTCTTCCAGCGGGTCGTCGACTTCGCCCGGGCCAACGACGTGATCGTCGTGCACGACAACGCCTATGCCGAGCTCGGCTTCGACGGCTACGAGCCGCCCTCGATCCTGCAGGCCGAGGGGGCGAAGGAGTGCGCCGTCGAGCTGTACTCGATGACGAAGTCGTTCTCGATGGCCGGCTGGCGGGTGGCCTGCATGGCCGGCAACGCCGAGGTGATCGGCGCCCTGGCCAAGCTCAAGAGCTACCTCGACTACGGCACGTTCCAGCCCATCCAGATCGCCGCGACCGTGACGCTGAACGAGGCCCAGGACCACCCCAAGGAGGTCCGGGAGATCTACCAGAGCCGTCGCGACGTGCTGTGCGAGGGGCTCGACAAGATCGGCTGGCACTTCCCGAAGCCGAAGGGGACGATGTTCGTCTGGGCTCCCGTGCCCGAGGCCTACGCCCACATGGGGTCGTTCGAGTTCTCGAAGATGCTGGTGACCGAGGCCCACGTGGCGGCGTCGCCCGGCATGGGCTTCGGGCCGGGCGGCGAGGGCTACGTCCGGTTCGCCCTCATCGAGAACGAGCAGCGGACGCACCAGGCCATCCGCAACCTCAGGACGACGCTGACCCACCTCGACGGGTAGCCAGCAGCCCGCCGAGGCAGAACGCCACGGCGGTGTCGGCCACGCCGTCGTCCCACGCGCCCTCGCGCCCGAGGAACGTGTGGGCGAGCGCCTCGACGGCGCCGAGCACGGCATGGGCCAGCACGAAGGGGTCGCCGTCGGGGATGCGGCCCGAGACGATGCCGTCCTTCAGGTCGGTGGCCAGCTGCGCGGCCATGAGCTCCTCGCCGGCGCGCAGGGCTCCCACGAACGTGGTGTCGGTGGCGGCGAGCTGGAACACGGCCAGCACGTGGCGGTTCGCCTCCAACCACGAGAGCGCGCCCCGGATGCCGCGCTCGATGCGGAGCACCGGGTCGGGCTCGTCCTCGACGGCGGCCTGCTGCACCGACCACAGGTCGTGCTGGGCCTGGGCCAGCACTTCGAGGAAGAGCTGCTCCTTCGACTCGAAGTACCAGTAGAAGACGCCCTTGCCGCCACCCACCCCGGCGACGATGTCGGCGACCGAGGTCTGGTGGTACCCCTGGTCGGCGAACAGGCGCGTGGCGTGGTCGAGCAGCTGCCGCCGCCGCGCTTCCCCCCGGGTCGTGAGCTTCCGCGTCACAGCCGAGAGCCTAGGCGGGCAGGAGCGTCGGGCACTCAGACCGATGATGCCTGCGGCCGGGTCGGGTCCTCCCCATAGATGAGGATCTCGCCACGCCCACTGGTGTCGTCCACCACCGCCGAGATGGTGAACCGGTCACCAGCGGCGCGCTCCTCGGCCCAATGGAGCACCTGCTTCACGTCACCCCCGTCGAGCTCCCAGTCGTCCGACCGCCAGCCTTGGGTCCCAGCCGTGGGGGCAGGGGTGGCATGCCAGATGCGAACTTGGAAGGCCACCGGTGTACGTCGCCACTCCATGGTCCGAGGGTCCACAGCTCGAGCGTTGGGGCTCATCGCGCTCACTCCTGTCATTCGCCTCGCCGTGGATGGCACATCGTCACGACGAGCTCGTCTCTCGACGCTATGCCTAGCGCGGCGCCGGCCGCTCTGATCTCGCGCTTGACGGTGCTCAACGAGACGCCGAGCCGCCGGGCCTCGGCGCGGAGTGATGTGCCGTCGACGATGTCGAGGACGATTCGCATCTGCCGAGGGGTCAGTCGACTCGCGGCACAGGCGAGGAGGATCACCTCCTGCGGGATGTTCGAATAGCTGGTTGGCACGGATGTCCGGGGGTTGGTCGGGCCTACTTCTGCAGGCAATGCCTCGCTCCTTTCGTCGCAGCAGACGAATGGGCGCCCCCGACGAGCATTCGTTGCTGAACCATGGCGAATTGTGGACTTGACCTCGGGGTCGGAAGCTATGCCCACATCGAACTAGCGATGGCCCGTCTTCTTTGACTACAAGGCCCGCTTCGTTCTTGGCCTTTTCAGTGAACCTCTATTCAGATCTCCACCCTCCACTTACCGTCCGGGGATCAACCCATCGGCCCGGAACGGAGTTGGCAATGGTGGCAACGAGACGGCGGTTCCTTCAGCTCGGTGGTGCTGCAGCTGTCGCGCCTCTCCTCAGGCAGCCCGGCCTGGTCGGCCTCGACGGGCCCTTCCGGTCAGGAACGAGTTCGGTGCCGGAAGCTGTGGCTGGTGAGGTTGGCGCGCTCACCGCGGACACCGCTCACCGTTGGATGTCGACGCTCTACCAGACCGTGCTCGCGTCGCGTCTCAGCCCTCCGAACGCCGCAAGGGTCTACGCCTACCTCGCCATTGCGATGTATGAGGCAACGGTTCCGGCCTTCGGTGGACGGAGGTCGCTGCGGGGCCAGCTGAAGGAGCTCGGAGGGTCCGTGCCCCTGCCGCCCGACAAGGTGAGTTGGGATGCGGTCGTCTCGGCTGCGGCGCTCCAGGTGACCCGACGGCTCCTCGTCGACGAGTCGCAGCGCCGGTCGATCTACGCGCTGCATCGCGCCGTGGTCCGTGAACAGATGGACGCCGGCGTCCCCTCCGATGTCCTCGCGGCGTCGGATGTGTACGGCCGAGCCGTTGCTCACTCCGTCAACGCGTGGATCGCCGGCGACGGGTACGAGGAGCTGGTCGACCTGCCCTACGCATACCGCATCGGGGTGGGCCTGTGGGAGCCGACCCCTGGTCCCTTGAACATGAGCGGACCGGTCGAGCCGTACTGGCATCAGGTTCGGCCCATGGCCCTTCGATCAGCGGCCGAGGTCGAGCCGGACGCTCGCCCGTCGTATTCCCGCGATCCCGCGTCGGAGTTCCATCGCCAGGCGACCGTCGTCTACGAGACCAGTCGAGCGCTGACCGACAGCCAGAAGGCGATTGCAACGTTTTGGAGCGACAACCCTGGCCCGTCGGGATTGCCGTCGGGCCACTGGATGATGATCGTCCGCCAAGCCTGCGAGGCGCGTTCGGTTTCCCTCGGTCCCGCGCTCGAGGCGTACGCCATGGCAGGCATCGCCCTCCACGACTCGTTCGTCAACTGCTGGACGTGGAAGTACCGGATCCTGACGATGCGGCCGGTCACCTACATCCGCCGCTACATCGACCGATCCTGGGAGACCTTCGTTCCGACCCCGATGTTCCCCGAGCACACCTCGGGTCACTCGGTGGCCTCCGCCGCAGCAGCGAAGGTCCTCAGCCGCGTCCTCGGCGACCATCCGTACCGCGACGACACGCACGCCGTTCGGGACATCCCGGCGCGGTACTTCCAGTCGTTCAACCAGGCGGCCATGGAGGCTGCCAGGTCGCGCTTGTACGGCGGAATCCACTACCCGCTTGCCATCGAGGTGGGCTTCCGCCAGGGCACCTCGATCGGTGGGCTCGTTCTCAGCCGAGTGCGGACACGCTGACCAATCCCGCATGGACCGCGTGCGGATCCTGAACCCACAACAACGACATAGGAGAGTGAGCCGTGAAGATCAGGCCGAAGGCTCGGCGACTGGGACGTTGCCTATCGGGGTCGCTCCTCGCCGCATCCATGCTGGTCATTGTGCAGTCATCACCAGCCTTCGCCGCGAGTTGCACGACCTCTATCGACAACCCGCACTTCTCGAGTGGTGCGGGAGGGATCATCGTCAAGGGCCACTTCGACTGCGGAGCTGCGACTGTCGATGAGGTCGCGTTCGTAATGCAGCTCTACGTGTGCCCGTCGTACCCCAGCAACCCCACCGAGGCCAATCTGGCGGTCTATTGCACGCTGAAGGCGAACAACGGTCGGTCTGACTACAACGTTCCACCGGGCGATCACACTCGCTATGCACCGGAGAACACCCTGCCCGGCGTGCACGGGACCGGCTACTGGGTCGGTTGCATCATCATCAACTGGTACGACCCGAACTTCCAGGGCAGCAGCATGTCCACGAGCAATCCGGTGTACCTCAGCGCCTGAGCGTTCTGCGCGATCGTTGGGACCAACGGGGTCCCAACGATCGCCTAGGCGGGCAGGAGCGTCGGGCACGGGTCCCGAACTACCCTCGCGCCATGGCGTACTGGGTGATGAAGCTGCTGCTCACACCCCCGCTGCGCTTCTTCTTCCGGGTCCGGGTCGAGGGCATGGAGCACGTGCCCACCGACGGGCCGGCGATCCTCGCGTCGAACCACGTGTCGTTCTGCGACTCGATCTTCCTCCCGCTCGTGCTCCGGCGCCGACTCACGTTCGTGGCCAAGGCCGAGTACTTCGACGACCCGAAGACGGCGTGGTTCTTCCGGGCCATGGGCCAGATCCCGATCAAGCGGGGCGGCGGCCCGGCCTCGATGCGGGCGCTCGAGTCGGCCGCCGAGGTGCTCAAGGACGGCCACCTGTTCGGCATCTACCCCGAGGGCACCCGCTCGCCCGACGGCTGCCTCTACCGGGGTCGCACCGGCGTCGCCCGCCTGGCCATCGAGAACCGGGTCCCCGTGCTGGCGGTGGCCATGATCGGCACCAAGGAGGCCCAGCCCATCGGCCAGGTCTGGCCCAACCTGTTCCGGCCCATCACCATCCGGATCTCGCCGCCGATGCACTTCGACAGCTACGCCGCCGACGACCGCCTGGCGCTGCGCCAGGTGACCGACGAGATCATGTACGAGCTGCGCCGGCTGTCGGGCCAGACCTACGTCGCGCGCTACTGCAAGCGGGGTGAGGAGGCGGTCATCGAGCCCGAGGCCACCCCCGTCCTGAGCGGCCCACCCCTGCCGGAGCTCGAGCCGGCTCGGTGATCGAGCGTTCGCGACGCGGAAACACCCCGTTTATGCGTCGTCCGTAGCCTGAGGCCCGTGGAGAGCTTCGTCGTTCGCGTGTGGATGCCTGACCGACCCGGTGCGCTGGGTCAGGTCGCCAGCCGCATCGGCGCCGTCCGCGGCGACGTGGTCGGCATCGACATCCTCGAGCGCGGCGCCGGCCGCGCCATCGACGAGCTGGTCGTCCAGCTCCCGGATGCGTCGCTGCTGCCGCTCCTGCTGTCCGAGATCAGCGCCGTCGACGGTGTCGACGTCGAGGACGTGCGCCCGGCCGCCGAGTCGCTCCGCGATCCGCGTCTGGCCGCCCTCGAGACGGCCGCCATGCTCGTCGGCGCATCCTCGGTTGCCGACCTGCTGAGCCTGCTCGTCCAGCACGCGATGCACGACTTCAACGCCGAGTGGGCCGCGATCGTCGATCTCGACGAGCCGTCGATCAAGTCGGGCGCCGGCCCGGTGCCGCCCGCCGCCTGGCTGGAGGCCTTCGTCGAGGGCAGCCGGTCCTCGGCCCGGGTCGCCGCCCACGAGACCGGCCCGGCCGACGTGGCCTGGGCGCCGCTGCCCTCGGCTCGGCTCAGCCTGGTGCTCGGGCGATCGGGGCGCCCCCTGCGCGGGAGGGAGCGTCGTCAGGTGGCCGCCCTCGCCCGCATCGCCGACACCCGCTGGACCGAGGTCGTCGTCCGCGACTCACAGGCCCGGCACCCCTCCAGCCTCGCCTAGAGCAGGTGCTCGCCGAAGTGGGCGAGCACCCGTGACCACGCATCGGTGGCGGCCGCCTCGTGGTAGTTCTCCGAGCCGTCGCGCATGAAGCCGTGCTGGGCGCCCTCGTAGACGAACGTCTCCGGGTGGAAGGCCCGGACCTTCTCGATCTCGGTCATCGGCACGTACTCGTCGGTGTCGCCGAAGAACAGCAGGGTCGGGCAGTTCGGCTCGTGGAGCTCGGTCGAGATGCGGGCGCCGTAGAAGCCGGCCGCGGCGCTGAACGTGTCCGACGTCGTGGCCATGTGCCACGACCACTGGCCGCCCATGCAGAAGCCGGTGATGCCGAGCTTCTCCGCGCCGGCGGCACGGAGGATCGACGCCGCCTCCTCGATGTCGGCGTCCTGGACCGCGCCCATCATCGTGGGGATGTCGGCGCCGCCCGACCCGCCGACCCGGAAGAACAGGTCGGGTGCGATGGCGGCGTAGCCCTCGGCGGCCAGCCGCTGGCACACCCGCAGGAGTTGGGGGCTCATGCCGTTGCCCTCGTGGATCACGACCACGCCGGGCCATGGCCCCGGGGTCGCCGGCAGGGAGAGGAAGTAGGGGAGCGCGATCTCGGGCATCCCGAGAGCCTGCCGCGAACTACTGGTCCCGCGCCCAGCCCAGCGAGCGCTCGACGGCGCGGCGCCAGCCGGCGTGGGCGGCGTCGGCCGTCGCGGCGTCGCCCGAGGGCATGACCTCGACGTCGAGGGCCCACTGGTCGGCCACCTCGTCGAGCGACGACCACACGCCCTCGGCCAGCCCGGCCAGGTAGGCGGCGCCCAGCGCCGTGGTCTCCCGCACGACCGGGCGCTGCACCGGCACCCGGAGCTGGTCGGCCTGGAGCTGGAGCAGCAGGTCGTTGTCCGATGCGCCGCCGTCGGCGCGGAGGGCGAGGACGTCGTGGCCGCTCGACGCGCACATGACCTCGACGACGTCGCGGGTCTGGAACGCCATCGACTCGAGCACGGCTCGGGCGAGCTGGGGTCGCCCCGACCCGCGGCCGATGCCGACGATCGTGCCCCGGGCGTACGGGTCCCACCACGGGCTGCCGAGGCCGGCAAAGGCGGGCACCACGTAGAGCCCGTCGGTCGACTCGCACGAGCGGGCCAGGGTCTCGCTGCCGGCGGCGTCGTCGAGCACGCCGAGCTCGTCGCGCAACCACTGCACGGCCGCGCCTGTGACGAAGACGGCGCCCTCGAACGCGTAGGTGGCGCCGGGCCGGCCATCGAGCGTCCACGCCACCGTGGTGAGCAGGCCGTCGACCGGCTCGGGGCAGGTGGGGCCCACGTTCATGAGCACGAACGAGCCCGTCCCGTAGGTGTTCTTGGCCATGCCCGGGCGGATGCAGGCCTGGCCGAACAGGGCGGCCTGCTGGTCGCCGGCCACGCCCGAGACGGGCACACCCGAGGCAGTGACGCCGAACCGCCCGCTCGACGGCCGCACCTCGGGCAGCACCGACCGGGGCACGTCGAACAGCTCGCACAGCTCGTCGGACCAGGCCAGCTCGCCGATGTCGAACAGGGACGTGCGGCTGGCGTTCGACGCGTCGGTGAGGTGCTCGCCGGTGAGCTTGAACAGCAACCACGAGTCGATCGTGCCGACGGCGACGTCGGGCCCAGGCACCACGCCTCCCTCGGTGAGGAGCCAGGCGATCTTGGTGGCGGAGAAGTAGGGGTCGAGCACCAGGCCCGTGCGTCGCCGCACGAGAGGCAGGTGCCCGGCCGCCTCCAGCTCGCCGCAGCGGTCGGCGGTGCGACGGTCCTGCCAGACGATGGCCCGGTGCAGGGGCGTGCCGGTGCGACGGTCCCAGGCGACCACCGTCTCCCGCTGGTCGGTGATGCCGATGGCGGCGACGGGCTGGTCGATCGACGCCGTCACCTCGGCCATCGTCGCCTGCACCGCGGCCCAGATCTCCTCGGCGTCGTGCTCGACCCAGCCGGGACGCGGGTAGTGCTGGGCGAACTCCCGGTAGGCCCAGCCCACCGGCCGGCCGGCCTCGTCGACGGCGAAGGTGCGGACGCCGGTCGTCCCGGCGTCGATGGCGAGCACGACCCCCACGGGGTCGGAGGCTAGGCGGGCGCCAGGACCTGGGCGGTCACGCGGGCCACGCCGGCGTGCACGGTGCCGAGCGCCTGGGCCACGCCGTGCGACAGGTCGAGCACCCGGCCGGCCACGTACGGGCCCCGGTCGTTCACCAGCACGAGCACCGAGCGGCCGCCGTAGGTGATCAGCAGGATCGTCCCCAGCGGGAGCTCCTTGCTGGCCACGGTGAAGGCCTCCTGGTCGAAGATGGCGCCGCTCGCCGTGGGCCGGCCGTCGAAGCCGGGGCCGTACCACGAGGCCGGGCCGGCGACGACCTGACCGGTGGCGACGAGGCCCTCGGGGATGCCGTCGACCACGCCGAAGGGCAGGCTCGAGAGCAGCTCGCCCTGCACCCGCGTCGAGCGGGCGAAGCGGGGGCGGGCCGTGAGGCGGGTGCCCGACGTGGCCAGGCGCCGGGCCAGCGACGCGGCCCGGTCGGCCTCCTCGCGGTCGGCGATCGTCTGCTCGAGCTGCTGGCGGAGCTGCTGGAGCTCGGTGGTCGTCGTACGGGCGTGCTCGACGGCGGCGTTGGCGGCGTCCTCCTCGGCCTGGGCCTTGGCCTTGGTGTCGTCGAGGACGGCGAAGAGGTAGCGGTCGGTCTGCGAGGCCAGGTCGGCCCAGCCCCGGCGCTGGAGCTGCTCGACCTGGGTCGACTGCACGCCGTCGACGTAGGCGTCGACGACGTAGCGGGCCACGTCGCGCCGGGCCTCCTCGGCGGCGAGCTGGGCCAGGGCCCGACGGTTGCCGGCGGCGGCCGCCCGGGTCTGGGCCGTGGTGGCCTCGTCGGTGAGCGACGCGATGCGGGCGATCAGGGCGGAGCGCTGGGCTCGCAGGGCGGCGAGCGTCGGCGGCTCGTCGGCGGCCCGGGCGACGGGCAGCCCCCCGAACAGGACGATCGACGCGACCACCACGCAAGCCGCGAGGCGGCGCGTCGGTAGCGTGGTGCTGTCGGTGGCGAGGAAGGTGGGGCGCATGAAGATCGGTGTGCTGACTGGCGGAGGTGACTGCCCGGGGCTCAACGCCGTCATCCGGGCCGTCGTGCGGAAGGCCGAGACGGTCCACGGGGACCAGGTCATCGGGTTCCTCGACGGGTGGAAGGGTGTACTTGAGGCGTCAACCATGCCACTGAACGTGGCCGCGATGCGAGGGAGCCTCCCCCGAGGGGGCACCCTGATCGGTACATCTCGGACGAATCCGTACAAGATCGACGGTGGCCCCGAGAAGGTGCAGGCCACCCTCCAGGACCTGGGGATCGACGCCCTCATCGCCATCGGCGGCGAGGACACCCTCGGCGTGGCCAACAAGCTCCACCAGGAGGGCGTGGCCGTCGTCGGCGTGCCGAAGACGATCGACAACGACCTCTCCGCCACCGACGTCACGTTCGGGTTCGACACCGCGGTCCAGGTCGCCACCGATGCCATCGACCGCCTGCACACCACGGCCGAGTCGCACGACCGGGTCATGGTGTGCGAGGTCATGGGTCGCCACGCCGGCCACATCGCCCTCCACGCCGGCATCGCCGGCGGGGCGGCGATGATCCTCGTGCCCGAGGAGCCGTTCGACATCGACGACGTGTGCGAGCGGCTCAAGCACCGCCACGCCAGCGGCCGGTTCGCCTCGATCGTGGTGGTGGCCGAGGGTGCCGCCCCCAAGACGGGCACGCTCGCCCTCCAGGACAAGGGCCTCGACGCCTTCGGACACGTGCGCCTCGGGGGCATCGGCAACCTCTTGGCCGAGGAGATCGAGGCCCGCACCGGCTTCGAGACCCGGGTCACGATCCTCGGCCACGTGCAGCGCGGCGGCACGCCCACGGCCTACGACCGGGTGCTGTCGACCCGCTTCGGCATCGCCGCCATCGACGCCGTGCACGACGGCGCCTTCGGCCAGATGGTCGCCCTCAAGGGTGCCGACGTCGTCCGAGTGCCCCTGGCCGACGCCGTCGGCGAGCTCAAGACGATCGACCGGGAGCTGTACCACCACGTGGCCGAGGTGTTCTGGGGTTAGGGGTGTTCTGGGGCTGGCCCTCAATCGTCGTGCTTGCCGTGGCCCTTGCCCGGCTTGGGCACCTTCACGTGCACCGGCAGGGTGGTGGGCACGGTGACGGCGATGGTCACCGCGGTGGTCGAGGTCGTCGAGGTGGACGAGTCGGTGGCGCCGGACGGGGTGTTGCCGCCGCCGCCCAGGCTCCCGATCAGCAGGGCGATCACCACGATCGCCGCCGCCACGGCGCCGGCGGCGATGCCCCACGGATGGGGCGAGCGGGGCTCGGCCTCCACCAGCGGTGAGGGGTCGATGACCTCCATCGGCTCGGCGGCCGCCATCGCCGGCATGATCATGGTGGCGTCGGCCGGCACCACGGCGACGGCCTGGGTGACGTCCGTCGTGGGCGCGCCCTCGCCTCGCCGGGCCCGGCGCAGGTCGGCCTCCAGCGCGGCGCCGTCGGGGTAGCGGTCGGCGGGCGACTTGGCCAGGGCCCGGAGCACCACGGCCTCGACCGCGGCCGGCACCTCGGGCCGGAGCGACCGGACCGGGGGCGGCTCGTCGTGCACGTGCTTGTAGGCGACCGAGAGGGGCGAGTCCCCCCGGAACGGCGGGTTCCCGGTGAGCGCCTCGTAGAGCACGCACCCCACGGCGTAGACGTCGCTGGCCGGGCCCGGCACCTCGCCGCGCGCCTGCTCGGGGGAGAGGTAGGAGGCGGTGCCGAGCACGCTGTCGGCCCGGGTCATGGCGGTGAGGTCGTCGGCCCGGGCGATGCCGAAGTCGACGAGGCGGGGCACGCCGTCGTTCCCGCAGACGATGTTGGCCGGCTTCACGTCCCGGTGGACCACGCCGGCCCGGTGGGCGGCGGCCAGGCCGGCGGCCACATCGGCGGCCAGGTCGAGGGCGTCGTCGACGGCCATCGGGCCCTCGGCCAGCACCCGGTCGAAGCTCTTGCCGTCGACGAACGCCATCACCAGGTAGGGCCGGCCGCTGTCGTTGCCGGTGGCGAAGACCGGCACGACGTTGGGATGGGAGAGCCGGCCGAGGATCTGGCCCTCCCGCTCGAACCGGCCGGCGAGCTGGGGGTCGACGCCGGCACCGAGCAGGGCCTTGAGGGCGACGACCCGGCCCAGGTCGAGGTCGCGGGCCCGCCACACCGCCGAGGTGGCACCGGACCCCAGGTGCGACTCGAGCCGGTAGCGCCCGGACACGACATCGCCAGCGGTCAGATCGGGGAGGGGTTGCACCACCCCCGAGTGTGCCCGCCCGCGCGCCTGCCTACTCGGTCGACTGCTCGGCGGGCGGGGTGCGGGTGACGTCGGGCTCGATGTAGATGACCCGGGCCTTGGGCACCGCGGCCCGGAGGTGGCGCTCGATCTCGTCGATCTGGTCGGCGACCTCGGGCAGCGTGAGCGAGTGGTGGAGCTCGACCTTCGCGCCGACCAGCAGCTCCTCGGGGCCGAGGTGCTCGGTGCGCAGGTGGATCAGGTTGAGCACGCACGGTGTGCTGGTGATGGCCCGCTCGATCGCCGCTACATCTGACGGCGAGGCCGACTCGCCGATGAGGAGGCTCTTCATCTCGACCACGAGCACGGCAGCGATCACCACCAGCAGGATGCCGATGCCGAGGCTGCCGACCGCGTCCCACCGGGCGTTGTCGGTGATCGCCCCGAGCCCGACGCCGGCGAGGGCCAGCACCAGGCCGAGCAGCGCGCCGGTGTCCTCCAGCAGCACCACGGGCAGCTCCGGGCCCTTCGAGTGGCGGATGAAGTTCCACCAGCTGTCGTCGCCCCGCTGCTCGGACGCCTCGTGGATCGCGGTCCGGAGCGAGAAGCCCTCGAGCACGATGGCCACCAGGAGGATGCCGACGGCGATGGGCAGGCTCTCGAGCTCGTGGGGGTGCTGGAGCTTGTCGATGCCCTCGACGATGGCGAACACGCCGCCGAGCAGGAACAGCACGAGCGCCACGATGAAGGCCCAGAAGTAGCGCTCGCGGCCGTAGCCGAACGGGTGCGACGTCGTGGCCTCCCGGCGCGAGCGGCTGCCGCCGAAGAGGAGCAGCGCCTGGTTGCTGGTGTCGGCGAGGGAGTGGACGGCCTCGGCCAGCATCGAGGCCGCACCGGTGAGCAGGAAGCCCGCGAGCTTGGCCACGGCGATGCCCGCGTTGGCGAGGAGGGCGGCGAAGATCGCCTTGCGACTGCCTTCGTGCACGTGTCGTTCCTAGCTGTTGGCGAGCAGGTCTCGGTAGCTGAGCCGGCCCAGCGGCGAGGCCGTGAGCTTGCCGTTGCCGTTGGGCACCTCGACGTTCTCGCCGTCGATCTGGAGCAGCACGCGGTCGACCGATGGCAGCTCGGTGGCCGTGTACACGACCTGGGCCAGGGCGAGGATCTGCTGGCGACCGGTGATGTCGAGGAGGTGGTGGCTGAGGTCGAGGGTGACCAGGCCGTCGGTGGGGCCGTCGATGCCGAGCAGCCTGGTGTCGGTGGTGATCGCCGAGTGGAGCTTCTCGGCCTCGTCCTTCGACGGCCCGTTGAGCAGCGACTGGACCGCCTTGGCCACGGTGGCCGGCGCCGTCACCTGGCGGGACACGGCTTCGAGCTTCCCGTCGGCGTCGGCCAGGTAGATCTTCACCCGGTTCGTCGGCGTGAACGCCGACGGCTGGGTCGTGGTCGTGTTCTCGGCCGTGGGGGCGAGGAGCTTGTACGGCACGTTCTTGGCCTCGAGCTCGTGGGGCGCGTTGTCGCCGGGCACGCCGCACGCGGCGAGGAGGACGACCAGGGCGAGGAGGGGGAGCAGACGCCTCATTCGAGGATCCCTTCGGCGGCGGCGGCAGCAGCGGCGGCCTCGGCCTCGGCGGCGTGGGCCGCCTCCTCCTCGGCGAGGTCGGTGGCCAGCACGGCAGCCGGACCGAGATCCTCGAGCTCCTCCTCGTCGGCCGGGTCGGGCGTGACGGTCGGCAGCTCGAACACGAACCGGGCGCCGACGCCGCCGGCGCCATCCTCGACCCACACCCGCCCGCCGTGGAGGTTGATGTGCTCCTTCACCAGGGCCAAGCCGAGGCCGACGCCGTCGCCGCTGCCGCGGCGTCCGGCCTCGTCGGTGCCGCGGGCGAAGCGCTCGAAGATGCGGTCGCGCTCCTCCTCCCGCACGCCCGGACCCTCGTCCTCGACGGCGATGCGGACGTCGTTGTCGACGAGGGCGACGTCGACCCGGGTGGCGCCGCCGCCGTAGCGGTCGGCGTTGGTGATGAGGTTGGCGATCACCCGGACCAGGCGGCGCTTGTCGACCATGGCCATGCAGGCGGCGGCGTCGGCCGAGATGGCGACCGGGATGTCGACGTCGGTGGAGGCGGCCACGGCCTGGAGGACGAGCTCGCTGATGCGCACGCTCTCGAGGTGGAGGCGGGCGGCACCGGCATCGAAGCGGGAGATCTCGAGCAGGTCCTCGACCATGGTGGAGAACCGCTGCACGTCGGCGACGAGGAGGTCGAGCGCCTGCTGGGGTCGCTCGGGCAGCTCGTCGCGACGGCTCTCGAGGATGCTGATCGACGTCGTCAGCGTGGTGAGCGGCGATCGCAGCTCGTGGCTCACGTCGGAGGCGAAGCGGGCGTCGCGCTCGATGCGCTCCTGCAGGGCGCTCGCCATCTCGTTGAACGAGTTGACCAGGGTGCCGAGGTCGGGGTCGTCGAGCGGTGCCACCCGCGTGTCGAGCCGTCCGCCGGCGATGGCCACCGCCGCCGCGCTCACGTGACCGAGTGGGCGGAGCACCCGGCGGCTGGCCCAGGCGCCGAGGAACGCGCCGGCCACGGTCGTCACGACGGCGGCAGCCACCAGCGAGAAGCCCAGGGAGCCGAGGGCCTTCTCCGTGTCGTCGAACGAGGCGATCTCGAAGTACGCGGCCTTCACGCCCGGGATCGGCACGCCGACGCCGAGCTGGGCGTGGCCCGACAGGCGGAAGCGCATCCGGGCTGCCTTGCCGCCGGCGACCGTCTCCCGGAGGGCGAGGGGGAGCTGCTCGCGGCCCCGCTCGACCGACACGCCGAACCACTGGCCGTCGTGCAGCAGCACCGGGCTGGCGCCCGACGGCGACTCGAGACCCTCGAGCACGTCCTTCTCCGGCTGGCTCTCGCTGCGGAGCTGGTCGCGCACGATGCTGGCGTTGAAGAAGGCCTGGTTGGTGGCCGCCTTCTCCCGCTGGTTGACGAGGTTCTCCCGCACCAGCCCGTAGGTGACGAGGGCGAGCAGGGCCGACAGCGTCATGGCGCCGACGCCGAACGCGATCGTGATGCGCGACCGGAGGCCGATGCGCATGAACCGGCGGGCCCGGTTGACGGCCCGTCGACGGGCCTGCGCGACGGTGAGGTGCTCGGCGGGCGCCACGCGCGTGGTTATGACTGCAGCTTGTAGCCGAGGCCGCGCACGGTGACGACGTGGCGCGGGTTGGCCGCGTCGACCTCGACCTTGGTGCGCAGGCGGCGCACGTGCACGTCGACGAGCCGGCCGTCGCCGAAGTAGTCGTAGCCCCAGACCCGCTCCAGCAGCTGCTCGCGGCTGAACACGCGGCCCGGCGCCGAGGCCAGCTCGCAGAGGAGGCGGAACTCGGTCTTGGTCAGGTGGACCTCTTCGCCGTCGCGGCGCACGACGCCCTCGTCGGGAACGACCTCGAGGTCGCCGAAGCGGAGGTGGGCCCGGCCCGGCTCGGCGGGACGGGCCCGGCGCAGCAGGGCCCGGATGCGGGCCGAGAGCTCCTTGGGCTGGAACGGCTTGGTGACGTAGTCGTCGGCGCCGGCCTCGAGCCCGGCCACCACGTCATGGGTGTCGGCCCGGGCCGTGACCATCACGATCGGCACGTCGCTCGCCTTGCGGATGTGCCGGCAGACCTCGAAGCCGTCCATGCCGGGGAGCATGAGGTCGATGAGCACGACGTCGGCCGGGCCGGCGCTCCAGGAGATCAGGGCGTCCTCGCCGCTCTCGGCCTCGATGACCTCCCAGCCCTCGTCCTCGAGCGCCATGCGCACGGCGGTGCGGATGCGCTCGTCGTCCTCGACGGTCAGGATGCGGGTTCCCACGCGGGCAAGGATGCCCGATGGAGCGGCCGATGCCGCGGCACTCGTGTTCTCGCGGGGTTCAGCAGTCGGCGTAGGCGGCGAGGAGCGCCTCGCGGCCCGCGCCCTGACCGGTCTTGTAGTGCAGGCCCTCGGCGAGCGACGTGCACAGGTCGCGGCAGGCGGCCAGGGCGCAGGCACCCTCGGCGCTGAAGCCGGTGAGCGAGCACAGGTCGATCTCCAGCCGGTGCGGCTGGTCCATCACGAGGCGGGCCGTGGCCTTCACCAACGCTTCCCCGGCGGCCTGGTCGAGGCAGCCGTGGATGGTGAGGACCGCGCCGGTGGCGCAGACCTGGGCATCGATGACGTGCTCGGGCTCCATCCGGATCACGGGCATGGCGAAGAGGTTTGCCGCGGAAGCCGTCGGGCAGGTGACCCGGCCGTTGCGATCGTGTGACGACCGCAACCCCTGACGGTGACAGAGGTCACCCGATCGGGTGACATCAGGCACTACCGGCCCCGTGCGCGGCCAGCAGCGCACGGAGCGGCTCGAAGAGGTCGGGGGCAGCGGCGAGGGTGAAGGCGCCCGACGGCGGGCCGCCGTCGAGGTCGCCGACGAGCGCTCCGGCCTCGGCCGCGACGAGCGATCCGGCCCCCAGGTCCCACGGGGCCAGGCCCTTCTCGTAGAAGGCGTCGAGCCGGCCGGCGGCGACCCAGCACAGGTCGATTGCCGCGGCACCCACCCGGCGGATGTCGCGCACCAGCGGCAGCACCTGGGCCACGACAGCCCCTTGGCGGGCCCGGCGCTCGGCGTCGTAGGAGAACCCGGTGCCGACGAGCGCGGTGGCCAGCCGGTCGGTGGCGGTGCACCGCAGCGGCCGCCCGTCGAGGTGGGCGCCGCCGCCCCGGACGGCGGTGAAGGTCTCGCCCCGGGCGGCGTCGACCACGACCCCCACCTCGGTGACCCCGTCGACCTCGACGGCGATGGAGACCGCGAAGGCCGGGAGGCCGTAGAGGAAGTTGGTCGTGCCGTCGAGCGGGTCGAGCACCCATCGCACGCCGCTGGTGCCGGCGTCGGCGGTGCCCTCCTCGCCGAGGATGGCATCGTCGGGGCGAGCCCGGCGGATGCCGTCGACGATGAGCCGCTCCGACGCCCGGTCCGACGCGGTGACCATGTCGGTGAGCGACGACTTGGTGTCGACGTCGTGGACGTGGTCGAGCCCGTCGCGCAGGAGCTGGGCCGCATCGGTGGCCAACGACGTGGCGAGGGCCAGCAGCTCCACGGGGTCGACCACGCCCTGACCCTAGAGTCCTGCCGATGCCCGATCGCCCGGTCGACCTCCGGTCCGACACCGTGACCCGGCCCTCGGCCGCCATGCGGGCGGCCATGGCCGAGGCCGAGGTGGGCGACGACGCCTACGGCGAGGACCCGACCGTCACCCGGCTGGAGGTGACCTATGCCGAGCTGGTGGGCAAGGAGGCCGGCCTCTTCGTCCCCTCGGGGACGATGGCCAACCAGCTCGCCCTCCGGGTGCTCGCCGAGCCGGGCACCACGGTGCTGTGCGGGCGCTCGTCGCACGTCGCCTCGTTCGAGGGCGGGGCCGCCGGCGTGAACGTCGGGGCCCAGGTCGTGACGTTGGAGGACGCCGACGGGTGCGTGGCCCTCGACGACGTGGCCTGGCACGTCGAGGCCGCCGACCACCACTGGGCCCGCCCGTCGCTGGTGTGCGTCGAGAACACGGCCATGTTCGCCGGTGGGGTGCCGCTCGACCCCGACGAGGTCGCCGAGCTGGCCGCGCTGCTCCCGGTGCACATGGACGGCGCCCGCCTCTTCAACGCGGTGGTGGCCACCGGCACCAGCGCCGCCGACCACGCCCGCCCGGCCACCACGGTCTGGACGGCGCTGACCAAGGGCCTCGGTGCGCCGGTGGGCTCGGTGCTCGCCGGCCCGTCCGACGTGATCGACGCGGCGCGGGCGCACCGCCAGCGCATGGGCGGCCAGTTGCGCCAGGCCGGGATCCTCGCCGCCGCTGGGCTGCTCGCCCTGGCGGAGAACGTCGAACGCCTGGCCGTCGATCACGCTCGGGCCCGCCGGTTGGCCGAGGCCGTGGCGGTCCGGTGGCCGGGCGCCGTCGATGTCGCGGACGTCCGCACCAACATCGTGCGCTTCCCGCACGCAGACACCGGCGCGCTGGTGGCCCACCTCGCCGAGCGGGGCGTCCTCACCGGGACCGTCGGGCCCGGGCTGGTGCGCCTGGTCACCCACCTCGACGTCGACGACGCCGGGATCGATCGGGCGTGCGCCGCCCTGGCGGAGGCTCCCTGATGGCTGTGAGGTGGGGATGGCAGTGACGTTCGACGAGGTCCCCGAGCGGGTGCTGGCGGTCTACGCCCACCCCGACGACCCCGAGGTCTCGTGCGGCGGCACGCTGGCGCGGTGGGCGGCGGCGGGCGCCGAGGTCACCGTGATCGTGGCCTGCGCCGGTGACAAGGGCTCGACCGATCCGGCGGCCGACCCGGTCGAGCTCGCGGCGCGGCGGGCCGACGAGGTGCGGGCGGCGGCGGCGGCGATGGGGCTCGAGCAGGTCGAGGTGTGGGGCCATCCCGACGGCGAGCTCGATCGGGTCGCCGATCTCCGCGAGGAGCTCGTCGGCGCGGTGCGGCGGGTCCGCCCGGTCGTGGTCGTGGCGCCCGACCCGACAGCCGTCTTCTTCGGCGACGGCTACGTGAACCACGTCGACCACCGCACCATCGGGTGGGCCGTGCTCGACGCCGTGGCCCCCGCGGCGGCGTCGCCGCTCTACCACCCGCACCGGGGGCCGGCCCACCAGGTGGCCACCGTGCTGCTGTCCGGCTCGCTCGAGCCCGACGTGTGGGTCGACATCGCCGAGGGGCTCGACGCCAAGGTCCGCGCCCTCTTCTCCCACACCAGCCAGCTGGCGGTCGACGCCGACGAGTGGCTCGCCGACTTCGTCCGGCACCGGGCCGAGGAGGAGGGCCGCCGGGGGGGCGTGGCGCTGGCCGAGGCCTTCCGCCGGTTGCGCCTGGCGCGCTAGCGGTCGGGGGTCACGTCCGGGGCTTCGTCGACGTCGAGGTCGCGGCGCCACTCGGCCATGGCCCGCAGGACGAGCACGGACACGACGGCCGTGCCGCCGGCGCCGACGACGGCGCCGAGCAGGCTGCCACCGGCGTTCCAGGTCGAGCAGCCGCTGTCGTCGGCCTTCGGTGCCGTCGTGGTGGTCGTGGCCGGCGCCGTGGTGCTGGTCGAGCCGATGACGACGGTGCCGTGGGCGCTGCTCCCGCACTGGAGGTCGGTGACCGACCAGCCGATGAGCCCGCCGCACAGGCCGCCGACGAGGATGGCGAGGAACGCGAGCAGCCGGGCGGCGACCGAGGGCAGCGCGTTGGGGGAGTAGGGGCGAGCCGTCTCGGTCATCGGCCGACAACTCTACGGACCACGGCCGGTTCGACCGAACTGCCTACAGTGCCCCTCCGTGCGCACGCTCGTCGTCCTGCCGACGTACCAGGAGGCCGCCAACGTGGCGACCGTCCTGCACCGGCTGCGCACGGCCGTGCCCGACGCGACCGTGCTGGTGGTCGACGACGCCAGCCCCGATGGCACGGCCGACCTGGCCGAGGCCGCCGGTCGCGACCTGGGCCAGATCGAGGTCCTCCGTCGGCCGGGCAAGGACGGCCTGGGCAGCGCCTACCGGGCCGGCTTCGCCCACGGGCTGGCCAACGGCTTCGAGGTGATGGTCGAGATCGACGCGGACGGCTCCCACGACCCGGGCGCGCTGCCGTCGCTGCTGGCCGCCGTCGAGTCGGGCGCCGACCTCGCCATCGGCTCGCGCTACGTGCCCGGTGGGTCGATCCCGGACTGGCCCCGCATCCGGCGGCTCATCTCGGTGGCCGGCAACCGCTACGTGCAGGCCGTGCTCCGGTTGCAGGTGAAGGACGCCACCGCCGGCTTCCGTGCCTACCGGGCCGACATGCTCCGGCGGCTCGACCTGCCGGCCATCCGGGCCGACGGCTACGGGTTCCAGGTCGAGATGGCCTACCGGGTCGCCCGACTCGGCGGGACGATCGTCGAGGTGCCGATCACCTTCACCGACCGGGTCGAGGGCGACTCGAAGATGTCGTGGAAGATCGTGGGCGAGGCGTTCGTGCTGGTGACCCTGTGGGGCGTGCGCGATCGCCTGCCCGGCAGCCGCCGCCGGGCCGAGGCCCGGCCGGGCTGAAGGGCGCGTAAGGCTCAGCTCACCGGGACCTTCGCGCCACGACCACGTCACGGTCGATGGCGTGGTCGACCCGGTGGGCGAAGGCGCCGAACGCGTCGCCGGCCAGGACGGTGAGGCCGGCCGCCTCGAGCAGGCCGACCAGCTCGGGTCGGGGGAGGACCTTGGTGTTCCACGCCAGGCCCATGGCGCCGCCCGGGCGGAGCACGGCTCGCCACGCCGGCAGGGCGGCCACGAGCAGGTCGGCCGGGCTGCGGCGGAGGTCGCCCCCGGCGGTGGCGCCGTGCTGCACGCCGTAGGGCAGGTCGGTGACGATGACGTCGACCGACGACTTGCCGAGGTGGTCGACGACCTTCCGGGTGTCGTCGGCGACCACGACCACCTCCTGCTCGACGCCGGCCTTGGCGGCGTCCTTGTCGGCGGCGAAGGTCAAGGTGGTGCGGGTGCCGTGGCGCTGGCTGCGGTGCTTGGCCCGCTTGTCCTTGAGCCAGGTGGTGAAGAACTGGAGGTAGGCCTCGACGTCCTTGCGGTCGACGTCGACGCCAGCGGCGTCGAGGCCCAGGTGCACGGCGACGTTGAGGGTCGTGCCCCGGCCGCAGAGCGGGTCGAGGACGCGGGCCCGGTCGCCGGTGAACGGACCCGACCCGTGGGCGGCGGCGAGGGCGAGGTCGAGCACGAGCCGGGTGAGCTGCTCGTTCGTCCGGCCCGGGTAGCGCTGGATGGTGAGCAGGTCGTCGTCCCACCGGTCGAGCCGGGCCGGCGTGATCGGGCGGAGGCGATCGCCCTCGCGCTCGAACAGGGCGTAGACGGCCGACAGGTTCGACACCACGCCGAGGGCCTCGGCGTCGAGCTCGCCGCCGAAGGTCACGTAGGGCGTGCCGCCCAGCTCGGTCACGGCGACGTCGGTGAGGCGGTCGCCCAGGGCCAGGTGGTCGAGCGCCTGCAGCTCGGCGGCCAGCAGGGCCGGGCCCGACTGCGAGTAGAGGCGGTTGGCCGAGGGTTGGACGAGCAGGGCGTGTTCGGGCATGCGCCGCGGAGGCTAGGCGAGGTCCTCCAGGGCGGCGGGCGGCAGGAGGTGGGTGGCGCGGCGGAGGTGGGCGACGATCGACGCCGGGTCGTAGAGGTGGGCGAGGTCGAGCTCGTTGGCCACGCTCAGGGTCCAGTAGGCCCGGAGGCGGTCGCCCTCGATGGTGCGGGTCTCGTCGGTGAAGCGGTCGCGGTAGGCGACGGCGGGCTCCTCGATCGCCGGCCACGTCACCGCCCGGTCCGACGCGGCGTACTCGTAGACGAGCGCCTCGGCCTCGTCCCCGAGGAGGGCCTGCACCAACGGCCGCTCGTCGAGCGTGGCCAGCGACGAGGGGAACCCGTCGGTGCCGTAGGTCGCGTGGGCCAGCCCGGCGAGCACGAGCGCGTCGGGCGCGCCCCAACGCTCGAGCGTGTCGGCCGTCCGCCGCAGGTGGGCCAGCAACGTGCCCCCCGGGTGCTCGAGCGTCGCTGCGCCGCGCTCCTCCAGGAAGGCGATCACGGCCTCGGTCTCCATGTCTCGCATGCTCCACCCGCCGCTCGGGCGGGGGCAAGGTCAGGGGCCCCGGCTGCGCCGTCGGTTGTGGAAGCCGCAGGCGGGTCGGCCGTTCCAGGTCCTCGTCGGCCCATCTTTGGAGTACTCGATGATGTGGTCGATCTGGGCGTCCTCGGCGGGCACTTCGCAGGTGTCTTCGAAGCATTCCTCGCCGAGGACCTCGACGGCTCGTCGGGTGGCGCCGGTGAAGCAGCGGGCCTCGCCGACATCGAGGACGCGGCCCTTGCCGTCGGCGACGATGCGCTCGATGAGCGCGTCGGTCAGGTACGGCACCAGCGAGCCCGGCGTGACGACGGTGCGGTTGGCGAGCTCGCAGACCTGCTTGAACTTCTCGTAGCCCATGACCACGGTGAAGAGCGGCTCGGGCCGTCGGGCGTCGGCGGGCACGGCTCGGGCGAGCGTTGCCATCTCGGTGAACGCGTCGGCTCGTCGTTGCTGGGCGGTGCGGCACAGCTCGGTCACCAGCGGGTCACGACCCAACCGGGCCTTGGCCTCGGCCCAGTCGGCCTGGAAGAGCTTCTGCTCGATGGCTTTGGGCGCGTTGCTCACGATGGTGCCGGAGATCGGATCGAGGGTGAGCTTCCCGAACCACATCCCCTCGAACGACCGGTCGAGGTGTGCTTCACGTCGGTCCCGCTGGCGGTCGGCGTCGGCCTCGGCCCCGTCGGGGTCGGCGTGCTGCAACCAGTAGTCGACGGTCCGGTGGAAGTGGGCGAACGACAGGCGCCTCGCGTTGTCGAGGAGCATCCCCTCATCCCGATCGAACACCTCGGCCGTCTCCGGTCGACGCGCCGAGCACAGCTTCGACACGTGCCGCTCATGGATCTCGCCAGCCAGCCACGCGGCCTCGGTCTCGGGCATCGAACGCAGCTGTCGCGCCACACGGGTCCAGCGGCGGGTCTCGTCCAACGGTCGCCGGCACTTCCACGCCAGCCACGCCGCACCGCTCTTCGCCCGCGACGGCGCCCACTCCTTCTCGGCGTCCCACACCCCCACGGCGCCGTTGCGCAGCGCCTGGAGCTGGTTGATCGCACGGTCCAGCTCGACGATCGAGTCGCCATCGGCGAACGCGGCGGGACCGGTACCCACCAGCTGCTCCACGGTCGAGGACCGAACCTCCACCCCTCCATCATGACGAGGGGGTGTGACACTGAAACCGGACGAACCGGACAGCCGGGGAAGTTGTCGTATCACTGGTGTGGGGTCGGGGCTCACGGTCCGCTCGGAGCACTGGGTCTCCGGCCGGGGGACCGGTAGGAGTCACTGCCAGAACTGCTGAGCTGACCTCCGCCGGCGGGGCCCAGGAACCCCGCTGGCGGGCGTCGAAGCACCCCGGATGCCGCCCGTCTACTCGCTCGTCCTCGCCCTGCTGGTCGGGGTGGTGGCCATCGACCTGGTGGCGATGCGCCGCATGGCCCACCAGCGGGTGGGCGTCACCGGC
>JAODBP010000146.1 GCA_025464025.1 Actinomycetes bacterium | reverse complement strand
GACGCATCCGGGGCCAGGCCGAGGGCCTCGGTGACGGCGGCGGCCAGCGTGGCCGGCTCGATCTCGTCCTCGTAGGCGGCGAAGACCTCGAGCCCGTCCCACAGCGCTTCGACCGGGGCGGGTGGCTCCTCGCCCCGTGCGACCGCGAACGCGACCGTGGCGAACACGTCGTAGTGCGTCGTCGTCGGCGGCCGCTCGTAGCCGGCCACGGGATGCAGCCGCCACTCGAGGGTGATGCCACCGGGGCCGTCGTCGCGGATCCAGACCTGCGAGCCGTTCACGTAGGCGTCGACCGGCTCGCCGAAGCGCTCGTCGAGGGCGACCACGAGCTCGGGGGTGGCCCGCCACACGCAGGCCGGGGTCAGCGCAGGCATCACTCGCGACCGTGGTCGCGGAGGTAGCGCTCGACCTCCTCGACGAGTGACACCGGCTCGTCGTCCTCGTCGCCCAGCTCGTAGCGGCGCTCGAGCTCCTCGACGTACTCCCGGGTCTCCTCGTCGGCGGCGACGACCTCGTCGACCTGGCGCTCGTAGGCGGCGGACGCGATGTGCAGGTCGATGGGCTCGGCCTCGACGCCGATCAACTCGGCCGTGCGCTCCACGAGGGCGAGGGCAGCCTTCGGCGACGGCGCGCCCGGCACGTAGGCCGGCACCGACGCCCACAGCGAGACGCTGGGGATGCCCGCTCGGCGGCAGGCGTCGGCCAGCACCCCGATGATGCCGGTGGGGCCTTCGTAGCGGGACGGCACGAAGCCGAAGCGGGCCGCGACCTCGGGGTCGCTGGCGGTGCCGTGGACGTTGATGGGCCGACTGTGGGGGACCTCGGCGAGCAGAGCACCGAGCAGCACGACGAGGCCGGCGTCGAGGGCGGTGGCCACCCCGACGACCTGCTCGCAGAAGGTGCGCCACCGCAGCTGCGGCTCGGTGCCGACCAGCACGAGGACGTCACGGCCGGCGCCGCCACCCGAGGTCACGTCGTTGGCGGGCCACTCGATGTGGCGGATCTCGTGCTCGTCGAGCCGCACCATCGGGCGCACCGAGGTGAAGTCGAAGAAGTCCTCGGGGTCGATGTCTGCGACGGGTCGAGGCGCCCATCGCTCGCGGAGCCAACGGGCAGCTGTGGTGGCGGCATCACCGGCGTCGTTCCAGCCCTCGAAGGCGGCGATCACGACCGGTCGGCGGAGCGCGGGGCGGCTCGACCAGCGCAGGTGCTCCATGCCCCCGAGGGTACCGGGGACGCTTGGCTAGGCGGCAGGCGCGACGACGGCGTCGTTGGCCGCGAGGTGCTCCGTGAGCAGGGCGATGACCCGATCCTCGGCCTGGCGGGCGAGGAGCGCGTGCTCGGCGTTCCGAACGGCGCCGGGAGTGCCGAGGCTGGCGAACAGCGTGCGCAGCGTCTCCATGGCGAGACTGTGACGGATGCACGTGGCGCCCGATCGACGCCGGCATGACCATCAGATGTGGGCCGGCTGAACCTTGTCTGGCCTGTCCTAAGCTCGGCCTGACATCGAGGAGGCACCGTGCCCGCACCCCGCCGCACCGTCGGAGAGCTCATGAGCAGCCCGCCGGTGACCGCCACCCCCTCCGACACCGTCGCCGAGACCGCCGCCCGCATGCGGGACGGGCAGGTCGGCTCGGTCGTCGTGGTCGACGGGCGGCGCCCGATCGGCATCCTGACCGAGCGCGACCTGATCCGCTTCGCCGCCAGTGGCGCCGAGACCGTCGGCACCAAGGTCTCGGAGTGGATGACCGAGGACCCTGACGTGGTGGCGCCCGACCTCGACGCGGCCGATGCCCTGGCCAGCCTCGACTCCCACGGCTACCGCCACATCCCCGTCGTCGAGGGGGACGAGCTGGTCGGCGTCGTGTCGCTGCGCGACCTCATGCGGGTGGCCCAGATCCAGCCCGTCGTCCACCCCGGCACCATCGAGGCCCCGCCCGGGCTCGAGGGCGTGATCGTGGCCGACACCCAGGTCGGCGACGTCCGGGGGACCGAGGGCTTCTACCACTACCGCCAGTACGACGCCGTGGAGCTGGCCGACAAGCGCACGCTCGAGGACGTCTGGCACCTGCTGTTCGACGGCGAGCTGCCGACCCCGGCCCAGCGCGAGTCGTTCCTCGCCGAGATCCGGGCCGCCCGCGAGATCCCGGCCCCGGTGGCTGCGCTGCTGCCCGAGATCGCCCTGGCTTCGTCGAACGTGATGGAGGCGGTGCGCACCGCGGTGTCGTTCCTCGGCAGCGTCGAGGGTTTCCAGCCCACGCTCGACATCGACCACGCCGAGCGCCGCCGCAACGCCCTCCAGACCTGCGCCGTGATCCCCACGCTGATCATGGCGGCCCACCGCATCCGCTCGGGGCAGGAGCCGATCGCCCCCCACCCCGAGCTCGGCTACGGCGCCAACTACCTCTGGATGCTCCACGGCGAGGAGCCCGACCCCGAGGTCGCCCGCGCCGTCGAGCAGTACCAGATCACCACGATCGACCACGGCTTCAACTCCTCGACGTTCACGGCGCGCGTGATCACCTCCTCGGGCGCCGATGTGGCGGCCGCCGTCGTCGGTGGCTTCGGCGCCCTCTCCGGCCCCCTCCACGGCGGGGCGCCGAGCCGGGCCCTCGCCCTGCTCGACGACATCGGCACGGCCGAGAACGCCCGCCCCTACCTGCTCGACGCCGTGCAGCGGGGCGAAAAGATCATGGGGTTCGGCCATCGGGTCTACCGGACCGACGACCCCCGCTCGGTGTTCCTCCGTGGCGTGGCCGAGCGGGTCGGCGCCGAGAAGATCACCTTCGCCAAGCAGGTCGAGCAGACGGTCGTCGAGGTGCTGGCCGAGCTGAAGCCGGGCCGCAACCTCTACGCCAACGTCGAGTTCTACGCCGGGGTCGTGATGGACCACTGCGGGCTGCCGCCCGAGCTGTTCACGCCGACGTTCGCATCCAGCCGCGTCATCGGCTGGTGCGCCAACATCCTCGAGCAGGCGGCCGACAACCGGATCATCCGCCCGTCGGCCCGCTACGTCGGACCGCCCCCGCCCCAGCCGGTCCCGGAGGTCTGATGCCCGTCACGGTGGAGGAGGTCGGCGAGGTCACGCCGGCCCTGGTCGAGGCGTTCGCCCGCCTCATCCCGCAGCTCTCGAAGTCGAACCCGCCGCCCACCGAGGCGGAGCTCCGGGAGATGGTCGACGCGCCGGGCACCCATCTCCTCGTGGCGCTCGACGGCGACGAGATCATCGGCAGCCTCACCCTGGTCGTCTTCCGCATCCCGACCGGCGTCCGGGCCTGGATCGAGGACGTCGTCGTCGATGAGGCCGGTCGCGGGAAGGGCGTGGGTGAGGCGCTCAACCAGCACGCTCTCGACCTGGCCCGGTCGGAGGGCTCGAAGACGGTCGACCTCACGTCCCGCCCCTCGCGGGAGGCGGCCAACCGCCTCTACCAGCGCATCGGCTTCCAGGCCCGGGACACGAACGTGTACCGGTACGACCTGAGCTAGGCCCGTCGAGCAGGATCGAAGAAGCACGGTCGGCGCGGATCGGAGACGATGTCGGCATGTCGTACACCGTTGACTTCACCACCGTCTCGACCGTCGGTCTCGAGTCGTCGCCCGTCGCCGACGCCCTTGCGGGTCTGCGGGCCAACGAGGCCCGCTACTTCAAGAACAAGTACGACCACGTGTTCACCGTGGAGCCGGCGGGCGAGGCCGAGGAGACGGTCGACTGGGTGCACGGGATCCTCGCCGAGGAGCGCGACATCGTCATCTCGTCCCGTCCGTTGGAGGCGACGGCCTTCGAGGTCGAGGGGATCCGGATGGCGTACGTCTTCTACGAGAGCGGCCTCTCGATCAACGTGATGTACGCCATCGACGCCTCCGGGAAGCGGGCCGTCGGGTTCAAGCTCTCCGACGGCATGGAGGTGCCGGAGGAGCTCGCGTCGCGGTTCAAGTTCGCGAGGCAGAAGTCGAAGCTGGCCGGGACCATCCGCGGCTCCTACTTCGTCATCAAGGGCGAGCACTGATGGTGCTCCTGCTCGGATGACCACCGACGTCGACGTCCCCGTGGGTGCGACCGCCGTCGCCGTGCTCCTTCACCCGCACCCGGACATGGGTGGCAACCGGTTCAACCACGTCGTCGAGTCGCTGTACCGCGCGTTGCCGGCCGCGGGCATCGGCGCGGTGAGGTTCGACTTCACCAGCTCGGACATGGACGTCGCCGTGGCCGAGGCGGTCGCCGCCCTCGACGCCGCGCCCGGGTCGACCGTGGCCCTCGTCGGCTACTCGTTCGGCTCGATGGTCGCCTCCCGCGTGGTCGACGAGCGCGTGGCCGGCTGGTTCCTCGTGGCGCCGCCCATCGACCACGTCGACGGGGCCATCGGCGACGACCCGCGACCGAAGGTCCTCCTCACCCCGGAGCACGACTTCTCGCCACCCGCCCACGTCGCCGAGGTCACCGCGGGCTGGACGCCGGCGGAGCGGCGGATCGTGCCCGGCACCGACCACTTCCTCGCCGGTGCCATGCCGGCGGTGGTCGACCAGGTCGTCGCCTGGATCCACGCCCTGCCCTGACCGCGGGCCGGCACGGTCGGCGAGCGACGGCTCAACCGATGGGGTCGGGTCGCAGCTCGCGGCACCGCGCCAGCAGCTCCACGTCCCGGGCGTACCAGGCCAGCAGGTTGCGCCGGGCCTCGTCGGACAGTGCGACGTCGTCTCCGGG
>JAODBP010000140.1 GCA_025464025.1 Actinomycetes bacterium | reverse complement strand
GCATCGTGCCGACGAGCGCGGCGAGCAGGCCGGCCGAGTTGGGCAGGGCGAAGGCGACGCGATCGCCGTCGACGACGCCCCGGGCCCGCAGCCCACCGGCGACGCGGCGCATGGCGGCCTGAGCGGCCGCCGCGGTCAGGTGCTCGACGCCCGCTTCGCCGACCACTCGCCGCTGTCCATCGAGGTCATGGGCCCCTCGCCCAGCCCGCCGAGCTGGCTCACCTGGTACACCACCTCGTCCAGCATGTCCGAGGGCACGCCGAACCCCTCGATCGCGAACAGCTCGTCGACGTGCTCGGCCCAGTCCTCGGGGTTGCCCCCGTCCGGCAGCGACACCCCGGGCGCCTCGGCCAGGAACACCCGCCCGGCCCGGCCGGCGCCCACCGAGAAGCACTCGCCGCTCACCTCGGTCGAGGTGTGGCACAGCCAGGCCACGAACGGCGCCACCTTCTCGGGCTGGAAGTTGGTGGCGAGGAAGTCGCGGAACGTGTCGTCGGGGACCAGCGCGGTCAGCCGGGTGAACGCCGACGGCATGACGGAGTTCACGTTGATGCCGACGGCCCGACCCTCGTGGGACAGGCCCCGGGTGATGCCGAACACGGCGGCCTTGCCGGTGAGGTACGGCGTGGTGCCCCCGGTGCCGAACACCGAGGCGGAGGACGTGTTGACGACCCGCCCGGCGCCCGACCGGATGAGGTGGGGCCATGCCGCCCGCAGCACCGAGCGGGTGCCGCGGATGTGCACGTCGCAGGCCCGGTCGAAGTCGGCCTCAGGGATCTCGTGGAACGGGCCGCCACCGGCGAACCCGGCGTTGTTGATCACGATGTCGATGCGCCCGAGGGCGTCCATGGCGTGCTCGACCAGGGCGGCACCGTCGGCCACGACGTCGTGCGAGTCGGCCACGTGGTCGCCGCCCAGCTCGGCCACCAGGTCGGCGGCC
The DNA here is from genome assembly GCA_025464025.1 of Actinomycetes bacterium. The sequence continues at coordinate 20,549 of JAODBP010000140.1, read as the reverse complement.
GGGTCGGGCCGCTCGTCGCCCGAGCCGATGTCGACGGCGGCGTCGTTGACCACGATCGTGGCCCCGCGCGACGCCAGCAGCCGCGAGTAGGCGGCGCCCAGCCCCCGGCCCCCGCCGGTCACGATCGCCACCTTGCCGTCGTAGCGCAGCTCGTCCACGAGTGATCCCCCCGATGCGTCAGTAGGGTCGGGCCATGGAGCAGATCCGGTTCTACTTCGACCCTCGCTGCCCCTGGTGCTACCAGACGTCGCGCTGGGTCCGTCGCCTGGAGGACCTCGGGGAGGTGTCGGTCGACTGGGCCGTGTTCTCGCTCGAGGTGGTGAACCTCGAGGAGGGCAAGGACCCGCTCGCCATCGACGCCGTTTCCGGGCCGTCGCTGCGCACCGCGCTGCTGCTGCGCGACAAGGTCGGCGCCGAGGCCGTCGGCGCCTTCTACAAGTCGTTCGGCACCAAGGTCTGGGAGGTCGTGCCGCCGGTGAAGGTCGACGACCTCGACGCCATCCGGGCCTCGCTGGAGGAGATCGGCGCCGACCCCGGCCTGCTCGACGAGGCCCTGGCCGACGACACGCTCTGGCCCCGCGTGGTCGCCGAGCACCAGGCCCTGGTCGACCGCACCGGTTCGTTCGGCGTCCCGACCATCGTGCTCGACGGCGGCGAGGGCAAGGCCATCTTCGGCCCCGTCATCTCCAAGGTCCCCGACGACGAGACGGCGATCGAGCTCTGGAAGCACACGGCCTGGCTCACCCGTCACGGCGACTTCGCCGAGCTGAAGCGAGGCCGGGTCAGCCTGCCCGACCTGCCGGTGATCGAGTGGAACATGGAGCAGCGCGCCAAGAACAAGACCCCGTAGGGTCCCGCGCCATGCAGTGGCGCATCGGTCGGCTGGCCCGGCCCGAACCCCTGAGCGAGACGGCGGCAGCCACCCTCGCCCTCCTCGGCGACGACCCGCCCGGCACGGTCGCCGCCCTCGCCCACCCCGACGCCCTGCTCGGGCCGTTCCTGGGCTGGGCCGCGGCGCTCGCCCTCCAGGGGACCCTGCCCAAGCGCGACCACGAGCTCCTCGCCCTGCGGGCCTCGTGGAACGGGCGCTCGGCGTTCGAGTGGGGCGAGCACACCGGCTACGCCCGCGACGCCGGGCTCACCGACGACGAGGTCGGCCGGGTGGCGACCGGCGAGGGGTGGACCGGCCACGAGGCCGCCCTCCTCCGTGCCGCCGACGAGCTGCACGCCACGACCACGATCACCGACACCACGTGGGCCGAGCTGGCGGCGCGCTACGACGCGGCCCAGCTCGTCGAGGTCGTCTACGTCGTCGGGCAGTACACGATGCTCTCGATGGTGGCCAACGCCCTCGACGTCGGCGTCCCGGCCGGACTCGACCGGCTGCCGGCATGACCGTGCGCATCGGCGTCCTCGGCGCGGCCAAGATCGTGCCGAACGCCCTGACCAAGCCGGCCCGCGAGGTCGACGGTGCCGAGGTGGTGGCCGTCGCCGCCCGCGACACCGACCGGGCGAAGGCGTTCGCCACCAAGCACGGCATCCCGCGCGTGCTCGACTCGTACCAGGCCCTGGTCGACGATCCCGATGTCGACGCCGTCTACGTGCCCCTGCCGAACGGCCTGCACGGCCGGTGGACGCTGGCCGCCCTGGCCGCCGGCAAGCACGTGCTGTGCGAGAAGCCGTTCACGGCCAACGCCGAGGAGGCCGAGCAGGTCGCCGCCGCGGCCGAGGCCAGCGGGCTCGTGGTGATGGAGGCGTTCCACTGGCGCTACCACCCGCTGGCCCAGCGCATGGTCGACATCGTCCGGAGCGGCGAGCTGGGCGAGATCCGCCGGGTCACCACGGCCATGTGCTTCCCGCTGGCCAAGAAGAGCGACATCCGCTGGCAGCCCGACCTCGCCGGCGGCTCGCTGATGGACACCGGGTGCTACGCCGTCCACTGGGCCCGCACCCTCATCGGCGAGGAGCCGGAGGTCACCGGCGCCCGGGCGAAGCTGCGGGCGCCCGGGATCGACCGCTACGTGCAGGTCGACCTGCGCTTCCCCGGCGGCGCCACCGGTCTGGTCACCTCGGCGATGTGGTCGGCCCGGGTGCTGCAGCTGTCGGCCAAGGTCGAGGGCAGCCAGGGGACGCTGAAGGTGCTGAACCCGATCGCCCCGCAGTACTTCCACCGCATGACGGTGAAGACGTCGGCCGGCACGCGCAAGGAGAAGGTGGCGGGTGAGTCGACCTACACCCACCAGCTCCGGGCCTTCGTCGCCGCCGTCGAGCACGGCACGCCGACGCTCACCCCGCCCTCGGAGAGCGTGGCCAACATGCGGGTCCTCGACGCCGCCTACCGCGCCGCCGGGCTGGAGCCCCGGCTACCGACTCACCAGTAGTCCGCCATGATCTCGGCCACCCACGCCGGCTCCCGGACCTCACCCGGCGGGCGCATGGTGGTGATCACCGGCTTGAGGTCGAGCACGGGCGTGCCGTCGATGGCGTCGAGGCCGCGCACGTGCAGGGTCCGTCCGTCGAGGGCGACGAGCTCGCACACGCTCACGCCCAGGCGGTTGGGCCGGTTGCGGGCCCGCTGGGCGAAGATGCCGACGGCGGGCAGGTGCTGCTGCCCACGCGGGTGGCGAGCACCGGTGGTCACCCCGGCCTCGTCGACGAGGTGGAACACGAAGACGACCTCGAGGTGGCTGAAGCCGTCGAGCCCCTGAAGCGCGTCCTCGGAGAACCGGTCGTCGAGCACGATCGACGCCTCGACCGACAGCCACCGATCGTCCTCGGCCTCGACCCGGCCGCCGACCACGGTCGCCACCGGTGTGAGGGTGATGGGATCCATGCCGAGAACGTATTGCGGGATGTACCCCAGGGGGGTATCTTGGTGGCCATGGAGACGACGACGTTCACCGTGAAGGGCATGACCTGCGAGCACTGCGTCGCCGCCGTGACCCAGGAGCTGGCCGCCCTCCCCGGCGTGCACGACGTGTCGATCGACCTCGCGTCCGGCGGCGTCGCCGTCAGCAGCGACGCTCCCCTGTCCGACGAGGCCGTGCGCGACGCCGTCGACGAGGCGGGCTACGAGGTCGTGCCGTGATCGAGCTGGAGATCGGCGGCATGACGTGCTCGTCGTGCGCCGCCCGCATCGAGAAGAAGCTCAACCGGCTCGACGGTGTCGAGGCCACGGTCAACTACGCCACCGAGCACGCCACCGTGACCGCCGAGCCGGGCGTCACGGTCGACCAGCTCGTCGCCACCGTCGAGTCGGCCGGCTACTCGGCCCGGCCCGCCCACCACGGCCACGACCACGGTCCCGACGACGAGGCGTCGATCGCTGCCCTGCGCCGCCGGGTGCTGGTCGCCACCGCCCTGGCCATCCCGGTCGTCGCCCTGTCGATGCTCGACCCCCTCCGGTTCCGGGGCTGGCAGTGGGTGGCCCTCGTGCTGGCCACCCCGGTCGTCACGTGGGCGGCCTGGCCGTTCCACACCGCGACGTGGACGAACCTCCGCCACGGCGCCACCACCATGGACACGCTCATCTCGATGGGCGTGCTCGCCGCCTATGGCTGGTCGCTCTGGGCGCTCGTGCTGGGCAACGCCGGCGAGCTCGACATGAAGATGGGCGAGGCCGACGAGCTCTACCTCGAGGTGGCCGCCGCCGTCACCGTCTTCCTCCTCGCCGGCAAGTGGGCCGAGGCCCGGGCCCGGCGCAGCTCGGGCGCCGCGCTGCGGGCGCTCTTGGAGCTGGGGGCCCGTGACGTCGCCGTCCTGCGCGACGGCGTCGAGGCGAGGATCCCGGTCGACCAGCTCGTCGTCGGCGACCGGTTCGTGGTGCGCCCGGGCGAGAAGATCGCCACCGACGGCGAAGTCGTCGAGGGCACCTCGGCCGTCGACGCCAGCCTGCTGACCGGCGAGAGCGTGCCGGTCGAGGTCGGTCCGGGCGACCCGGTCACCGGCGCCACCGTCAACGCCGGTGGCCGGCTCGTGGTGCGGGCCACCCGCGTCGGGAGCGACACCAAGCTGGCCCAGATCGCCCGCCTCGTCACCGAGGCCCAGAGCGGCAAGGCGCCGGTGCAGCGGCTGGCCGACCGGGTGTCGGCCGTGTTCGTGCCGACCGTGATCGTGCTGGCCGCCGCCACGCTCGTCGCCTGGCTGGCCACCGGGCACCCGGCGAAGGACGCCTTCACCGCGGCGGTGGCCGTGCTGATCATCGCCTGCCCGTGCGCCTTGGGCCTGGCCACGCCGACGGCGCTGCTGGTCGGCACCGGCCGGGGTGCCCAGCTCGGCATCCTCATCAAGGGCCCCGAGGTGCTGGAGTCCACCCGGCGGGTCGACACGATCGTGCTCGACAAGACCGGCACCGTCACCACCGGGCGCATGGCTCTCGTCGACGTGACCCTGAGCGAGTCGACCGCTGGAGACCGGGCCGAGGTGCTGCGGATCGCCGGCGCGCTCGAGGACGCCAGCGAGCACCCCATCGCCCGGGCCATCGCCGAGGCGGCCCGGGCCGAGGTCGGGGCGCTGCCGCCGGTCGAGTCGTTCGCCAACCGGGCCGGCCTCGGCGTCGAGGGCGTCGTCGAGGGGCACGCCGTCGTCGCCGGCCGGCCCCGCCTCGTGCCCCCCGGCGAGCTGGCCCCTGCCGTCGACGCTGCCGAGTCGGCCGGACGCACCGCCGTGGTGGTGGCGTGGGACGGCGAGCCGCGGGCCGTGCTGGTCGTGGCCGACACGGTGAAGCCGACATCGGTCGAGGCGGTGCGGGAGCTGCGGGCCCTGGGCCTCCACCCCGTGCTGCTCACCGGCGACAACGAGCGGGCGGCGCGGGCCGTGGCCGCCGAGGTCGGCATCGACGACGTGGTGGCCGAGGTCCTGCCCGAGGACAAGGTCGACGTGGTCCGACGCCTCCAGGCCGAGGGCAAGGTCGTCGCCATGGTCGGCGACGGCGTGAACGACGCCGCCGCCCTGGCCCAGGCCGACCTGGGCCTGGCCATGGGCACCGGCACCGACGTCGCCATCGAGGCGTCCGACCTCACCCTGGTGCGGGGCGACCTCACGTCGGCGGCCGACGCCATCCGCCTGTCCCGACGGACCCTGGCCACCATCAAGGGCAACCTGTTCTGGGCCTTCGCCTACAACGTCGCCGCCATCCCGCTGGCCGCCTTGGGGCTGCTCAACCCGATGATCGCCGGCGCGGCCATGGCCGGCTCCAGCGTCTTCGTCGTCACCAACAGCCTCCGCCTCCGCCGGTTCCGCTGACCGAACCGGCGACGGATTGACAACAGAAGTGTTGTCAATCCATCGCCAGTTCGGGATCTACAGCGGGTGGTCCTGGAAGAAGGACCAGATCACCGCGTTGGCCGAGATCGTCGTGGTGGTCTTGCCCACGACCTTCTCGATGGCCGGGCCGAGCGGACTCCCGGGCCACGAGTGCCCGCCCTCGTCGACCCGGTACAGCTCGACCTGCATCCCCTTCGGGCACGGGTAGGTCAGGCGGTCGACGTCGTCGGTCAGCGCCACCGTGAGCGGCTCGGTCTTGCACCCGTCTCGCTTCGCCCACGCCGCGGCGATCTCCGGGATGCTCGGCCCCTTGGGCTGGTCGGCCGCGCCGACGTCGCGGAGCGTCCGACCCGACCCGTCGGGCGCCGGGAGGTTCAGCGCCCCCTCTCCCAGCCCGCCGTCGTAGGCCACGAACGTGTCAGCCGTGCCGTGGATGGCGAGGATCGGGATCTTCCGGGCCGGGGCGCACCCCTCGGGGTCGCGGATGCCGGCCACCGGTGCGACGGCGGCGAAGCGGTCGGCGAGGGCGCACGCCACCGATGACGTCATGAACGCCCCGTTCGACAGGCCGGCGGCGTAGATGCGGTTGGTGTCGACGCACAGCGTCCGCTCGACCTCGTCGAGGAGCTCGCCGACGAAGTGCATGTCGGCCGAGTCGAGCCCGGTGTCCCACCGGATCGGGTCGCCGGTGCCCTGGGGCGTGATCGTGACGAACCCCTGCTCGTCGCCGAACGGGCCGAGGGCGGAGAGCTTGGCGTGGATGTCGGCACCCTCGCTGTAGCCGTGGAAGTCGACGATCACCGGCAGCGGTCCCTGCTTGGCCGGCACGTGCCGCAGGTACCAGCGCTCGACCCCGCCGGAGGTCGTCGTCACCTTCGTCTCGCCCGGACCGACCTTCGCGGCGTCGCAGCCGGCCGAGGCCTTGGCCGGCACGGCGGTGGTCGTGGTCGTCGACGGCGCCGCCTCCTTGCCGTCGGAGCTGCTGCACGAGGCGAGCACGAGGAGGAGCACGACCAGGGCGCGGCGCATGCCGGGCATGATGGCCCAGGTGCGCGACCGGCGTCGGGGATCCGACCTCCTCCTGCTGGCCGTGGCCGTCGCCGCCGTCTCGACCTCGGCGCCCCTGATCCGGGAAGCGGCCGCACCGAGCCTCCTGCTCGCCTTCTGGCGCACGGCCCTGGCAACTGGCGTGCTGGCCCCGTTCGCCCGCCCGGCGACGGCGGGACCGATCGAGCGGCGGCGCATCGCCCTGGCCGGTCTCCTGCTCGCCGCCCACTTCGCCGCCTGGATCTCGAGCCTCTCCTACACGTCGGTCTCGTCGTCCGTCGCGCTGGTGGCGACCCAGCCGGTGTGGGCTGCCCTCATGAGCCGCGAGCGGGTCGACCGGCGGACCTGGGCCGGCATCGGCGTGGCCATGGTCGGCGCGCTCGCCATCACCGGCGTCGACGTGACGATCTCGGGCCGGGCCGTCTTCGGCGACGTGCTGGCCCTGGCCGGCGGCGTGCTGGCCGCCGCCTACGTCCACATCGGCGCCGACGTCCGCCGCACCGTCCCGAACGCGACGTACACCACCGGCTGCTACGGGACCGCGGCGGTCGCCCTGCTCGTGGCCGGGCTCGTGTCGGGCACCGACCTGGTGCCCGACCACGCCGCCACCTGGGGCTGGATCGTCGCCATCACCGTCGGCCCCCAGCTCCTCGGCCACACCCTGATCAACGCCGTGCTCCAACGGCTGGGCGCCGTGCTGGTGTCGGTGTCGATCCTGTTCGAGATCATCGGCGCGTCACTGCTCGCCTGGTGGTGGTTCGGCGAGCACCCACCGGCGGGCACCTACCCGGCCGCCGTGCTGCTGGTGGTCGGCCTGGTGCTGGTGATGCGCCGACCGCAGCCGGCGGTGGTCGACTGATCGCCGGCTCTCCAGCAGTCCTCCAGAAGAACAGTGCCGAGAGGCCGACTGGCCTGGTCCCGCCCCGAAGCGGAAGGCGACCCCGACCCGCTACGACGAGGCGAACCGCTCCTTCAGCGTGCGCACGTCGGTCATCACCTGGGCCGCGTCGTAGGGGTCGTCCCACCCGGCCCCCTCGCACTCGCGGTACACCCGGTGCACGTTGGCGGCCAGGCGCCACGGCTCGTCCCAGTCGGCGAACGGGCCGAGGTCGATGTCGGCGCACGTCTCGAGCACCGTCTTGCCGGCCTCCCACCCGTCGGTAGCGGCACGCTGCACGTCTTCCTGGTAGCGGCGAGCCGAGGCCACGCCCTCGACGCCGCACAGCGGGCCGTGCCCCGGGACCACGTGCTCGGGCGCCAGGTCCTCGATGCGCCGGAGGGCGGCGATCCAACGATCGGTCGAGCCCTCCCAGCCGATCGGTGCGCAGCGGTGGAAGAGCACGTCGCCGCACAGCACCACGCCCTCGTCGGGCAGGTGCACGATCAGGTCGCCCTCGGTGTGGGCCGGGCCGACGTGGAGCAGGTCGACCCGCACGCCGTCGAGGTCGAGCGTGAGGTCGCCGTCGATCACGTGGGTCGGCGGGGTGAGCACGACCTCGCTGAAGTCGAACGGCGCCATCTCCTCGTGGAGGTCGCGGAGGTGGACGGGCGGGTCGACCATGGTGCGGATGGCCTCGGCCCCGGCGGGCGCGAAGGCGGCGAACCGCTCGACGCAGCCCCGGTGGGCGATGATCTCGGCACCGGGGAACAGCTGGTTGCCCCAGCAGTGGTCGCCGTTGTGGTGGGTGTTGACCAGCCGGCTCGGCGCCGCCGGGTGCACCTCGGCGTAGAGGTCGAGCATCTGCTGCGTGAGCTTCAGGTCGTAGAGCGTGTCGACCACCAGCCCGCCGCCGGCCGTGACCAGGCCGGAGTTCGACCAGCCCAGCCCCTTCTCCGACTGCTCGGCGGCGTAGACGTGCTCGCTCAACCGCTTGCGCTCCAACTGCGACCCCATGCCCTCCCCCTCTGTCCGCTCGCCAACAGTACGGTGCCGGGCCATGGAGCTCCGTGAAGCGCTGTACACGACCCGAGCCATGCGACGGGTGTCCGACACGCCCATCCCCCAGGACGTGCAGGCCCGCATCCTCGACGCCGCGGTGCGGGCCCCGAGCGGGGGCAACGCCCAGAACTGGCGCTTCATGCTCGTCGACGACCCCGACGTGAAGGCGAAGCTCGGCCCGATCTACCGGGAGTGCATGGCCCTGCTGTGGAGCGACTACTACGCCGCCCGCATCGCCGAGGCCGAGGCCGACCCCGAGTCGGAGGACTCGAAGCAGTTCTTCCGCGTGCGGAAGTCGGCCCAGCACCTGGCCGACCACTTCGAGGGCTACCCGCTCCTGCTGTTCGCCTTCTCCCAGCACGACCCCTCGGGCGGCTCGATCTATCCCGCGGTGTGGAACGCCATGCTCGCCGCCCGGGGCGAGGGCGTGGGCGCCGCGCTCACGTCGGCGATGGTGTTCAAGCTGGCCGAGGTGCTCGCCGTGCTCGGCGTGCCGCGCGACCAGGGCTGGCACTTCTCGGCGTGCGTGACCTTCGGCTACCCGACCGGGAAGTGGGGCGTCGCCCCCCGCACCGCGGTCGAGGACGTCACCTACAAGAACGCCTGGGGCACCCCGCTCGACTTCGCCGTCGACGGCCCCCTCTGGCCCTAGCCCTACCGAACCCGCGACGAATGGTGGACAGATGTGTCCACCATCCGTCGCCGGTTCGATCGGGTCAGCCCCGCTGCAACGACGCGACGAGGGCGGCGATGCCCTCGTCGTTCGAGGGGGCGGGCTGGGGGCCAAGGAGCAGGCCGTCGGCGAGGCCGGCGAAGCGGTCGAGGAGCACCGGCGCCAGCTCGGCATGGGTGCCGGTCGGCAGCAACGTGTCGAGCAGCTCGTCGGTGACGAGCGCCGGGAGGTCGTCCCAGCGGTCGGCCCGGATCAGGGCCTGGAGGTCGCCGGCCAGGTCGTCCCAGCCGTAGAGCTCGAGCGTCCGGGCGTAGGCCGGCGTCGAGTAGAGGAACGCGAACATCCGCCGCTGCCGCTCCCGCTCGGCGACCACGTCGGCCTCCGTCGCACCGGTGACCACGGTGGCGCCGACGACCAGCTCGGGGATCGCCCGACCGGCCCGGTCGGCACCGGCCCGCAGGTGCGGGAGGCACAGGGCCTCGAGGTACCGCGGGTTCGAGTTCGTCGGGTGGGTGACGAAGCCGGCGGCCCGCTCCCCGGCCAGCTCGCAGATGCCGGCGTTGACCCCGCCCAGCCATGTCGGCGGCGCCACGGTCTCGGCATCGGGCCCCGGGTTGAAGTAGGGCTGGAGCCGGGTCACCGAGTACGTGTCGCCCTCGACCTTGGGCCGCTCGCCGGTGCGGAACGCCTCGTACAGCCCGTCGAGCACGTCGAGGTACTCGCGCATGCGGGCCACCGGCTCCGACCACGGCATGCCCATCCGCTCGCTGATGTTCTGGCGGATCTGGGTGCCGAGCCCGAGCTGGAACCGGCCACCCGAGAACGCCGAGAGGTCCCACGCCGCGTATGCCGTGAGCGTGGGGCTGCGCACGAAGGCGAGCGCCACGCTGGTGCGGATCGTGATGCGCTCGGTGTGCTCGGCCACGAGCAGCGCCACGGCGAGGGCGTCGTGCACCGTCTCGGCCACGTGCAGCCCGTCGAAGCCCATGGCCTCGATGCGCCGGGCGTAGGCCGGGACGTCCCGCAGCGGCATGCGGGGGTCCATCCCCGCATGGACCTTCACCCGACGTTCTGACCGGCGGTGACCGGGATCTCGACGCCGGTGATGTTCCGGGCCCGGTCGGAGGCGAGGAACAGCACGGCCTCGGCGATGTCCTCGGGGTCGACGTGGCGCCGCAGCGACGCCGTGCGGGCCATGCGGGTCGACACCTCGTCCGCCGACTCGCCGGTGCGATCGGCCACGCCCTGGAACAGCGCGTCGAGGTTGGGCCCGGTCGTGTAGCCGGGCGTGACGATGTTGACTCGCACGTTGCTCCGCCCCAGCTCCTTGGCCAGGGTGAGCGAGGCGTTGACCATGGCCAGCTTCGTCGACGTGTAGCTGGCCTGGCGGGGCGGCTTGGCCGACGTGCCGAACGTGCTCACCTGCACGATCGAGCCACCGCCCCGGGCCGCCATCGACCGCGCCGCGCACCGGCTCACCTCGAGCGTGCCGAGCACGTTCACCTCGAACGAGCGCCGCCAGTGGTCCCAGTCGGCTTCGTCGATCGGGGCGTTGCCGCCGCCGAGCGTCGCCACGTTCACCAGCACGTCGACCCCGCCGAAGCGCTCGACGGCGGCGGCGACCAGCGCCTGGCAGGACGCCACCTCGCCCAGGTCGGTGACGACCGGCTCGACGGCCCGACCGGTGGACGTGGCCACCTCGTCGGCCAGGGCGCGCAGCGCGTCCTCCCGACGGGCGGCGACCACCACGTCGGCGCCGGCCTCGGCGAAGGCCACCGCGCACGCCCGCCCGATCCCCGGGCCGGCGCCCACCACGACCGCGACCTTGCCCTCCAGCTCCTTGCTCACGGGACGGGGACGGCGATCATCAGGGCGGCCATCTGCATGGGCTCGTCGCCGATCGGCACCCACCGGTGGTCGGTGCCTCGCTGGACGACCACGTCGCCCTTGGCCAGCTCGACCCGGCTTCCCGGCAGCTCGAGCGCGACCCGGCCGGCGAGCACGACGTCGATGTCGATCGTCGCCGTCGTGTGCCAGCCCTCCTCGCCCACCTCGTGGACCGGCATCTCGAACCAGCGCAGGGCGACACCGCCACCGGCCGGCTCCAGCCCCCACGGCGGCGGGACGTCGCCGCCCTGGTCGACCGCCGTCACCGGACCGCCGGTCTGCCACACGTCGACGAGCGTGACGCCCGCGCCCTGCACGCCGATCGGGGCGTGGTCGTCGACGAGCGCGCCGGTGACGATCCGCCGGACCGGGCTGTCCCCACCGAGGATCGAGAGGTCGCCCGCTGCACCCGGCCCGGGGCGGACCATCGTCACCCAGTACGTGCAGGGCTGGTCGCCGCTGACCTTCCAGCGGTGGGCCGTCCCCTGCTGCACGACGGCCTCGCCGGCCCGCACCGTGAGCTCGCGGTCGGGCAGGCCGAGGGTGATCTCGCCGTCGAGCACGACCATGAGGTCGAGCGTGTCGGTGGCGTGCATGCCGGGGTGGTCGGGGTCGTCGCCGTCGACCCGCAGCCACTCGCCGTTCGGCGGCATGGTGATGATGCGCGAGCTCAACCCGCCGGCCGGGGGCTCGAGCGGGTAGCCGGGCGTGGTGCGGTCGCCGCCGTCGTCGACCGAGGTGGGCGGGCCGTCGAGCCAGAGCAGCTCGGCGACGCCGAAGCCAGGAGCCGACACCATGTTGGGAGGCGGGCCGTCGGACGCGAAGGCAGCGCCATCGCCGTCGACCTGGGTCACGACGCGGCGGACGGAGAAGGTCATGGGCCGGATCGTAGGCACGGCCCCGGTCGGGCCGGCGTGGATCGGGTGCACCGATCCACGCCGGCGACCAACAGGGTCCCTGGGAAGGACGACTAGCGGCCGGTCTCGACGCTCGTCACCTTGAAGCTCTCGTCCAGCTTCACGGTGGCGTGGGTGCCGTCGGCCTTCACGATGTGGGCCTCGTAGGCGTCGCCCTCGGCGTCGGTCTCGACCCGTTCGATGGTGGCGCCGGGCGCGGCGGCCAGGGCCGCCTCCTTCACCTTGGTCGCCGTGTCACCCGTGAGCAGCGTCTCGGTGATGCCGTTGGCCTGGTGGCCGCCCTGGCTCGGGTCGCGGTCGGGACGGGCGTCGGTCGACGGGGCCCCGGCCCCCGCCGCAGAGGGAGCAGCTGCCGCCGCCGCGGCGGGAGCGGTGGCCGCCGCCGTGGTCGTGGTGGTGTCGGCCGCGTTGGCCGTCCCGCCGAGCAGGGCGGCGCCGAGGGCACCGCCAGCCAGGGTGGAGGCGACGATCGTGCCGCCGAGCAGGGCCTTGCGCATGGGGTTCATCGGGAGTTGCTCCTGTGGTCGTGGCGTGCCCGTCGGTCGGGCACACGACCACCATCGGGGAGCCAGGTGAGCCCCGCCCCAAGCCCAGGTGAGAGTTCTCGAAGAACCCGGGGTCAGGCGAAGAGCCGGCCGGCGGGCTGCTCGTGCTCGAGCAGCCACGACTTGCGGGCCGTGCCCCAGCCGTAGCCGGTGAGGCTGCCGTCGGCCCCGATCACCCGGTGGCACGGGATGACGATCGAGATCGGGTTCCGGCCGTTCGCCGCGCCCACCGCCCTCGACGCCGTGGGCCGGCCGATGTGCCGGGCCAGCTCGCCGTAGCCCCAGGTCTCCCCGAACGGGATCTCCAGCAGGGCGTGCCAGACGTCGAGCTGGAACGGCGTGCCCTCAGGCTCGAGCACGAGGTCGAACTCGGTGCGCTCGCCGGCGAAGTACTCGTCGAGCTGGCGGATCGCCTCCTCGAAGGGGGCGGGGTCCTCCACCCACGATGGGTCGACGGCGCGACAGCCCTCGTGGTCGGCGACGTACAGCCCGGTGAGCACGCCGGGCCGGCCGACGAGCAGCAGGCGCCCGATCGGGGAGTCGACGTGGGTGTGCCGCATGCCCCCATGGTGGACCGGCGACGGCCGGTCGCGCCGGTCACATCCGGACAGGTCCCGGGCCGTGTCCGGATCCGTCCTGCCATCCGGCCCGGGAGCCGGTTGGATGGTTGGCGTGCAGACGTTCTCCGCCGTGGTCACCACCGGCATCTACTGCCGGCCCGGCTGCCCGGCCCGCCCCCACGCCGAGAACGTGCGGCCCTTCGAGCTGGCCGCGGCCGCCGAGGCAGCCGGGTTCCGGGCCTGCCTGCGGTGCCGCCCCTACCGGGCGCCCCAGCCCACCGTGTGGGAGGGCCAGGAGCTGGTGTGCCGGGCCGTGCGCCTGGTGATCGACGGGTACCTCGACGGCCGTACCGAGGCCGACCTGGGCGCCCGCATCGGCGTCTCGGCCCGCCACCTCCGCCGCCTCTTCCAGGCCGAGGTCGGCGTCACCCCCGACGAGCTCGCCCGCTCTCGCCGGGCCCACTTCGCCCGCCGCCTGCTCGACGACACCGACCTCACCGTCACCGACGTCGCGTTCGCCTCGGGGTTCGGCAGCCTCCGCCAGCTCAACCGGGCGTGCCGCGACATCTTCCGGGCCACCCCGTCCGAGCTCCGGGCCCGCAGGCGGGTGGCCGACCGCCTCGTCGCCGACGGCGGCCTCCTGCTGCGCCTCCCGTTCGCCGGCGCCCTCGACTGGGACTCGATGCTCGACTACTTCGCGGCCCGGGCCATCCCCGGCATCGAGCACGTCCAGGGCGACACCTACCGCCGCACGATCGTCGTCGACGGCGACCCCGGCGTCCTCGAGCTGAGCCCCGGCGGCCCCGACCACCTGCTCCTCCGGGCCCACCTCCCCCACTGGGAGGGGCTCATCCACGTCGTCGACCGGGCCCGCCGCATCGCCGCCCTCGATGCCGATCCGGCCGACGCCGTCGACCACCTCTCGGCCCAGCCCCTCCTCGCACCTCTGGTCGCGGCGCGCCCCGGGCTCCGCGTGCCCGGCACCTGGGACCCGTTCGAGACCGGCATCCGCGCCATCGTCGGCCAGCAGGTGACCGTCACCGGCGCCACCACGCTGGCCGGCCGCATCGTCGCCCGCCACGGCACCCCGGTGCCCGGGCTCCAGCAGCTCGGGCTCAGCCACACGTTCCCCGACGCCGAGGTGCTCAGCATCGCTGACCTGACGGGGCTCGGGCTCACCGGCGCCCGGGAGGCGGCCCTCAACGCCTTCGCCCACGCGGTGGCCACCGACGAGGTCCGCCTCGACGGCTCCAGCAAGGCCGACGACCTGGAACGGGCGATCGCCGGCCTCCCGGGCCTGGGCCCCTGGACGGCGCAGTACCTCGCCCTCCGGATGGGCGACCGCGACGCCTTCCCGTCCAGCGACCTGGCCCTGCGGAAGGCGGCGGGCGCGACCACCAAGGAGCTGGAGGCGACGAGCCAGGCGTGGCGCCCGTGGCGGGCGACCGCCGCCGTCCACCTCTGGCACCACTGATCCGGGCCTTCGTCAGATCGCTCCCTGCTCCCGGAGCTCGGCGATCTCCGCATCGCTGAGCCCGAGCAGCTCGTGCAGCACCGCCGCGGTGTGCTGGCCGACGGTCGGCGCCGCCGCCCGGTAGGCGAGGTCGACGCGGTCGGACCGGATGCCGATGCCCGGTGTGGCCACCGGGCCGGCGATCGGGTGCTCGACCACCTGGGCGAAGCCGCGGGCCACGAGCTGCGGCAGCTCGTCCTGGGCGTTCTGGTCCCACACCGGCGCGGCCGGGACACCTGCGTCGAGCAGCCGCTCGACGGTGGCGTCGCGGTCGAGGTCGGCGAGCCAGGCCCGCAGCCCGTCGTCGAGCTCGTCGTGCCGGGCCCGGCGCTCGGCCCGGTCGAGACCCGCCCACTCCGGGCGACCGACGAGCTCGACCACCGCCGACCACTGCTCGTCGGTCGCCACGGCCAGGGCAACCCACTGGTCGTCGCCGGCGCACGGGTACGCGCCCTGGGGCGCGGCCCACGGGCCCCGGTTGCCCTGGCGGTCGAGGCGGACCCCGTCCGCTGACCAGGTGACGATCGGGTCGGCGGCGATGTTGAGCGCCACCTCGAGCATCGGCAGCTCGACGAGCTGGCCCTCGCCGGTGCGGGCCCGGTGCTCGAGGGCGGCGAGCACGCCGAACGCGCCGTGGATCCCGGCCGTCGGGTCGATCGTGCTGCGCACGAGCGGCTCGCCCTCGGGCACACCGGTGAGCCAGCCGATCCCCGACGTCTGCTCCATCGTCTGGGCGAACCCGGAGTGGTTGGCCCACGGTCCCTCGAGCCCGAACCCCGGCATGCGCAGCACGATCACGGCCGGGTTCGCCTCGGCCAGCACGTCGTAGCCGAGGCCGGCGTTGGGCAGCACCCGCGGCGTGAAGTTCTCGACCACCACGTCGACCTGCTCGACGAGCCGGAGCAGGAGGGCCTTGCCCTGGGGCGTGGCGAAGTCGATCGTGACCGACCGCTTGGCCGGGTTGGCACCGTGGAACGTCGGGCCGTACTCGAGCCAGTCGTCGTCGGTGGGCTTGGCCACGGTGGCGAAGCGCATCCCGTCGGGCCGCTTCGGTGACTCGACCTTGAGCACGTCGGCGCCGAGGGTGGCCAGCAGGTGGGTGGCGTAGGGCCCGGCCCAGAACGCGGTGAGGTCGAGGACCCGGACGCCCTCGAGCGGTCGGGCCGGACCGGGCGGGGCGGCCGGACGGGGCGGGCCGGCGGTCGCGCCCGTCGCCAGCTCCGGCGCCGGGCGGATCGGCAGCACCGGGCTGCCCGACATGAGGTACGGCGGCCGGGGCTGGTGGAAGCCGGCCGGGTGCTGGACGAGGATGCCGCGCTCCTGCACGTGGGGCATGTCGAACACCGTCTCCCCGTTGCCGATGAACGCCACCGGCACCCGGAACAGCCCGCCCAGCTCGTGGATCTCGGCTGCCGTGTGCTCGGCCAGCCACGGACGGATCACCGACTCGGCCAGCTCGCGGTTGCGGCTGCGCCCGCCCATCGAGTTGAGCCGGTCGTCCTCGCTCAGCTCGGGCCGGCCGATCATCACGGCGAAGTCGGCCCACTGCTGGGCGGTGAAGATGCACAGCCCGATCCAGCCGTCCTTGCACTGCACGACCGACGGCCAGTCGCCACCCCGGGACATGAACGCCACCTGCCCGGTGAACTGCCGGTAGAGCGTCGGGTAGTTGGTCAGGCAGACCGCCATCACCTCGAGGGCGCTGACGTCGAGGTCGGCACCGCCCGACCGGCGCCCGGCCAGGGCGGCCAGGGCGGCCGTCGCACCCGTCGCCCACTGCCCGCCGCCGGCGCCCATCTGGAGCGGCGGCGTGTCCTTCGTGCCGCAGGCCGAGAGCAGGCCGCACCAGGCCTGGAGCGTGAACTCGTCGGCCGGCCGTCCGGCCAGCGGTCCGTCGAGGCCGAACGCCGACACCGACACCACGGTGGCGTCGGGCCGGCACGCGTCGCGCCACCCGACGCCGAGCAGGTCGTCGGCCTCGGGACCGGCGAGCACGACGTCGGCCCACGCCACGTCGACCACCGCGGCGCTGGCCTTGCCGGCGGCGAGGTAGGCGAACAGGGCTCCGGTGCCCTCGACCGGCTCATCGGGGTGGCCGGCCGACCAGCGCCGGAGCGGGTCACCGCCCGGGCCCTCGACCTTCACGACCTCGGCACCCTGGTCGACCAGGAGCTTGCCGGCGTACCCGCCGGCGATCCCCTCGGTCGCCTCGACCACCCGCACTCCGTCCAGCGCCCCCATGGCGGCGACTGTAGAACGGACGCCATGCTCGTCATCGATGCGGCCAACGTCGTGGGCTCCCGACCCGACGGCTGGTGGCGCGATCGGGCCGGTGCGGCCGCCCGCTTCGTGGCCGAGGTGCGGTCCGCCGGGCTCGACGGACCGGTCGTGGTCGTGCTCGAGGGCCAGGCCCGGCGCGGGGTCGAGCCGGGGACGGTCGATGGCGTCGAGGTCGTGCACGCCCCCGGTGAGGGCGACGACGCCCTGGCCGAGCGGGCCGGCGACGGCGTCACGCTGGTCACTGCCGACCGGGGGCTGGCCGAGCGGGCCCGAGCCGCCGGGGCCGACGTGGTCGGGCCGCGCTGGCTGCTCGACCGGTTGTCAGGTTCCTGACGGACCCTGGCAGACACCTGACAAGTTCCGACCGGCGTCGGTCGCGGTCGCGTACCGTGCCGCCGAGACTCGCACCAGGAGGTGGTCTCGTGCTGCTGTTCGCGCCCGAGGCGTTCGGGACGGTCCTGATCCTGCTCTGGCTCTACTGCATCTTCGACGTGATCTCGACCGACGAGGCACTGATGCGGAACCTGCCCAAGGGCGCGTGGGTCCTCATCGTGATCTTCCTGCCCGACGTCGGGTCGCTGGCCTGGCTCCTCCTGGGTCGCCCGCTCTACGCCGGTTGGCGCCCGGGGTCCACCGAGTACCGGGCGCCGCGGTCGGTGCGGGGGCCGGAGGACGGCCCGGCGTGGCGCCCGTCGTCCCTCACCAACGAGGAGGCCGACGCGCGGCTCCAGGCGTGGGAGGACGACCTCGCCCGCCGCGAGCGGGAGCTGGGCGCCGAGCGACCCCAGCCGCCGAAGGCCGACGACAAGCCTGACGATCCGGGGTTCCGCTGGTAGCAGCCGAGCGCCGCCGGCATCGCCCGAAGGGGTTCAGCTCGGCGGTGGGGTGACCTCGAGGGCGACGGCCTGGATGAGCCGCTCGACCTCGTCGTCGGCCATGCCGAGCAGGTCGCGGCAGATCTCCCGGGTGTGCTCCCCCACCTTGGGGGCGCCGGTGATGATCGGCTCGGCCATCTTCGAGCCCCGGAAGCCGGGGCCGTCGAGCAGGATCCTGTCGACCACGTTGCCGGGCTGGTGCACGTCGACGGCGAAGCCCTGCGCCGTGTAGTGCTCGACCGTGGTCGTGTCCATGGCGACGAGCAGCTCGCCGGCCGCCACACCGGCGGCCTGGCACCGCTCGGCGACCTCCTCGCGGGTGATCCCCGAGGTCCACGCGCGCACGCCGGCCTCGACGGCGTCGATGGCGGCCCGACGACCGTCGAGGGTGGCGAGCGCCGGGTCGGTGGCCCACGCCGGTGCGCCCATGACCTCGACCAGGGCGGCCCAGTCGCGGTCGTCCCGGACGGTGATCGCGGCCCACTGCTCGTCGCCGGTGCACGGGAAGATGCCCCACGGCACACCCCGGTCGCGGCGGTTGCCGGACGCGGCGACCGAGCCGGGCTCCAGCGCCTCCTTGGTGAGCAGGTCGCCCACGATGCCGACGGTCACCTCGACCTGGGCCAGCTCGACGTGGGCGCCGGTGCCGTCGCCCCGCCGCCGGCCGAGCAGCCCGGCCATGGCCCCGAGGGCGCCGATGCGGCCGCAGAGGTGGTCGGGGAAGATCGATGCCCCACCGGCCGGCTCGTCCTGGTCGTCGTAGTTCCAGAGCATCTCGATGCCGCCGGCGGCGCGGGTGCTGGGCCCGTATCCCCGGAAGGCGGCCCACGGCCCCCGCGAGCCCATGAGCTGGCTCGACACCATCACGACCCCGGGGTTGGTCTCGTGCAGGGTGGCGTAGCCGAGACCGAGGGCGTCCATCACGCCGGTCGAGTTGTTCTCGATGACCACGTCGCACCTGTCGATCAGCTTCACCAGGACGTCGTGGCCCTCGGGGTGCTTGGCGTTGGCGCCGAAGCCTCGCTTCGACCGGCTCGACGACGCGAACGACGGCGTCATCTCGCCGCCGGTCTGCATCCGGATGAAGTCGGGGTAGCTGCGGCTCTCGATCTTCAGCACGTCGGCGCCGTACTCGGCGAACATGCGCCCGACCTCGACGCCCACGCCGCCGTGGCCGAAGTCGGCGACCCGGAGGTCGTCGAGCGGCAGGCGCCCGGCGCGGTCCTCGCTCCCCGCGACGCGCGCCTCGCCCAGGTTCGAGAACACCTGCTCGGTGTGCTCGCCGATGGCCGGCGGGCCGACCCGCGGCCCGGCCCGCTCGCCGTCGACCTCGAGGAAGCCGGACGGGATGCGACCCTTCAGGCCCGGCGCGATCTCCACGTCGATCAGCGAGCCGCGCGCCTGGAAGTGCTCGCTGGCCAGCACGTCGGCCGCCTTGGCCAGCGGGGTGCACACGATGCCGCGGGCCTGGGCCTCGGCCGAGAGGTCGGCCATGGTGCGCTCGGCGAACAGCTCCTCGATGAGCGGGTTGATGACCGACCCCATGAGGGCGAGGCGCCCGGGCAGACCGTCGAGCGACGGGTCCTGGAGGTACTCGGGCTCGCCCAGCCAGGCCCGCATGGCGTGCCACTGGCGGGCCGAGAGGATCACGACGCGGACGAAGCCGTCCTTGCACCGCAGCGACGGCCACAGCGGCCCGGCGCCGGCCCGCACCTCGCGCACGTCGTCGCCGTTGAACACCCGGATCGACGTGTTCGACAGCGACCAGTCGCTCATGTTGGCGGCGGCGTCGTTCACCGAGCAGTCGAGGACCTGGCCCACGCCCTGCCAGAGGGCGGCGAGGGTGGCGAAGGCGAACGTGCAGCTGGCGCCATCGTCGATGAACGAGGCGGGCGGCATGAGCGGGAACTTCTCGGGGCTGCCGGCCTTGAACGCGATGGTGCCGGTGGCCGCGAGCACGCCGTCGGTCGCCTGACGGGTGGCCCACGGGCTGGTGAGGCCGTAGGGCGTGATCGAGGTGACGACGAGGTGCGGGTGGCGGGCGGCCAGCTCGTGGGCGTCGAACCCCTCGCCCGGCACGCTCGACTGGATCACGACGTCGCTGTGGGCCAGCAGCTCGTGGAGGCGGTCCTCCTCGGCGGGCAGGTCGAGGGCCACGCCGAGCTTGCCGGCGTTGCGCACGGCCCAGAACAGGCAGATGTCACCGTGCTTCTGGGCCAGCGCCCGGGCCGGTGAGCCCTC
This sequence comes from Actinomycetes bacterium, assembly GCA_025464025.1. The sequence goes on along the minus strand of JAODBP010000140.1, from coordinate 807 downwards.
GGGCGGATCGACCTTCACCACCTCGGCGCCGAGGTCGGCCAGCAGCCGACCACACAGCTCGCCCCGGTCGCCCGTGAGGTCGACCACCCTGATCCCTGCCAGCGGTGCCGCGTCCATGCGCTGAGACTAGAACGCGTTGCTACGAGGAGCAGGAGAGCATCGAGCAACCGACCCGATGGCGGGCCCACTCCGGGCGCTTGGCCGCGAACCGCTCGCGACCGGGCTGCTCGTCGTACGGGTGGCGCAGCACGTCGAGCAGCTCGTGGACGAGCGAGAGGTCGCCGGACTCGGCGGCGTCGATGGCCTCCTGGGCCAGGTAGTTGCGCAGCACGAAGCGCGGGTTGACGGCGTCCATCCGACGCCGGCGCTCGTCGTCGAGGTCGCCGGCCCGCTCGCGCCAGGCGCGGAGCCAGGCGTCGACCGCCCCGGTGTCCGGGTCGTCGGCGTAGTAGGCGGCGCTGACGTCGCCGGTCGGCAGGTCGCGGAAGAACAGCACCTGGTCGACCTCGGTGCTCACGAGCGCCTGGAACAGCTCGTCGATCAGGGCGCCGTCGCCCTCCTGGGGCGACCCCCACCCGAGGCGCTCGGCCATCATCGCCTGGAACCGCTCGGCGTAGAGGCGGGCGTAGCCGTCGAGGCCGGCCTGGAGCGACGCGGTGTCGTCGACCAGCCGGGCCAGCGCGTTGGCCAGCTGGAGCAGGTTCCAGTGGGCGATCTGGGGCTGGGCGCCGTAGCGGTAGCGACGCATGCCGGCATCGGTCGTGTTCGGCGTCCACCCCGGGTCGAAGCTCTCGAGCCAGCCGTAGG
>JAODBP010000130.1 GCA_025464025.1 Actinomycetes bacterium | reverse complement strand
AAGACGTTCGACGACGCCATCTTCGAGGAGCTCTTCGAGGCCAAGTACGGCCTGAAGAAGCAGGACATGAAGAAGATGAACATCAAGGGCGTCTTCCAGATCTGGATGAACGACGGCAGCTACCACGAGGTGCCGCTCAAGGAGTGCCACGCCTGGACGCGCGAGGGGTGCAACCACTGCCCCGACTTCGCCGCCGAGCACGCCGACATCTCCACCGGGGGCATCGGTGCCTTCAACGACTGGACACTGACCATCGTCCGCACCGACCTCGGCCGCGAGATCATCCAGCGGATGATCAAGGACGGCTCGATCGAGACCCGGCCCGGCGACGACGACCCCGGGGCCATCGCCCTCCTGCACAAGCTCGCCATCAAGAGCCGCAAGCGCTGGCCCGAGACGGCGGTGGCCAAGCCCCGCCTCGGCGTGCCCCCGCCCAAGCCCAAGCCCCCGGTCGACGCCCCCGCCTAGGGGCTCACGCCTCGTGCCCTTCTTGTCACGGATTTGTCCGGCAACCCGGCAACCGGACACCAGCGTGACCAGAACGACGAACCCGGCGAGAAGGTACGGTCCGCCGCCATGGACGAGGGCCGCACCCCGGTGTCGCTGGGCGACCGGCTCGACGTCGTGGCCCTGGTGGCGGCATCGGCCGGCGCCATCGTGGTGGCCGCCAACGTCGTGGCCGCCCTGCTGGTGGACATCGGCTCGGGTGCGGCCCCGTCCCCCGTTCGGGAGCGCATCATCCTGGCCACCCAGCCGGCCAACGTGGCCCTCGGCGTGGTCGTGCTGGTGGCCGCCTCCGCCCTGGCCGTGCGGCGGTGGCTGACCGGCGACCACCCGGCGCCGGTCGACGCCCTGGGCACGTTGGTGGCCGGCACCGCCGGGACGGTCGCCGTGCTGGCCGTGATCGGCATGTTCGCCCAGGTCCTCTGGGAGCTCGAGGGCGCGTCGTGGGGCTGGCGGGTGGCCTCGATCGGCAACCACACGGCGGCCGCCGCCCTCGGCGCGGTGGCGTGCTGGCTGGTCCGGCCGACCGGGCCTCAGCGCAGCCGGTAGCCGACCCGCCGGGGGAAGCGCCGGATGGAGGCCTCGGGGGTGGCGACCTGGTCGGCGAGGTGGAGCTCGACGGCCTCTTCCGGCCGTAGGAACCGGCCCCGGTGGAGGTCGTGGCGCAGCTCGTCCTCGTCGACGGCCATGACGGTGGCCAGCCGGGTGACGACCTGGTCGAGCCGGGCCCGGTGGTGCTCGGCCGCACCGGCCACGTCGCGGAAGCCCTCGTAGACGGCCGGCGGCTCCGACAGGTGGAGCCGGGCGTGGGGGCCCACGACCCGCTCGGGGCACACGGCCAGCACGAACAGGGCGGCGCCCTCGGCCCGGCCCATGCACGTGCCCTGGACCGGCACGCCGAGCAGGTCGATCACGTCCATGAGCATCAGGGCGCCGTCGAGCGTGCCGCCGGCCGACTCGATGCGGAGCTGCACGGCGTCGTCGCCCTCGCCGTCGAGGAGCATGAGCTCGGCCGAGACGGCGAGCGCCTTGTCGCTGTCGACCGGGCCGTCGAGCACGACCGTGCGCGACTCGAGCAGCTCGGCCAGGGCCCAGTCGTGCCACTGGGTCGGACCGTCGGCGAACGTCTGGAGGCGAGGGATCTGGGGGATCACGGCTGCTCCTTCTTCAGGGTGATGTCGAGCTGGTGCCCAAGGGCGGCGGCGTAGCGCTCGAGCGTCGACAGCCGCACGTCGGCGTCGCCCGACTCGAGCCGGGCCACCGCCGACTGGGACGTGCCCATGCGGGCGGCGACCTGCGTCTGCGAGAGCCCGAGCCGCTGTCGGCGCTCGGCCAGCTCGTCGGTGACGGCGCGCCGGCGCTCGGCCATCTCGGCGAAGCCGGGGAAGACCGGCTCGTGTCGGCGCTCGCTCATGTGCCCTGCAGATTATATCGAAAACGAGATACCGTCTGTGGCATGACCCTCATCCCGACCGTGGTGGACTCCGGCCCGAAGGGCGACCGGGCGTTCGACATCTTCTCGCTCCTGGTGAAGGAGCGCATCGTCTTCCTCGGCCAGGAGGTCGACGACCAGATCGCCAACCTCCTCGTCGCCGAGATCCTCTACCTCGAGGCCCAGGACCCGACCGCCGACATCCACCTCTACATCAACTCCCCCGGCGGCCTGGCCTACGGCGGGATGGCCATCTACGACGTCATGCAGCACGTGCAGTGCGAGGTCTCCACGATCTGCGTCGGGATGGGCATGTCGGCGGCTGCGATGATCCTGTGCGGCGGCGCCGCCGGGAAGCGCCTGGCCCTCCCCAGCGCCAAGATCATGATCCACCAGGGCTCCGCCGGCACCGGGCGGGTGACGCCGAGCGACATGGAGATCCACCTCCGCGAGACGCTCGCCATCAAGCGCCGGATGGTCGAGATCATCGCCCACCACTCGGGCCGATCGATCGAGCAGGTCGAGCGCGACGTCGACCGCGACTACTACATGACCGCCGGCGAGGCGCTCGAGTACGGCCTCATCGACGAGATCCTCAAGCCCCGCCGCGGCGTCTCCGCCGACGTCCTCGAGATGGCCGGCCGCATCTGAAGAGGTGAGCGGATTACCTTCCGGGTCATGCCGCTCGATCCCCAGCTCCAGCCAATCCTCGACCTGATGGGGGGCGAGCTCCGCGTCGACGACAAGACGCCGGACGAGGCGCGGGCGTACACGTCGCAGGGCGGCTCGCCGCGGGACGAGACCGGCCTGGCCTCCGTCACCGACATCGAGGTCGGTGGGGCCGACGGCATGCTCCCGGCCCGGGTCTACCGCCCCGAGGGCGCGGCGCCCGGCGGGCCCGTCGCGGTGTTCTTCCACGGCGGCGGCTGGGTGATCGGCAGCATCCAGAGCCACGACAACACCTGCGGCCGCCTGGCCGCCGAATCGGGCGTGACCGTGATCTCGGTCGAGTACCGGCTGGCGCCCGAGCACCCGTTCCCGGCGCCGCTGGAGGACGCCTACGCCGCCACGAAGTGGGTCAGCGAGCACGCCGGCGAACTGGGCCTCGATGCCGATCGGCTGGCGGTGGCCGGCGACAGCGCCGGCGGCAACCTCGCCGCCACGGTCACGCTGCTGGCCCGGGAGCGGGGTGGCCCGCGCATCGCCTTCCAGGCGCTGATCTACCCGAACACCGACGTGCGGGAGGAGACCCCGTCGCGGCGGGACAACTTCGACAAGCCCTACCTGCTGTCGGGTCGGGCCATGAAGTGGTTCGAGGACCACTACATCGGCGACGCCGAGGTCGACTGGCGCATCGCCCCGCTCCGGGCCGACGACCTCTCGGGCCTCCCCCCGGCCGTCGTGCTGGTCGCCGAGCTCGACCCGCTGCGCGACGAGGGCGAGGCCTACGCCACCCGCCTCCAGCAGGCCGGCGTGGTGACGACCTTCCACGAGGCGCCCGGCATGGTGCACGGGTTCTTCAGCTTCCCGGTCGAAGGCGCCCTCGCCGCCCGCAAGGTCGTCACCACCGAGCTGGCCAACGCCCTCAGACCCTGAGGCGACCCACGCCGTAGCGGAGCGGCACCTGGAGGCCGTCGTAGAGGCCGGGCCCGGCGGAGACCAGGAACGGGATGGCGTCGACCAGCCGTGCCGCGGCCGAGGCGTTGCCGCCGGCGGCCCGGTTGCCGCCCTCGTCCTCACATTCGACGGTGACCACGATGCGGGGCCGGCCCTCGATGATCACCCGGTGGGCGCCGGCCGCACCGTCGGCCGGGGCCGGCCAGTCGGGCGCGATGTCGGGGTGGATGCGGGTGATGTGCTCGACCACGAGCACCGGCTTGCCGCCGACGATGCCCTGCACCTCGAAGCGCAGCGCACCCTGGGTCCCCTCGGCGAAGTCGCCGAGGGCGGTGGTGACGCTGCGCTCCAGCGGCCGGCGCTCGACGTGCTCCTCGATGGCCTCCAGCTCGAGCCCGAGGGCCCGGGCCATCATCCGGAGCTGGCCGCCCCACACCGAGGTCGGGATGGTCTTCATCACCATGGGCGGGTCGTAGTCCATCGGCATGCCGAAGCCGACGAGCTCGCGGACGGCCGCCTCGGCCTCGTAGGTCGAGTAGTCGAAGATCTCCTGGGCCCGCACCTGCGAGAACTCCGACACGAAGCCGGTGAGCAGCAGCGGGAGGACGTCGTTGCCCCACCCGGGGTCGACGCCGTTGGCGAAGAAGGCCGAGCCGCCCTCCTTGCACGCCGCCTCGACCTGCTCGCGCAGCGCCACGGGTGCCGACGGCGGGTCGTACAGGGCGTAGATGCCGGGCGTGACCACGCTGGCGCCCGATCGCAGGCACTGGAGGATGTCGGCCAGCGCCTCGTCCGGCCGGAAGTCGGCCGACGCGCAGTAGGCCACGGCGTCGACGTTCGGCAGCTCGGTGGTGGCGGCCACGCCGAGCTGGCGGTCGAGCCCGGCGAGGTCGCCGGCGTCCTGCCCGACCTTGTCGGGGTTGGAGACGATCACGGCGGCCAGCTCCAGCTCGGGGTGGCCGTCGACCATGCGGATGGCGGCCCGCCCCACGTTGCCGGTGCCCCAGACCGCGACCTTCACCAGCGCGGTCATCGGGCCAGCGGGTCGTAGCCCGGGCGGCCCGCCCCCTCCCACTCGTTCCAGAACTCGAAGAACTTCTCGCCGAACGGGTCCTCGCCCCGGAGCGGCATGAGGCCGCGCCGGATGGTCCAGTCGAACGGGGCCAGCTCGGCAGCCCGGGCCATGTGGCGCTCGGCCGCCTCCTGGTTGCCGGCCCGACGCAGGTGGATCGCGAGGCGTCGCTCGGCCAGCGCCTCGTGCTCGACCGCCGTCCGGGGCTGCTCCACCGGCCGATCGGGCAGCACGCCGTCGACGGCCCAGCGACGGAGGGCGTCGTGGTGGCTGGTCGAGTCGATCTGGGTGAACTCCTTGAACTGGTCGTCGCCCGGCGCGATCACCGGCGGCAGGACGACCTGGTCGTCGGCGTCGATCCACACCGACGTCGGCACGTTGATGATCCCGTAGGCCTCGGCCAGCTTCCCCTCCCGGTCGACCACGACGGGGATGTCGACCGCCTCGGCCCACGGCCGCACGGCGTCGAGCTCCTCGTCGATGGCCACGGCCACGATCGACACGTCGCCCAGCTCCCGCTGGAGGGCCTCCCACGCCGGCAGCTCGTGACGGCAGCCGCACCACGACGACCACGCCACCAGGACGCGCTTGCCGCCGGGCGCCACGTCCTTGAGGTGGACCGGGTTCCCGTCGAGGTCGGACACCAGGGCGTCGGGCGCGGCGCCGGTGACCTGCTCGTGGGGCGAGCCGGCGAGGGCGACCATGCCCTCGGCGGCGTCGACGGCGACGGCCCGGTGCACGGCGGCGGCGAAGTCGCGCACGTCGACCGGGTCGGCCAACGCCTTGGCCGGGATGCAGATGTCGCCCTGGCACAGGCCCTCGGGCTTCAGCGTCCAGCCGGTGGCTGCCGCCACGTCGGCGAGGGGCAGCAGCAGTCGGTCACCGTCGCGGTGACCGGTGAGCGTCGTCTCCCCCTCGTCGACGATCACGACCTCGATCGTCTCCATGGGGCGACGCTACTTTCGGCGCGTGGACACCCGCACCGTCGCCGTGCTGGCGCTGCTGGTCGGCGTCGCCCTCATCGTGGCGGTCGTGCTGACCGCTCCCGGGCCCGGCTGAACACGGCGTCGAACATGGGCTCGGTCAGCACGCCCGTGAAGGTGTTCTGCTGGCTCGGGTGGTACGAGCAGATGAGCAGCTTCCCGTCGGGGAGCGTGGCCTCGACGCCGTGCCCGAACTTGGGCCGGGGCTTCAGCCCGACCATGCCGGCGATCACCTGGTAGGCGAACTGCCCGAGCACCACGACGACCTGCACCTCGGTGAGGAGGTCCCACTCGCGACGGAGGAAGGGCAGGCAGGTGTCGCGCTCCTCGGGCGTGGGCTTGTTGGCGGGCGGTGCGCAGCGGACGGCAGCGCTGACCCACGCACCGGCGAGCTCGAGCCCGTCGTCGCGGCTGACGCTGGTGGGCTGGTTGGCGTAGCCAGCCCGGAACAGGGCGCCGTAGAGCCAGTCGCCCGAGCGGTCACCGGTGAAGACCCGACCGGTTCGGTTGGCGCCATGGGCCGCCGGCGCCAGGCCCACCACGAGCAGCTCGGCCTTCGGATCGCCGAAGCCGGGCGCCGGCCGCCCCCAGTACACCTCGTCCGCGTAGGACGCCCGCTTCTCGACCGCGACCTGCTCGCGCCACGCCACCAGGCGCGGGCAGGCGAAGCAGCCCACGATCTCTGACGTCACCTGGGCGAGGGAGTCGTGGACGTCGCGGGGACCAGGCACCATCGGCGCCAACGGTAGGTTGATCCGATCGCTGCCAAGACCAAGCCGGATCCGGCCACGCTCGTCCTGTTCGTGCGGCACGGGAAGACGCCCACCACGGGCTCGACCCTGCCGGGCCGGGCCAAGGGCCTCCACCTCTCCGACGAGGGCCGAGCCCAGGCCGAGGCCGTCGCTGCCCTCCTGGGTGGGCTGGCGAAGGTCGACGCCATCTACGCGTCACCGCTCGAGCGCACGCGGGAGACGGCGGCACCCATCGGGAAGGCCCGCGGCCTCAAGGTCCAGATCGACCGCGGCCTGCTCGAGTGCGACTTCGGCGACTGGACCGGCTCCAAGCTCACCGACCTGATGAAGCTGCCCGAGTGGCGGACGGTGCAGCGGTACCCGAGCGGCTTCCGCTTCCCGAACGGGGAGTCGTTCACCGAGATGCAGACCCGCATCACCGGGGCCGTCGCCTCGCTCGTCGAGCGGCACAGGGGCGGCGTGGTCGTCTGCGTGTCGCACGCCGACCCGATCAAGGCGGCGGTGGCCGACGCCCTCGGCACCCACCTCGACCTGTTCCAGCGCATCGTCGTGTCACCGTGCTCGGTCACGGCCGTGGCCTACGGCTCGGGCGGTCCGGCCGTGCTCACGGTCAACCACACGACGGGCACCCTCGCCGACCTGAAGGCTTCCTGACTTGACCGAGTTCGATCTGCCCGACGTCGACCGCTTCACCGCCGGCACCATCGGCGAGCCGGGAGCGCGCGTCTTCTACCTCCAGGCCATCGCCGGCACCCAGGTCGTCAGCCTCCAGCTCGAGAAGGGCCAGGTCGGCGCCCTCGCCCAGTACCTCGCCGAGCTGCTCCACGACCTGCCGACGCCGGCCGACAGCGAGGTGCCCCAGGACATGGAGCTCACCTCGCCGGTGATCCCGGAGTGGATCGTGGGCCAGCTCGGCGTCGTGTTCGACGAGGGCCGCGACCGCATGGTCGTGCGGGCCGACGAGATCGCCCTCGAGGAGGACGCCGACGACGAGGTGACCCTCGGCATGGCCCGCTTCGCCCTCACCCGGGGCCAGGTCCAGGCCTTCGTGGTGCGAGCCACCCTGTTGCTCTCGACGGGCCGGCCCACCTGCCCGCTCTGCGCCCGACCCATCGACCCCGATGGCCACATGTGCATCAAGACGAACGGCCACAAGAAGCACTAGCGGTCAGGCCAGGACCTGGCCCTCCACCCGGCGCAGCACCGCATCGATGACCTTGCCGTCCGGCACCGCCGGCTCGGGCCAGTCGCCGAACGAGAACTGCACGAGCGTCCGCCCCGAGCGGACGAAGACCGTGGCCAGGTGGTAGGTCCGCACGTCGCTGCCGCGGACGACGGACACCACGGCGTCGACCCCGGCCCGGGCGTCGCCGTAGCCCCGGACCGAGGCGCGGGAGACGTGCACGTCGACCTCATCGACCTTCGGCGTCGCCCGCTTCGCGGTCCGAGCGATGATCCCCTCGACGCATCGCAGCGTCGGCTCGGCCACTGACTGGCGCAGCTCGCGCTGGGCCGCCGCCTCGTCGACCCACACGGCCACGGCGCTGTCGACGGTGGCCTGCCCGTGGATGAAGCGCGGCGAGTGGGCCGTGCCGGTGGGCTGGTGGAACCCGGGGCAGTGCTCGGCGACCGTCTCGACCTTCGGCGGCTCGACGGCCCGCCAGCCCCGACCGAGGTCGGCCGCGGTGACGACCGACGACCGGGCCAGCGACCCGTCGTCGACCTCGCCGCCAGCCGAACAGCCGACGATCAGCACCAGGAGGAAGACGAGCAGCACCCGGCGCACGACGAGATCGTGGCACGGCGCGTCCGGAAGGCGTGCGGATCACGGGCAGAATCGTCTCCGATGACCGTCGACCCCGGCCGCGCGCCCTCCCCGGCCGGCCTCGCGCTGCTCCAGCAGGGCGAGGCCGAGGTCCAGGGCCGCATGCCGTGGAGCTCGAACGGCACGTTCCTCACGAAGCTCACCGAGGGCGACGAGTCGATGCTGGCCGTCTACAAGCCAGGCCAGGGCGAGCGGCCGCTGTGGGACTTCCCCCGCGGGCTCTACCGGCGCGAGGCGGCGGCGTGGGAGCTGTCGGAGCTGCTCGGGTGGGGCATCGTCCCCGAGACGATCGTGCGCGACGGGCCGTTCGGCGAGGGCTCGATGCAGCGCTTCGTGAACGCCGACTTCGAGGAGCACTACTTCACGATCTACGAGGACGAGGCCCACCACCCCGTGCTCAAGCAGTTCGCCGTGTTCGACCTCCTGGCCAACAACACCGACCGCAAGAGCGGCCACGTCCTGCTCGGAGACGACGGCCGGCTCTGGGGCATCGACCAGGGGCTCTGCTTCCACCCCGACCCCAAGATCCGCACCGTCATCTGGGAGTTCGGCGGCGAGCGCATCCCCGACGAGCTGCTCGACGCCGTGCGCGACGTCCTGCCCAAGGTCGACGTGCTCGAGGTGCTGCTCGACGACGAGGAGCGCGACGCCGTCCGCTCCCGAGGCGAGCGCCTCCTGAAGGTGAAGACGTTCCCCCTCGCCGACCCCAGCGGCCGCTGCTACCCCTGGCCCATGGTCTAAGAGCGTTCCCTTAACCTGCGGGCATGACGGTTGCCGCCCCGACCCGCTTCGGCGCGTTCATCGCGCCGTACCACGACCCGGCGGGGAACCCATCGCTCCAGCTCCGCCGCGACCTCGACCTGGCCGTGCTGCTCGACGACCTCGGCTACGACGAGGTCTGGTTCGGTGAGCACCACAGCGGCGCCTACGAGACCAGCGCCTCACCCGAGGTGATGATCGCCGCCGCCGGCGAGCGCACCAGCCGGCTGCGGCTGGGCACGGGCGTCAACTCGCTGAGCTACCACCACCCCTACATCCTCGCCGACCGCATCATGCAGCTCGACCACCTGACGAGGGGCCGGGTGATGCTCGGCATGGGCCCGGGTCAGCTCCCGAGCGACGCCTTCATGATGGGCATCGACCCGCTCCGCCAGCGGGACATGATGATCGAGGCCGCCGAGGTCATCGCCCCCCTCCTGCGGGGCGAGGTCGTCAGTCGCACCACCGACTGGTTCACGCTCGACGAGGCCCGCCTCCAGCTCCGCCCCTACTCCCCCGAGGGCATCGAGCTGGCCGTGGCCTCGACCGGCTCGCCCACCGGTGCCGTCCTGGCCGGACGCCTCGGCTTCAACATGCTCTCGCTCGCCGCCACCGATCCGGGCGGCTTCGACGTGCTCGACGCCAACTGGGACCACTTCGTCCGGACGTCGGAGGAGCACGGCAACCCCATCGACCGGTCCCGTTGGCGGATCGTCGCGTCGATGCACGTGGCCGAGACGCGCGAGCAGGCCGAGCGGGAGATGGAGCACGGCATCCTCGCCCTCAACGGCTACTTCGAGGGCATGGGCAACCGGAAGCTCCCCTGGACCGGCACGCCCCGCGACGCGCTCGAGCAGTGGATGACCAACGGCTACCCGGTGTTCGGCGTCGTCACCGTCGGCACGCCGGACGATGCCCTCGCCACCATCGAGAAGCTCACGGCCAAGACCGGCGGCTTCGGCACCTTCCTCCTGCTGGCCCACAACTGCGCCGACTGGTCGGCGACGAAGCGCTCCTACGAGCTGTTCGCCGAGCACGTCATCCCGGCGTGCCGGAACATGAACGTGGGCCGGATGGACAGCATCGGTTGGGTCGGCCAGAACAACGAGAAGCTCTTCGGGGCCATGCAGCAGGCCACCCGCGAAGCCATCGCCAAGTACAACCAGCCCTAGGCGGGCGGGCCCTGCGATAACGCCCCGTCTGCTTCCGCGAAAGACCAAGAACGCTTCGAGGGACGACCCGGGCGCGCCAGACCCGGGCGCTCCCCGAACCGGCGACGGATTGACAACAGAAACGTTGTCAATCCGTCGCCAGTTCGAGTGCGGGACTCCGGCGCGCCCAACGTTGCCTCAGAGCGCCTTTGTCCTTGTACCCGTAGAAGACGGCACACCAGTGCCGAGGACAGGAGCGACGATCCACATCCGCGGGTCCGGCGCCCAGTGGCGCCGATGACCATCGTCGTAGGGACGGATCGTGTCGAGGTAGCCGGCCCGAAGGCACGCCAGCGGTCCACAGCGCCGCCAGCGGACGCCTGTGGGCGGCTTCGTCGCCATGCGAAGGCGTTCGACGAGGCCCACGCCGCTCAGGCCAGGCGGTCGCGCGCCGCGTCGAGGGCGGCCTGGCAGCCGTCCCAGGCCTCGTGGAGGATGTCGGCCACCGGGCGGATCGACTCGATGCGACCGGCGACCTGGCCGGTGTTGGCCAGCGAGGCCTCCATGTCGCCACCGAAGTAGAGCTCCAGCAGCCGGCCGAGGGCGGCGGTGGCGTCCTCACCCGACTCGAGCTCGCTCATCGCGGTCGAGGCACCGGTGCGCAGGACCCGCATGGCCGGGGCCGGGCCCCGCTTCACCAGCAGGGTCTCGGTCTCGGACGCGGCGAGCACGGCGTCCTTCCAGTTCTGGTGCACGGGCGACTCGAGCGAGGCCAGCATCGCCGTGCCCATCTGACCGCCCTCGGCCCCGAGCACGAACGCCGCGGCCAGCGTCGGGGCGTCGCAGATGCCGCCCGCCCCGATCAGCGGCAGGTCGAGCTTCGACGCGATCAGCGGCAGCAGCACCATGGTCGAGGCGTTGGTCACGCCCTTGAACCCGCCGCCCTCGACGCCCTCGACGATCAGCCCGTCGACCCCGGCGGCGGCCGCCTTGACGGCGCCCCGCAGGTTGCCGACCACGTGGAAGACGGTGATGCCGGCCTCGTGCAGGGCCGTCGTGTACTGCTCGGGGTTGCCGGCCGACGTGGTGACGAACCGGACACCCTGGTCGGCCACGAACTCGATGATGTCGGGGGTCCGCACGAACATCTGGGCCACGTTCACGCCCCACGGCTTGTCGGTGAGGTCGGCCATCTTCTCGATCTCGACGCGCACCTCGTCGAGCCGGCCCGACGACGTCTCGATGATCCCCATGGCCCCGGCGTTGGAGACGGCGGAGGCGAGCTGGGCCCGGGCGATGTAGCCCATGGGCGCCTGGACGATCGGGATGTCGACGCCCAGCATCCGCTGGATGCGGTTCGTCACGCGCAGCTCTTGCAGGTGCCGAGGAGGTCGAGCCGATGGTGCTCGGCGGCGAAGCCGGTCGCCCCTTCGACCTGGGTGACGGCCTTGTGCAGGCTGCGCTCGAGCGCGGGCGGAGCGGTGAAGTCCTCGACCGTGCCGCAGGTCGAGCAGATCAGGTGGTGGTGGTGCTCGGTGAGGTCCTCGGCCAGCTCGTAGCGGGCGAAGTCGGCCGACGTGACGATGCGGTGCACCGCACCGGCCTGCTCGAGCACGGCCAGGTTCCGGTAGGCCGAGCTCTGGGGCAGCGTGCTGCCGGCCAGCACCTCGGGGATCGTCAGCGGCTGGCCGGCGGCCTGGAGGCGGTCGACGATGGCCCGGCGCCCGGTCGTGTAGCGCTGGCCGGCGTCGCGCAGCCGGGTCGCCACCACGTCGTGCAGGTCCGCGCCGGTCACCACGTCAACCTACCGTTCGAGAACCGTTGAGAACGGCGTCGCCCAGGGCCAGCACGGCGAACACGCCGACGGCCACCAGCACGATCGTGCCGCCCGGGGCCAGGCCCCAGGTGCGAGCTGCGGTGAGGCCGACCACGACGGCCCCGACGCCGATCCCCATCGACCAGGCCAGGACGCCGCGCTGCGAGCGGGCCAGGACCTGGGCCCCGGCCACCGGCAGGACCATCAGGGCGGCCACCAGGAGGATGCCGACGACCCGCATGGACGCCACGATCGTCACCGCCACCAGCACGGCGAGCACGGCGTTGAGGGCCCGCACCGGCAGGCCGGCCACCATCGACCACTCCTCGTCGACGGCCATGGCGAACAGAGCCCGGCCGCACACGGCCACGGTCAGGACGATCACCAGGCCCAGCACGCCCACGACGACGACCTCGCCCCGATCGACGGTGAGGATCGACCCGAACAGGTACGAGAACAGGTTGGCGTTGAGCGCACCGGCCTGGCCGGCCAGCACCACGCCGCCGGCGATGCCGCCGTAGAAGAACGTGGCCAGGGCCAGGTCGCCCTGGGCCGAGCCCCGTCCCCGCAACCACTCGACCCCGAGGGCGCCCAGCACGGCGACGGCCAGCGCCGTCCACACCGGCCACACGTCGGCCAGCACGCCGGCAGCCACGCCGGCGAAGGCCAGGTGGCCGATGCCGTCGCCCATGAGCGCCATGCGGCGCTGCACGAGGAACACGCCGATCAACGGCGCGCAGGCACCGACGACCAGGCCGGCCACGAGGGCCAGCTGCATGTACTCCCGCTCGAACGGCCAGGGCACTACGGGTGCCCCGTCTCGTGATCGGTGTGGCGGTGGGGCGGGGCCGGTGCGACCGGCGTCGACACCCCTTCGAGCCACAGGGGCAGGTCGCTGTCGTGGATGCCGAGCGACACGCCCCGCTCGGCCAGGCCGGCGGGCGTGCCGTCGAAGAGCACCTTGCGCTTGAGCACGACGACGCGGTCGAGGGCGTCGGCCACCGCACCCAGCTCGTGGGAGACGAGCAGCACCGTGCCGCCGGCCTCCACCATCTGCTCGAGCGACGCGCTGAAGGCCCGCTGCTGCTCGGCGTCGACCCCGGCCACCGGCTCGTCGAGCACCAAGAGGTCGGGCTGGCCGGCCAGCGCCCGGGCGATGAACGCCCGCTGCTGCTGCCCCCCGGAGAGGCGCTCGACCGGCTCCTTGCGCAGCTCGACCAGCCCCACGGCGTCGAGCGCACCGTCGATGGCCGCCCGGTCCTCCGGACGGCGGCGCCCCAGCCAGCCAGAACGGGTGAGCCGCCCGGCCTTCACCACGTCCTCCACGGTGGCGTGCACGCCGGCGGCCAGCTTCGGCCGCTGGGGCACGAACCCGAGCCGGGCCCGCTCCTTGAGCCGGCGGGGGTCGACGCCGAACAGCGCCGCGCTCCCCTGCCGCGGGTCGAGCAGCCCGACGAGGATGCGGAGGAGGGTCGACTTGCCCGAGCCGTTCGGGCCGACCAGGGCGACGAACTCGCCGCCGCAGAGCTCGAGCGAGACGTCGTCGAGGACCTCGGTGCGCCCGTAGGCGTGGGAGACGTGCTCGAGGGCGGCGACAGGGGTGAACATGAGAACCGCTCTCACCCTAGCAGCGCTTCATGTCCGGTTCGCCTGCTGGAAACCGCCCGGAAACGCCGGGCCGTGAAGCTGCCCGCCATGGTGGCCTACCGACTGCGCATCGAGCTCCCCGATCGACCAGGTGCCCTGGCCGGCGTCACGAGCGAGATCGCCGAGTCCAACGCCAACATCCTGTCGATCGACGTCCACGAGGTCGACGGCAACACCGCCATCGACGAGATCGT
>JAODBP010000128.1 GCA_025464025.1 Actinomycetes bacterium | reverse complement strand
GGCGCCCGGTTGGTGCACCTCGACGCCGACAACGCCCGGCGCCGCGCCGTCGCCGCCGCGTACGACGCCGGCCTCGCCGGCTCGGCGGTCCGGACGCCGGTCGTGCGGGACGGGGCCACCCACGTGTACCACCAGTACGTGGTGCGGGTGGCCGACCGGCAGGGGGTCCGCGACGACCTCGCCGCCGCCGGCATCGGCACGGCCGTCCACTACCCCGAGCCGGTCCACGTGCAGCCGGCGTACCGGACCCGACTGGCCCGGCCGGTGCCGCTGCCGGTGACGGAGGCGATCTCGGGCGAGATCCTGAGCCTGCCGATGTACCCCCAGCTGCCGGTCGCGGTCGCCGAGCGGGTGGCGGGGGTGCTGCGGGCGCGGTGCCCGTGAGGTCGGCGCTTCGCCGGCTGGCCGTCGAGGTGGTCGGCCGGCGCTCGCTGCTGCCGGCCTCCCGGCGGGTCGTGCTGCTGTACCACGACGTGTCGGAGCGCTCGGCGGCGGTGCACTCGCCCGACTACTCCACGACGCCGGCGACCTTCGCCCGCCACCTCGACCGGTTCGAGCGGACCGTGCGCTTCACGTCGCTCGACGAGGTCGTCGACCCGGCCACGCCGTCGGCCGATCGGCCCCTCGCCGCCCTCACGTTCGACGACGGCTTCCGCAGCGTGCTCGAGGTGGCCGCCCCCGAGCTCCGGCGGCGCGGCATCCCGTTCACCGTGTTCGTCAACGGGCGGGCCGTGCGCGACGGAAGCCTCGACTACCTGGCCGGCGTCCAGGGGCCCCGGGCCGGTGGCACCCGGCCCTACCTCGATGCCGACGAGCTGGTCGAGCTGTCGCGCTCGGGTGCCGTCATCGGCAGCCACACGACCGGGCACCGTCCGCTGGCCGGGCTCGACGACGCCGAGCTGGCGGCCGAGATCGACGCCAACAAGGCCTACCTGGAGTCGATCGTCGACGTCCCTGTCGACCACCTGGCCCTGCCCTACGGGAAGCGCCGGCACTACGACGAGCGGGCCCTGGCCCGCGCCTTCGCCGCCGGCCACCGCTGGGTGCACGGCACGAACCCCACGACGTTCACGGCGGCCGACGCCCAGGGCTTCGACCACCGGCCGGTGCCCCGCATCGGCTTCACCGAGGAGACCGACCGGGAGCTGCTCTTCCTCCTGAACCGGCCGCTGGTGCGCCGGCTCGACCTCTAGGCGCCGGCTCGGTCGTCTCGGCGCGGGCTGGGATGTCGAGGCGCGGGCTGGGATGTCTAGGCGCGGGCTGGCGGGAACGCGTCGAGCACGGTGAGCCCGGGCTCGCGCTGGGCGGCCAGGGCGTCGAGGATCACCCGGGCGGCCTGCCCGACCGGCAGGGTGCCCTGGCGACCGATGGGGGTGTTCGTCATGTCGGTGAGGAGTCGGGGCGGGCGGGCCACGAGGAAGCGGACGCCAGGGCGGTCGTTGGCGGCGGCCCGGGCCAGGCCCTCGACGGCGCCCTTGGCCGCCACGTAGTGAGGCCAGGCCCGGGGCGCGGCCTCGACCCACGCCGAGGACACGACGAGGACCTGCCCGCCGCGCTCGGCCAGGGCCGGCAGCAGCACCGAGAGCGGGCTGGCCACCAGCCGCACGCTCTCGCCGACGTAGTCGACCAGCTCGTCGACGCCGGACGGCTCGAGCCGGCGGTCGCGGGGCGGTCGGGCCGCGTTGCAGACGAGGAGGTCGACCTCGGGCCCCACCTGCTGCCACACGGCCAGGTCGGCAGCGTCGCCGCGCAGCAGGACGATCGTCCCCGGCGCCTCGGCCGTGGCGGCGACGAGGGCCGCGGCGGCCGCCGCGCTCCGGTGGTGGTTGGCCACCACGGTGGCGCCCTCCCAGGCCAGGGCCTGGGCCAGGGCGGCTCCCAGCCCCCGGCTGGCCCCGGTCACCACCGCGACCTTGCCGGCCCAGCGATCGGACGGCACGAAGCCGGTGGCTGGTGGCACGTCGGTGCGCACGAACGCCTCGACCTCGAGCCGGGCGATCGAGCCGCCGGGCTCGCCCAGCTCGGCCTCGGCCCGCACCAGGTCGAAGCGGTCGTCGTAGGCCAGCACGCCGGCGACGAAGCGGGCCGGCAGGTCACCCTCGCCGTCGAGGCGGGCCCGCAGGCGGGAGAAGAGGGCCTTGCGGCCCGGAAGCTCCATCCCCACCAGGTAGCTGGCGAACAGGAGGGCGGCGGCCATCCGGGCGTCGACGCCCTTCTCGGCGAGCCGGTAGCGCCGGAGCAGGTGCTCGAGCGCCTCGGGCTCGGGGACATAGGCACCCTCGACCTGCCGGCCGGGCGCGAGGTCGGCCGGGGCGAGGTCGACGGCCTCGGTCCGCGGCGCTCCGGTGCCGCGGCCCGGGCGGGCGCCGGCGGCGCCGTCGCCGAACCGCACGTCGACGCGGAGGAGGGGCCGGCTGCCTTCGCGGAGGCGGACGGTGGCCGTCGACCCCCGGTCATCGACCCGGACCTCGTAGGGCCGGTCGACGTGGAGGGCATCGAGGAACTCGACCGCCACCTCGGTGGCGACGCGCCCGGGGTGGTCCGAGAGGCGGCCCAGGGCGGCGAGCACGCCGAGGGCGCCGTAGACGACCGGCTCGCCGAACGGGGTTGCCCGGGCGTAGTCGGCCGACCGGTGCAGGGGGTTGACGTCGTGGCTGGCCGCGGCGAAGCGGTCGGTCTCCTCGACGGACAGCGCCAGCGGCGCCTCGGGGTCAGACGGCGAAGTCGCCATGGAGCTGGGTCAGGTGGGCCTGGGTGCGGTCGACGCCGTCGGGCAGGCGGACGAACTCCCGGCGGGCCGGCCCGGCGCGGGTCGGCAGGCCGAGCCGGGCGCAGACGTCGGCCAGGAAGGCGTCCTGGTGGCGGACCACGACCAGCGGGATGCCCCGGTCGGCGGCGAGGTCGACGGTGGTGGCCAGCAGCGTCGTCACGATGTCGGCGTCGTCCCGCTCGGTGGCGAGGTCGAGGCAGTCGAGCACCGGGAGGCCGCGCCGGCTCCCGCTCTCGCGCTCGAGGAGCACGGCGGCGCCGAGGACACGGCCCCGCGCCCGGGCCACGACGAGGTGCACCGCCCGTGGCTCGGAGCCCCGGAGGAACCAGTCGGTCGACTCGGCATCGCGACCGGCCGTGAAGCGGTGGCGGCCGCCCATCGCCGCCGAGAGGGCGTCGAGCCCGGCCTCGGCCCGGGCCAGGCGCTCGCCCTGGTGCGACCGGGGCGCCCGCGGGAGCCGGGCCCGCTGCACCACCCGCCCGAGGGGGGCGGCGATCCGGCCCAGCGGGCCGAGGGCGGCGATCCGGGCGGCGGCCACCCGCACCGGGTCGACCACGAGCAGGCTCTCCCGGTCGTCGGCGCCGAACCGCTCGAACCCGAAGGCCTCGAGGGCTTCGTGGGTGGCAGCGGCCGCGGTGGTGTTGAAGTGGCCGCACGCCGGCGCGGCCGTGAACCGGGCGAGGAGCTGGAGGCTGTGGCGCCGGTGGGCCGGGTCGACCCACCAGCTCGTGGCGTTGGCGCTCACGGCCGGCTCGCCGTCGAGGAGCACGCGGCGCGGCACCGACCCGA
>JAODBP010000121.1 GCA_025464025.1 Actinomycetes bacterium | reverse complement strand
CGAACGCCGCCACTCGGGCGGCCAACACGGGGTCGGACGCGACCCGGCTCGCGTCCGCGGCGCCGTCGAGCCCGTCGAGGTGGGCAGACGCGAGGTCGTCGAGGGGATCGAGGGGATCGTCGGTCATGGGGTGGCTCCGGGGCCGGCAGTAGGACGCTCTGGGGCGGGGCCGGGGTTCCCGAGATCGAGCTGGCGGGCCAGCAGCGAGCGCCCGCGGGCGATCCGGGACCGCACCGTGCCTGGCGGGATCTCCAACGACGCGGCGATCTCGGCGTAGTCGAGGTCGCACAGGTCCCGGAGCACCACCGCCACCCGGTAGTCCTCCGGGAGCCGGGCGAGGGCGGCGTCGATGGCCAGGCGGTCGGGGAGGACCTCGATGCCGGTCGAGGTGGCCGACGGGATCGTGCCGCCCGGTGCGCCCTCGCCGGGCTCGGGCAGTCCCGGGACAGGTCGGCGCCGGCGCCGCCGCAGCTCGTCGAGGCAGGCGTTGGTGGCCACCCGGTAGGCCCAGGTGCCGAACGCGGCGCGGCCGTCGTAGCGGGGGAGCCCTCGCACGATCGCCAGCAGGGCCTCCTGCGTGGCGTCGGCCCCGTCGGCGTCGTTGCCGCAGACGCGGCGGCACAGCGCGGCCAGCCGGTCGTGGTGGCGGCGCAACAGGGTCTCGAGGGCCGGGCGCTCGCCGGCCTGGGCGGCGGTGACGAGGCTGGCGTCGGACCGGTCGTCGTGGGGTCGAGCCGGGGCGATCGGCCGAGCGTAGGACCGGTCTCAGGCGGTGAGGCGGACCTCGCCCAGCTCGACCCGCCCATCGGTGGGCAGGTGGGTGATCCAGAGGAGCACGGCGCCACCGTGGTGCCCGGTCAGCGACAACGTGCGCTTCTCGCCCAGGCCGCCGACCGGCTTGCCCCAACCGGCGAGCGTCGTGGCCGGCTCGTCGGCCACGTAGACCGACGCGGTCCACCCGGTGGACGGGGAGTCGACGACGAGTGAACCGAGGTCGCCGGCGGAGGAGAGGGTGAGGATGACGCCGACGCCGTGCTTCAGCCCGGCGAACGACGGCGTGTTGTAGCGGTCGGTGCTCCAGCGGGTGGCGGCGTCGCCGTCGTGGAGGAGGCCGAGGTCGGCGTCGTTCTCCTCGCCGTCGCCCTCGGGGTCGAAGCTCCGGACCCCGGCGATGGTGATGGCCTCGCCGGACGTGGCCGGCGGGGAGTCGTCCTTGGTGCCGAAGATCTGCTGGCCGACGTCGGACTTGCCGACGAGCACGCCGACGATGCCGAGGGTGATCGCCACGACGAGGATCAGGGCGGTGGGCACCAGCCACGACCGCTCCCGGCGGGCGAAGCCGACGTCGATGCCGCCGGACGGCGTCGGGTCCATGGGCTCCACGGCCATCGTGTGGTCCTCGTCGTCGACGCGCGAGAGGTCGACGGCGAGCAGCGCGCTCCGCAGGGCGGCCGCGGAGGAGTAGCGGTCGTCGGGGTCGCGGGCCATGGCCCGGAGCACGACCTCCTCGACGGCCCGGGGGACACCCGCGCGCACCTGGCGGGGCCGGAGCGGGTCGGTGGTCAGCCGGAGCAGGGCCGTGGCCGTGGCGTTGTCAGCCGAGAACGGCACCCGCCCGCAGAGCATCTCGTAGAGCACGATGCCGAGGGAGTACACGTCGGACCGGGCGTCGAGGGCGTGGCCCTGCACCTGCTCGGGCGAGAGGTACTTGGCCGTGCCCACCACCTGGCCGACCTCGGTCAGGTCGGACGTGGCCTCGGCCGCCTTGGCGATGCCGAAGTCGGCCACGAGCACCCGCCCATCGTCGGACAGGAGGATGTTGCCCGGCTTCACGTCGCGGTGGACGAGCCCGTTGGTGTGGGCGTGGGCCAGGGCGTCGGCCGCCTGCACGGCGATGTCGACGGCCTGGCGGACGGGCAGCGCGCCGTGGGCGTCGAGCGCTTCGCGGACGGTGCGCCCCCGCACCAGCTCCATGACGATGGCCTCGCACTCCTCGCCGGCGCAGGTGTCGTAGATCGACACGATGTGCGGGTGGGACAAGCGGGCGGCGGCGACGGCCTCGCGGCGGAACCGGGTGAGGAACGCCTCGTCGGCGGCCAGGTGGGGGAGCAGGACCTTGGCCGCGACCGGCCGGGCGAGGACGGTGTCCTCCGCCTCCCAGACCTCGGCCATGCCCCCCTTGGCGATGCGGCGGACGAGCTCGTAGCGCCCGCCGATCCGGTAGCCGACGTCGAGCCCGGCGTTGGCGGGCGGATCGGTGGCGGACGGAGGCACGACGGGCCACGGTAACGGGGCGGTCGCGCGGCGGGCGAGCCCGCCGCCCGTCAGTGGGCCACCTGGAAGGTCACCCCCATGACCCGCGGTCCGCCGTGGACGCCGATGGTGGCACCGATCTCACCGGTGTGGATCTGGTCGCGTGGCACGACTTCGGACATGAGCGCGATGAACTCGTCGATGTCGGGGGCCGAGCCGTGCATCACGCCGACGTTCTCGACCGCGCCGGCCTCGCGGACCTTGTCGACGAGCACCGCCAGGGCCTTCTTGCGGGTGCGCGGCTTGCCTGCCTCCTCGACCACGCCCTCGACGGAGATGACGGGCTTGATCTGGAGCAGCGAGCCGATCATGGCCTGGGCCCCACCGACCCGGCCGCCCTTCTTCAGGTTCTCGAACGTGTCGAGCGTGCCGTAGACCCGGGTCCGACCGACCATGTCCTCGACGAGGGCGACGACCTCGTCGGCCGAGGCCCCGTCGGCCGCGGCCCGGGCCGCAGCGACGACCTGGCTGCCGAGGCCCCAGGTGACCGAGCGGCTGTCGAGCACGCGGACGTCCTTGCCCTCGAGGGCCCGCGCCGCGTTCTGGGCCGAGGCCATCGTCGCCGAGAGGCCCGACGAGATGTTGATGCAGACGACGGCGTCGGCGCCCTCGTCGAAGCCGGCACGGAAGGCCGCCTCGAACGCCCCGGGCGACGGCGCCGCGGTCTCGGGCAGCACCGGGGATGCCGCGCACCGCGCGTAGAACTCGGCGGGGGTGAGGTCCTGCCGGTCGACGAACTCCTCGCTCCCGAATCGGATGGTGAGCGGGACGACCCGGACGTGCAGCTCGGCAGCGAGCTCGTCGGTGAGGTCGGCGGCGCTGTCGGTGACGACACGGACGGCCATGACCGCGCACCTTACCGATCGGCCTACGCGGGTGCCTCGACCAGGTGGCGGGCCCGACGTGCCGTGCGCCAGTGCTTCGCCCACCACAGGAGGAGGAAGAGGCCGGCGCCGATCGAGAGGATGATGCCGACGCCGGAGAACACGGTGGAGCGGATCGTGAGGCGGCTGGCTCGGAGCTCGGTGCCGTCGGTGGTGAGCAGCGTGGCCCGGAGGTTGAAGGTGCCCGACGCCCGGGCCTGCACGGGCACGGTCACCGTGCGGTTGCCGGGGGCGAGGTCGAGGGGGAGGACCTGTCTGGTGCGGTCGCCCTGCTGCACCTGGGTGAACTCGAGCTTGTCGCTCGACAGCTGGAGCTGCACGTGGACGGGGAACGAGTTGCCGTTCACGACGGTGAGCGGGATCGTGCCCTCGCGGGCGGTGAGGCGGTAGGTCCGCTGGTTGGGCAGCTCGAGCCGGTTGCGCACGTCGTCGCGCGCACGGGTCACGGCGCCGAGGAGGGCGTTGCGGTCGGCGGCCGAGAGGCGGCTCGACTCGGCGACGAGGAGCTGGGCTCGGGTCGTGCTGGCCAGGTCGGTGGCCGGGCCGACCAGGCTCACCAGCTCGTCGAGCGACCGGTGGGCCTCGCCCAGCCGGGCGCCGGGCAGGCCGGGCACGGCGACGTCGGCCGCGACGGCGCGGACGACGGTCGAGTCGCCGGACTCGAGCGGGGTGACGTCGTCGAAGAGCCGGTCGAGGGTGACGGGTCGCAGGATCGTGGCGCTCCCGAGGCCGGCGAGCACGACGTCGAGGAACGCCTCGTTGGGCTGCCACCCGTCCGGGGGGCGCACGACGACGCCGCGGGCCGAGCCGGGGAGGTCGAAGAACAGCACGGCCAGGTCGGCCAGGAGCTGGTGGGCCGCGAGCACCTGGTCGCCCCGGTTGCGGAAGTGGGCGAGCAGCCCGGGGTCGACCGAGGCGGCCTGCACGACCTCGTCGCCGGCGGCCAGGGCGAAGGGGCGGGTCAGGGTGCGGCCCGACGTGAGGTCGGGGTCGAGCGGTTCGAGCGACGATTCCGGCACGACGACCCGGGTGACGCCGAGCGATCGGAGGCGGGCGAGCGCGGCATCGGTGAGCGCCCGGGTGGCCGACCACGAGCGAGGGTCGCCGCGGTCGCCGATGGTGGCGAACAGCGTGTCCTCCCCGAGCTGGCGCTGCACGGCGAGGTCGTCGCCCGCGCCGGCATCGATCAGTGCGCTCGGGTCGACGTCGACGTACGGCGAGGCCAGCACCTGGTCGCCACCCAGCGAGTCACGCAGGCGGGAGACGTCGGCGGGGTCGAGAGCGGCCGCCGTCTCCGGCGTCACGTCGAGGGTGAGGGGCAGCCCGGCGTTGGCGTCGACGGCGCGGATGACGTCGGC
Source organism: Actinomycetes bacterium (assembly GCA_025464025.1). Next base: position 5,200 of record JAODBP010000121.1, on the reverse strand, counting down.
CAGGTCGTCGCGCTCGGCCGGCGCGAGTGACGAGCTGCCGTCGGGCCGGAGGGCGGGGGCGGCGCCGACCGGCTGGACCCAGGCCACCGAGAGCGGGGTGAGGTCCGGGTCGGCGGGCAGCCGCACGAGGTGGGTGACGAAGGAGTCGAGGGTGGCGCCGCCGTGGACCTTCAGGGCGACGGTCACCGGGTAGACGCCCTGGCGCATGTTGCTGGGCAGCGTGAACGGGGTCGTCGCCGCGCCGGCGGCGGGCAGCGGCAGGGTGGCGACGGGGTTGCCCTGGGCGTCGGTCGGGAGGAACCCGACGGCGATGGCCGGGAAGGTCCGGACCGTGCCACGGGGCTTCGCTTCGATGCTCTGCTCGAAGGCCGAGCGCGAGCCGGTGCGGCTGTGCAGGGTGATGCTCACGTCGAGCGGCTCGCTGGTCGTGAGGTCGTCGAGGGCGAGGTGGAGCACGAAGGCGCCTCCGGCACCGACCCACGGCGTCTGCTCGGTGAGCCGGATGCTGCCGGTCGGCCGCGACTCGGCCGCCGCCGGAGTGGCGAACAGCGCCCCGGCGACGGTGGCGAGGAGGAGGACGGCGGCGCGGACCCGGGTCATCGAGCCGGCTGGTGCTCGGCGATGGTGCGCCCGAGCACCTCGAGGCCCGACGGCTGGAGCCGGAAGCCCATGGCCAGGTAGAGCTGCAGGGCGCGCTCGTTCTCGACCTGCGTGTTGACCACCGCGTTGGTGACGCCGCGCCGTTGGAGCCAGGTGAGGCAGTCGGCGACGAGGGCACGGCCCAGACCCCGGCCCTGGACGGTCGGATCGACGGCGAGGCGCTGGAGGTAGCCCCGGTGCCCGGCCCGGCCGGTGACGGCGTAGCCGACGACCCGTCGGTCGACCACGGCGATGCGGAACCGGGCCGACGGCGTCGCGGTCATGGCCTCGTGCAGGCCGCCGGCGTCGAGCCGCCAGAAGGTGGGGAAGGCGCGGTGGTCGACGGTGAGCGCGTCGGCCTTGTCCGAGCGCCGCCCCCGGCGGAGCGCGGCAGGGGGCGGCGTCGGGATCTGGTGGAGGTCGTGGGCCAGCAGGTGCAGCGAGTCGCGCACCTCGAAGCCGGCGGCGAGGAAGCCGGCCCGCTCGGGCTCGGCCAGGGCGGCGGTGAGCACCTCGCGGTAGCCGCGCTCGGCCAGGACGACGCAGGCGTGGCGGACGAGGGCGGACGACGGCGGCCGGTCGGTGACCGGGGCGACGTAGGCGACCGAACCGTCGCCCCGCCACGCGCCGACCCGCAGGCGCTCGCTGCCCCGACGGACCTCGTCGACTCCGCGCACGACCGGAGGCTACCGATGCCCACCCTCGGTGGCCTGACGGTCCTCGTCCGGCCCGCCGCGATCGCGCTCAGGTCGCCCTCCTGACGTGCCGAGAACCCCGTCATGGCTCTGGACGAGGCCCGCCTCGAGGACCTCCTGCGCTTCTTGGTGGAGCGCCGTGGCTCCGACCTGCACCTGAAGGTCGGCGCACCCCCGCGCGTCCGCGTCGACGGCCACCTCCAGCCGGCCCCGTTCGAGGCGCCGACGGCGGCTGACGTCGAGCGGTTGGCGTTCGCGCTCCTCCCGGCGGCCCGGGCCGACGAGTTCGAGGCCACCAACGAGGCGGACTTCGCCCTCGACCGGCCCGGGCTCGGCCGCTTCCGCGTCAACGTCTACCGGCAGCGGGGCACGGTGGCCCTTGTGCTGCGGGCCGTGGCGCCGGGTGTCCCGTCGTTCGCATCGCTCGGGCTGCCCCCGGTGGTGCCGACGCTGGCCGAGGAGCGCCGGGGCCTGGTGCTCGTGACCGGGCCGACCGGGTCGGGCAAGACCACGACCATCGCCTCGATGATCGACCACATCAACGCCACGCGGTCGGTGAACATCGTGACGATCGAGGACCCGATCGAGGTGCTCCACCCCGACAAGCAGTCGATCGTGAGCCAGCGGGAGATCGGCGCCGACACCGACGGCTTCGCCCAGGCCATGCGCCGGGTGCTCCGGCAGGACCCCGATGTGATCTTCGTGGGGGAGATGCGTGATCCCGAGACGGTGTGGGCCGCGCTGACGGCGGCCGAGACGGGGCACCTCGTGCTCTCGACGCTGCACACGGCGGACACGGCCGAGACGGTGAACCGGATCGTCGACTTCTTCCCGGCCGACCAGCACAAGCAGGTGCGGCTCAGCCTCGCCGGCTCGCTTCGCGGGATCGTCAGCCAGCGGCTGGTCGGACGGGCCGACGGCGTCGGTCGCACGCCGGCCGTCGAGGTGCTGGTCAACACGGGCCGCATCTTCGACCGCATCGTCGACCCCGACGCCCCCGGGGAGTCGTTGCGGGAGCTGGTGGCCGCCGGTGACTACTACGGCATGCAGTCGTTCGACCAGGCGCTGCTGCGGCTCTACGCCGACGGCGTGGTGAGCCTGCGCGACGCGTTGGCCACCGCGACCAACCCGTCGGACCTGCGGGTGGCGCTGCAGCAGGCCGGCCTGCCCCTCAGCGCCGCCTAGTCACGCCGAGCCCGTCTACTGCTGGGCGCCGCCGTCCTCCTGGAGCCGCTCGAGCGCCTCGACCAGCTCGGGACGACCCGAGCGCACGAGGTCGGTGAGCACGCCCACGACGTGGGCCGACTGGGTGACGATCCGGTCGAGGAACTCGAGGCGGGTCTCGGGCCCGATCCGCTCCCAGTGCTCGGCGAGGGTCTCGGCGTTGCCAGAGATCACGCTCATGGAGTTGAGGAGCGAGTGAGCCACGACGGCCAGGAGGTCGTCGTCGAGCATGTCACCCATCCCGACCAGTATGGGTCACGCGCGGGGCACTAGGTACCGTTGCGCGTGTGATCCCCGAGCGGCTCCAGCCGGTCCTCGACGAGGTCCGCCCCCTGGCCGAGCGCTTCGGGGCGGCCGGCCACCGCACCTACCTGGTCGGGGGCAGCGTTCGCGACCTCCTGCTCGGGCGCGACCCGGCGGACATCGACTTCGACCTCACGACCGACGCCCGCCCCGACGACATCGAGGCGATCGTCCGGGGCTGGGCCGACGCGGTGTGGACCCAGGGCAAGCGGTTCGGGACCATCGGCTGCAAGAAGGACGGCCGCGACTTCGAGATCACGACGCATCGGGCCGAGGCCTACGACCCCGACTCGCGGAAGCCCGAGGTGTCGTTCGGCGACGACATCGAGGTCGACCTCTCGCGCCGCGACTTCACCGTCAACGCCATGGCGCTGGCCCTCCCGGAGCCCGAGCTCATCGATCCGCACGGCGGCGCCGCCGACCTGGTGGCCAAGCGCCTGCGCACGCCGCTGTCGCCCCAGGAGTCGTTCTCCGACGATCCGCTGCGGATGCTTCGCGCCGCTCGGTTCATCGCCGGGTACGGCCTCGAACCCGACGTCGAGCTGGTCGACGCGGTCAAGGAGCTGCACGAGCGGCTCGAGATCGTGGCTGCCGAGCGCGTCAGGATGGAGCTCGACAAGCTCATGGTCGTCGAGCGCCCGGGTGCCGGCCTGTGGTTCCTGGTCGAGACGGGGCTGGCGGCCGAGTTCCTGCCCGAGCTGCCCGGCCTGGCCCTCGAGCAGGACCCGATCCACCGCCACAAGGACGTGCTCGCCCACACCATCGCCGTGGTCGAGAACACCTCGCCGGACAAGCTCCTGCGCCTGTCCGCGCTGTTCCACGACGTCGGCAAGCCCAAGACGCGCTCGTTCGGGACGAAGGGGAAGGTGTCCTTCCACCACCACGAGGTGGTCGGCGCCCGGATGACCCGCGACCGGATGCAGGCCCTGCGCTACCCCACCGACGAGGTCGAGGCCGTCACCCAGCTCGTCGAGCTGCACCTGCGGTTCCACACCTACAAGATGGGTTGGACCGACAGCGCCGTGCGCCGCTACGTCCGCGACGCCGGCCCGCTGCTCGACCGGCTCAACGAGCTCACCCGTTGCGACTGCACCACGCGCAACCCGAAGAAGGCCGAGTCCCTGGCCCGCCGGATGGACCAGCTCGAAGCCCGGATCATCGAGCTGCGCGAGCAGGAGGAGCTGGCCGCCATGCGGCCCGACCTCGACGGCAAGGCGGTGATGGACCACCTGGGCATCCAGCCCGGGCGCGAGGTGGGCGAAGCGCTGGCGTTCCTGCTCGAGCTCCGGCTGGAGGAGGGCCCCCTCGGCGAGGACGAGGCCAAGCAGCGGCTCGACGCCTGGTGGGCAGCACGCGCGTAGCGACGTTCAACGTCAAGCACGGCGAGGTGCCGGGCGGTGACGTCGACATCGGCCTGCTGGCCCGGTCGTGCGCCGCGCTCGACGCCGATGTGCTCGCCCTCCAGGAGGTCGACCGCGGCCTGCGCCGGTCGCACGACGCCGACACGGCCGCCGTGGTGGCCGAAGCATGTGGGATGACCCACGTGTTCGGCGCGGCGATCGCCATCCGCGGCGGCGAGTACGGCAACGCCCTGCTCGTGCGGGGCTCGATCGACGACGTCGAGGTGGTGGCCCTGGAGGACCCCGAGCCCCGGTCGGCGATCGTGGCCCGGATCGAGGTCGGCGGCGTCGGCATCTCGGTCGCCGCGACGCACCTGGGCCGGCGGGGCGCCGGGGCGACCCAGCTCTCGATCCTGCTCGACCACCTGGCCGGGCGGCCCGGCCCCCGGCTCTTGCTGGGCGATCTCAACCTCGACCCCGAGGACGTCGACCCGCTGGCCCTGGGCTACGACCGACCGTCGGGCGGACCGACGTTCCCGGCTCACGCCCCCCGGCGGGAGATCGACCACGTGCTGCTCGACGGCCTGGTGGCCACGGCCGCGGTGGTCGCGCCGCTCCCGGTCAGCGACCACCGCGCCCTCGTCGTCGAGCTCGACCCCGTCAGGTCCCGGTGAAGTTGGCCGGGCGCTTCTCGGCGAACGCCCGGGGGCCCTCCTTGGCGTCGTTCGACGCCCCGACGGCGCCCATGTAGGTGCCTTCGTGGGCGAAGGCCTCGGGCTCGGTCATGCCCTGGGTCTCGTGCAGGGTCTTGAGGATGGCGGCCACGGCCAGCGGCCCGTTCTGGGCGATGACGTCGGCGATCTCGCGCGCCTTGGTGAGGGCCTGGCCGTCGGGTACGACGTGGCCGATGAGTCCGAGCTGCTTGGCCTCGGGGGCGAGGATGTGCTTGCCGGTGAGGAGGATGTCGGCCGCCTCGGTGTAGGGGATCTGGCGGGCCAG
>JAODBP010000059.1 GCA_025464025.1 Actinomycetes bacterium | reverse complement strand
CCGAGTCCCGCGCTCGAACTGGCGACGGATTGACAACAGAAACGTTGTCAATCCGTCGCCGGTTCGGGAAGCACCAGGTCCGGCGCGCCCCGTTGTCCCCTCGGAGCGTCTTTGGTCCTGGGGCGATGCCCGCAGCCACCCTGACGAACGTGGATGGGATCTACATCTAGCTCGGGGCCGTCCCGCGGAACCGGGCGGTGAAGGGCGTGCTCCAGGTCGATGCAGTCGCCTCAGACCTCGAGCACGCCCCGCTCGACCAGCGCGTCGATGTCGACCTCCGACAGCCCGGCCTCCGCCGCCACCTCGCGGGTGTGCTCCCCGAGTCGCGGGGCAGGCGACGACGGGGGCAGCGGCAGGTCTGAGGCCAGGTAGGACTGGCGGTCGAGGGTGAGGGACCCGACGTCGGGCTGGTCGAGCGGCTCGGCGAGGAAGTCCCGTGCCACGAGCTGCGGGTCGGTCAGCAGATCGGGCGGGTACGCCATGCGACCGGCGGGGATGCCCTGGGCCAGGCACCGCTCGACGACCGCGTCGGCACCGAGCTCGCACCACGCCGCCAGCTCCGGCACGTCCCCCTCCGAGCAGACGACCACCCACTCCTCGTCGCCGGCGCAGCGGAACACGCCCCACGTCCCGCCCCGGGGATCGTCGTTGCCGTCGGGGCCGATGGTCCCCGGGGCCAGGCTCTCGGCCAGGAGCAGCTCGCCGAGGGTGCCGGCCACCACCTCGGCCTGGGCCAGCTCGCCGTGGCCGCCGGTGCCGCGCCAGAGGATGGCGAGGCCGAGGACGCCGAGGAGGTGGCCGACGAGGAGGTCGGGGTGGTTCGAGGGCGTGCCGGGCGCCCCCTCGCCGTCGGGGAAGGCCCACTGGTGGACGAGGCCGCCGTAGGCCTGGACCGAGGGCCCGTAGCCGCTCCAGCCGGCGCGGGGACCGGTCGAGCCGAGGAGCTGGCTCGAGAGCATGACGAGGTTCGGGTTGCTGGCCCGGAGGTCGTCCCAGCCGAGGCCGAGGGCGGCCATGGTGCCGGCCGAGTTGTTCTCGATGACCACGTCGGCGCCGGCCACGAGGCGGCGGACGAGGGCGAGGCCGTCGGGGTGCTTGAGGTCGACGCCGAGGCTGCGCTTCGAGCGGCTCGACGAGGCGAACGACGGGCTGGTGCCGTTGGCCCCCATGAGCCGCATGAAGTCGGGGTGGCCCGAGCTCTCGACCTTGATCACGTCGGCGCCGTGGTCGGCGAAGATCCGGCCGCACTGGACGCCGACGCCGCCGTGCCCGAAGTCGAGGACGCGCAGGCCGGCCAGCGGACCGATCCCGGCGGCCGACGCCGTCCGCTCGACGGGCCGCTCGTCCCACTCGATGGTGCGGTCGTGCTCGCCCACGGCGGGGGCGCGGAAGCGAAGGCCGAGGCGCTCGCCGTCGAGCTCGAAGAAGCCGGCCGGCACCCGGCCGCGCACGCCGGGGGCGACCTCGGCGTCGACCAGGGCGCCGCGGGCGAGGAGGTGCTCGTCGACGAGGAGGTCGGCGGGGCCGTTGATCGGGGTGATCACGATCCCTCGGCGCTGGGCCTCCTCGGCCGCCTCCCGGGTGGTCCGCCGGCCGAGGAAGTCCTCCAGCACGGCGTTGACCTCGGCCCGCCGGTGGATGCGGGTCATCATGTTCGCCAGCGCCGGGTCGGCCAGGGCCTCCGGGTGCCCCAGCCACTCGAGCACCGCGGCCCACTGCTTGGCCGACATGACGACGACCTTCACCGCGCCGTCGAGCGTCTTGATGGCCGGGTACATCTGGGGGCCACCCCGCACCCGCCGGGGCGAGCCCATCGACGCGTTGGCGATCGACCAGGTGTCGATCTGGACCACGGCCTCGAAGGCGGACACGTCGAGGAGCTGCCCGTGCCCGGTGATCCGGCGCTGCCACAGCGCGGCGAGCACGGCCCAGGCGCCCATGATCGACGCGGCGTCGGAGGCGATCGTGCCCGGGAGCAGCAGTGGCGGCTTCTCCGGGATGCCCGACTGCGACAGCCAGCCCGACATGCCCAGGACCACGTCGTCGGTGGCCGGGCGGCCGGCGTAGGGGCCGGTCTGTCCGAACCAGGTGAGGGCGCACACGATCTGGCCCGAGTGCCAGGGCTGGGTCTGCTCCAGCGACGAGTGGAGGACCACGTCGGCCCCGGCCGTCAGGTGGCCTTCGGTGATGCCCCGCTTGTTCCAGTTGCGGTACGCCCACCACAGGCCGCCCGGCGGGTGGGCCCGGGCCGGCGAGCCGCCGGCCGGCTCGAGCTTGACGACGTCGGCCCCGAGGTCGGCCAGCAGCCGGCCGCACAGCTCGCCGACCTCGATCGTCCGATCGAGGACCCGCACCCCCTCGAGCGGCAGCACGTCAGTGGGGCGTCAGGCCACCGTCGGCCAGGATGACCTGGCCGGTGATGAAGCTGCCGGCGTCGGAGACGAGCAGCAGGGCCGGCCCGACCATCTCGTCGGGGTGGGCGGCCCGGCGCATGAACGACGCCTTGGCCATCGACGCCTGGGCCTCGGGGGTGTTGTTGCGCACCATGTCGGTGTCGACCGTGCCGGGGGCCAGGGCGTTCACCCGGATGCCCTTCTCGGCGAAGCTCGCCGCCATGGCCCGGGTCATGGCCATGAGGCCGGCCTTGCCGGCGGCGTACATGGCCGTGTTGGCCGAGAACAGGAACGCCCCGGCCGAGATCACGTTGAGCACGGCGGCGTTGCCGCTGGCCTCGAGGTGGGGGAGGGCCCGGTCGACGAGGAACGTCGGTCCCTTGAGGTTCACGCCGAGCGACTTCTCCCACGCCTCCGAGGTGAGCTGGCCGAACGGGAGGGTGAGGGCGTTCGCCGCGTTGTTCACGATGATGTCGAGCCGGCCGAACTCGTCGACCGTGCGGCCGACGAGGGTGTCGATGCCGTCGAGGTCGCCCATGTTGGTGGCCACGCCGATGGCCTCGCCCATCGTCCGGAGGTGCTGCTCGGTCTCGGCGCAGGCGTCGGCCTTGCGGCTGGCGACGGCCACCTTGGCCCCGGCGGCGATGAGGCCCTCGGCGATCGATCGCCCGATCCCGCGCGTCCCCCCGGTCACGATCGCGACCCGGCCGGTCAGGTCGTGCAGCGATTGCAGCTTCTCTCGATCCATGGCCGATTCGTTAGCACGCGCCGCCCGCCGGGGGCCGTCCGGACCCATGATCGGGCCGTGGCGAGAGGGCGACGCGCGGTAGTTGGAGGTCGAAGTACCTCTGCTACCTTCTGTGACCTCCGGCACGGCGCCGGACGAGCGGTTCGTCTGGTTCGCGCCAGGTCATCCGGCTCGACCACACCGCCCCGCCCCTCGCGGCGGCGGACACAGGGGGTTTCTTTCGTGCAACGACGGTCATGGCTACGTCTCGCCTGCGTGCTGCTCATCGGGGCGGTGCTGGCCACCGCCTGCGGCTCCGATCGCGGCGACGACACCAGCTCGGGTGGTTCGGGGGACAGCACCTCGACCACGGCAGCCGACACGGCGGCGTCCGGGAAGTTCGGCGACCTCGAGTCGCCCTGCGGCAAGGGTGACGCCAAGGGCGCCACCGATCCCGGCGTCAGCGACACCGGCATCACCATCGGCTACGGCGACGACGCCGGCTACTCGGCCTCGCCCGGCCTCAACCACGAGATGTCCGACGCCATCAAGGCGATGATCACGTGGTGCAACGACCAGGGCGGCATCAACGGCCGTCAGATCGAGGGCAAGTACTACGACGCCAAGATCACCGAGGTCAACAACGCCATGACCCAGGCGTGCGCCGACAAGGTGTTCTTCCTGGTCGGTGAGGGCTGGGCCCTCGACGCCGCCCAGGAGGAGACCCGCCTGGGCTGCGACCTCCCGGCCCTGCCCGGCTACTCGGTCAGCGCGCCGTTCGCCAACGGCCCGAGGATGATCCAGGCCGTGCCGAACCCGATCGACTACACGCCGATCCAGTACGCGGCGGCGATCGCCAAGGCGTTCCCGGAGAAGATCAAGAAGTCGGCCGTGATGTTCGCCAACTACGCGGCGACCCAGGAGACGAAGGACAAGGTGCTCGCCACCTTCCCGTCGCAGGGCTACAAGTTCCTGGACTGCCCGCAGGAGTACAACATCGCCGGTGAGAGCGACTGGAAGCCCTTCGTGCAGAAGCTGAAGAGCTGCGGGGCCGAGGTCGTCTACTGGACCGGCTCGCCGTACCCGAACTACGAGAACTTCCTCGAGGCCGCGGCACAGCTCGACTACAAGCCGGTCTACATGGTCGACGCCAACTTCTACGACCAGGCGTTCGCCAAGTGGAACACCAACGGCTACGCCGACACGACCTACATCCGTGAGGCCTACCTGCCGCTCGAGGAGGCCGACACCACGCCGGCCATCCAGCAGTACCTCGACATCGTCAAGGGCGACGGCGGCGACGTGAACCAGCTCGGTGAGCAGGCCACCTCGTCGTTCCTCCTGTGGGCCACGGGCGCCAAGGCTTGCGGCGCGACCCTCACGCGCGACTGCGTGCTGAAGGAGATCGCCAAGGTCAAGGAGTGGACCGGTGGCGGTCTCCACGCCCCGACGAACCCCTCGTCCAACATGCCGCCCAGCTGCGGTGTCACGCTGAAGCTCGACGGCACCAAGTTCGTTCGCTTCGACCCGAAGGAGAAGGGGCAGTTCGACTGCTCCGACGACTACGTGGTCAAGGTGACCGGCCCGGTCGTCGACGCTGCCCAGCTCGGCCCGGATCGGGTCTCGACCAAGTTCCAGAAGTAAGGCAACCTGCGGCGGCGCCGGCTTCGGCCGGCGCCGCCGCAAGCCGCCCGTCGCCACCCCGAGGAGGGGGCCAGTGCAAGAGTTCCTCCAGTACACGATCCTCGGTCTGGTGACCGGCGGCGTCTACGGCATCGCCGCGTCGGGCCTGGTGGTCACCTACACGACCTCCGGGATCTTCAACTTCGCCCACGGCGCCACCGCCATGCTGGGCGCCTTCACGTACTGGCAGTTGCGCTTCGGCTGGCACTGGCCGGCGCCGATCGCCCTCGTGGTGACCTTGGGCATCGCCGCCCCGCTGCTGGGGGCGCTCCTGCACGTGGTGATCATGCGGGGCCTGCGCGGCACCGCCGAGGTCACCAAGATCGTCGTGCCCATCTCGGTGATGCTGGGCTTCCTCGCCCTCTCGACCTGGGTGTGGGACCCGACGCCGAGCGAGCCGCGGATCTTCTCCAAGTTCTTCGGCTCGGCCAAGACCGTCTCGATCGCCGGGATCAACATCACGTACCACGAGATCCTCGCCCTGGTCCTGGCCATCGTGATCGCCGCCGCGCTGCGCTACATGTTCACCCGGACCCGGTCCGGCGTGGCCATGCGCGCCGTGGTCGACGACCCCGCCCTGCTCGAGCTCAACGGCGGCCGCCCCGAGCGGCTGGCCACCATGTCGTGGGCCCTGGGCGCCATGCTCGCCGCCCTCGCCGGCATCCTCATCACGCCCATCCAGGGCGGCGCCATGAGCGCCAACTCGCTCACCCTGCTGGTGATCGACGCCTTCGCCGCTGCCATGTTCGGCCGGCTCCGGAGCCTGCCCCGCACCTTCGCCGGCGGCATCGTGCTCGGCCTGTCCACCAACTACGTGGTGGCCTACTTCCCGTCGGACAAGTGGACGTGGGTGTCGAACTTCCGGGTGTCGATCCCCATGATCCTGCTGTTCGTCGTGCTCCTGTTCCTGCCGCAGGATCGGCTCCGGGGGACGACGCTCATGCGCACGCGGGAGCGGTTCCGCCTCCCGTCGATGCGCACCGCGCTGCTCGGCGCCGTCGCCCTCGTCGTCGTGATGTTCCTGCTGCGGGGGCTCCTGCAACCGACGGCCGTGAACTCGATGGCCTTCGGCATGACGCTCGCCGTGATCGCCCTGTCACTGGTGCTGCTCACCGGGTACGCCGGGGAGATCAACCTCGGCGTCATGGCCTTCGGGGCCCTGGGCACGATCATCTGCTTCCACTTCGGCATCCACGGCAGCGGCCTCACGGCCCGGACGACGATCTGGGGCTACCTGTTCGCCGCCGTGTTCTGCGCCCTCGTCGGCGCCGTGGTGGCCCTGCCCGCCCTCCGGCTGCGGGGCCTCTACCTCGCCCTCTCGACCATGGCCTTCGGCGTGTTCGTGTCGAACATGGTGCTGCGCGAGATCGGCGACCGGAAGCTGTTCGGCCGCACGTTCTCGGTCTTCCCGTCGGGCACCCTCACGATGCCCAAGCCGAAGATCGGTCCGTTCGACATGAACGACATGGGCACGTTCCTCATGTTCGTGACGATCCTCTTCGCCGCCATCGGGGTGGGGCTCATCGCCTTCCGGCACAGCAACTACGGCCGCCGGGTCGCCGCCCTCAAGGACAGCCCGGCTGCGGCAGCCACGCTCGGCATGAACGTCGTGCGGCTCAAGCTCCTGGTGTTCATGGTGTCGGCCGCCATCGCCGGTGTGGGCGGCGCGCTCATGTCGGCCCAGCTCGGCTCGGTCAACATCGACCGCTTCGACATCTTCCTCAGCCTCTCGCTGCTGATGCTGACCGTCGTCGGCGGCATCGGCTACGTCAGCGGCGCCCTGTTCGGCGGCGTCCTGCTCGGCGTGGCCTTCGCCGCCATCAGCAACACGTTCGTGAAGCTCGGGGCCGACCACACCTCGTTCCAGGGCCTGGCCGACTTCGGCAAGGACTTCGTCACCGTCATGCCGGCCACGATCGGCATCACGATGGCCAAGAACCCGAGCGGCGCGGTGCACGACATCGTCACCAACTTCCGGGCCATGTCGAAGGCCCGGAACGTGCTGATCGGCGCCACCGTGGTCGAGGCCGTGCTGTACGGGCTCACCCGGGGCGACGTCATCAACAACTGGTACTTCCTGCTCCTCAGCTTCGTCCTCCTCCTCGTGCTGCCGGTGGTGGCCAAGGCGGTGTCGCCCGAGGCGTTCATCGAGGAGGGGGCGGTCGAGGCGACGCCCGAGGACGAGATGCCACTCGAGTACGTGGGCATCGATCGGCCGTTCACCGTCGAGGACCGCGACTTCCTCGATCGGGCGCTCGGCCTGCACGGCAACGGCAAGGTGAAGGCTTCAGCCGGGGCGGCAGCAGCGGAGGTGGACCTGTAATGGCACTGCTCGAGACGCACGACATCGTCGTGGCCTTCGGCGGCAACCGAGCCCTGGACCAGATCTCGCTCGAGGTCGCCGCCGGCACGGTGACGGGCCTCATCGGTCCGAACGGCGCCGGCAAGACGACGATGTTCAACGTCATCACCGGGCTCCTGTCGCCGGGTGACGGCCACGTCGTGCTCGACGGCAAGGACATCACCAAGCTGCCCCCGCACAAGCGGGCCCAGCGGGGCCTGGCCCGCACGTTCCAGCGGCTCGAGCTGTTCACGTCGCTCACCGTGCGGGAGAACATCCAGGTGGCGGGCGAGATCCGCAACCACTGGGGCATCGGCGACAACATCGATGCCAGCGCCGAGGCCGACCGCGTCATCGAGCTGGTGGGCCTGGGCGAGGTCGCCGACCGCGAGGTGAGCGAGATCCCGACCGGCACCGCTCGCGTCGTCGAGCTGGGCCGGGCCCTGATGACCAAGCCGCGGGTGCTGCTGCTCGACGAGCCGGCCTCGGGCCAGACCGAGCAGGAGACCCAGGCCTTCGGCCGGCTGCTGCGGCGCCTGTGCGACGACGGCCTGGCCATCTGCCTGGTCGAGCACGACATGGCGCTGGTGATGCAGGTCTGCGAGGTGATCCATGTGCTGGACTACGGCCGCATGATCGCCGTGGGCCCGCCGTCCGACATCCGCACCGACCAGGCCGTCATCGACGCGTACCTCGGCGCCCCGGCGGGTCTGTGATGGCGATGGCCGAGACGGAGATCCTCACCCAGCCCCTGCTGGAGCTGTCGGCCGTGCACGCCGCCTACGGCGAGATCGAGGTGCTGCACGGCGTCGACCTGGCCGTGCCCCAGGGCTCGGTGGTGGCCCTGCTCGGCCCCAACGGCTCGGGCAAGTCGACCACGGTCAAGGTGTGCGCCGGGCTGCTGAAGCCGACGGCCGGCGAGGTCAAGGTGGCCGGCGTCGACGTCACCGGCGCCACGTCCGACCAGCTGGCCCGGCTCGGGGTGTGCACCATCCCCGAGGGTCGTGGCGTGTTCCCGAACCTCACCGTCCGAGAGAACCTCTGGATGGTGACCCAGGCCGGCCCGTCCCGCGAGCAGGTCGAGGAGGCGGCGTTCAGCCGCTTCCCGCGGCTCGGCGAGCGGCGCGGCCAGCTCGCCGGCACCCTGTCCGGGGGCGAGCAGCAGATGCTCGCCATGTCCCGGGCGCTGGCCACCGACCCGGCGGTGCTGCTCCTCGACGAGCTGTCGATGGGCCTGGCGCCGCTGATCGTGGGCCAGCTCTACGAGATCGTGAAGTCGATCGCCGACGAGGGGGTGTCCATCCTGGTGGTCGAGCAGTTCGCCACCGCAGTGCTGGGCATCGCCGACGTGGCGGCGATCATGCTGCACGGCGAGATCACGTCGATCGGCGCGCCGAGCGACATCGAGACCGAACTGTCCAAGGCATACCTCGGAGGCTGAGACAAGTGACCGCAACCACCAACGAGCGCGTGGAGCGCTTCAAGACCGAGGCCGCCGAGCTCAACCTCAAGGCCGGCAAC
>JAODBP010000043.1 GCA_025464025.1 Actinomycetes bacterium | reverse complement strand
GACGCCACGGTGGTGGTGCTGGAGCAGAACTACCGGTCGACGCAGACGATCCTCGACGCGGCCAACGCCGTCATCGCCAACAACCTGGGCCGCAAGCCCAAGGAGCTGTGGACCGACCAGGGCGCCGGCGACCGCATCCTGCGCTACAGCGCCGAGGACGAGCAGGACGAAGCGGCGTGGATCTCCACCGAGCTGGCCCGGGCCCACGACGGCGGCACGAACCGCTGGGGCGACATGGCGATCTTCTACCGGACCAACGCCATGAGCCGCGTGATCGAGGAGCGGCTGGCCCGGGTCGGCATCCCGTACAAGGTCGTGGGCGGCACCCGCTTCTACGACCGCAAGGAGATCAAGGACGCCCTCGCCTACCTGAAGGCGGCCAACAACCCGGCCGACGAGGTCTCCGTGAAGCGGGTGCTCAACACCCCCAAGCGCGGCATCGGCGACACCACCGTCGGCCGGCTCGATGCCTGGGCCCAGAGCCACGCCTTCACCTTCATGCGGGCGCTCGAGGACGCCGAGGCAGCGGGCGTCAAGGGCCCGGCCCAGAAGGGCATCCGCGACTTCCTCGGCCTCCACGCCGACCTCGTGGCCCTGCTCCCCGACGGCCCGGCGGCCGTGCTCGAGGCCGCCCTGCAGCGCAGCGGCTACCTCCAGGAGCTCGAGGCCGAGCACACCGTCGAGAGCCAGGGCCGGATCGAGAACCTGGCCGAGCTCATCGGCTCGGCCCAGGATGCCACCGACGTCGACACGTTCCTCGAGCAGGTCAGCCTGGTGGCCGACACCGACGACCTCGACGGCGACGAGTCGCAGGTCGTGCTCATGACCCTGCACTCGGCCAAGGGCCTCGAGTTCCCCGTGGTCTTCCTGGTCGGCATGGAGGACGGCGTCTTCCCCCACCTGCGCAGCCTGGGCGAGCCCGAGCAGCTCGAGGAGGAGCGGCGGCTGGCCTACGTCGGCATCACCCGGGCCCGCGAGCGGCTGCACCTGAGCTCGGCCTGGAGCCGCACGATCTTCGGGTCGACGCAGTACAACCCGCCCAGCCGCTTCCTCGACGAGATCCCGTCCGAGCTGGTGCAGGAGGTCGGCGGCCGCCGGAAGGGCCAGGGCAGCTCGGGTTGGAAGTCGACGCCGCGACCGTCGGGTGACGACACCAACGGCCGGATCTTCGGCGCCGGCGGCGGCAGCGAGGGCCGGCAGCGCATCGTCGAGTCGGCCATCCGGGCCGGCCAGCGCAAGGACGTCGACACCGGTGCCCAGCACCTCGGGCTCAAGGTCGGCGACGACGTGCGCCACGGCAAGTTCGGCGAGGGCGTGATCCTCGACCTCGCCGGCGCCGGGGAGAAGGCCGAGGCCCGGGTCCGGTTCCGGGAGGCGGGCGAGAAGACCCTCCTCCTGAGCTGGGCCCCGCTGGAGAAGATCTGATGCCGCGCGTCGACGTCATCGGGATCGATGCCGACGACACGCTCTGGCACAACGAGACGCTCTTCTCGGTCACCCACGAGCGCTTCGCCGAGCTGCTGGCCGACCACGTCGACACCGACGAGCTCCTCCAGCGGATGCTCGAGACCGAGCGTCGCAACCTCCAACTGTTCGGCTACGGCGCCAAGGGCTTCACCCTCTCGATGATCGAGACGGCGCTCGCCGTCACCAACGGCGACCTGCCCGGCGCCCACGTGCAGGCCATCCTCGACCTGGGCAAGGCCCTCCTCTCCCACCCGGTCGACCTGCTCGACGGCGTGCGCGAGGCCGTCGAGTCGCTGGCCGACCGCCGCCTCGTGCTGATCACCAAGGGCGACCTCTTCCACCAGGAGACCAAGGTCGCCGGCTCCGGCCTGGGCGAGCTCTTCGAGCGCATCGAGATCGTGTCCGAGAAGGACGAGGCCACCTACCGGAAGGTGCTGGCCGACCTGGGTGTCGAGCCCGAGCACTTCCTCATGGTCGGCAACGCCCTGCGGTCCGACGTGCTCCCGGTCGTGGCGATCGGCGGGCGGGCCGTGCACGTGCCCTACGAGGTCGACTGGGCGCACGAGGTCGTCCCGGAGGCCGACCTGCCCACCGAGCGGTGGTGGCGGCTGCCGACCCTCGCGCTGCTGCCCGGCCTGCTCGACGAGATCGAAGCGTGAGCGACGCGTGAACCTGTTGCGCCGGGCGGCGCTGGCCGCCGGCCACGACCTCACGCTCGGCGCGCTGCTCGACCGCCTCGCCGCCGTGCACGGCGACCGGGTGCTGGTCGACGAGGCCGGGGGCGCCCGCCGCACCCACCGGGAGGCAGCCGAACTGGTGGCCCGCTGGTCCGGGGCGGTCGACGTGGCGCCCGGTTCCCGGGTCGTGGTCGCCGTGCCGAACGGCTACGACCAGCTCCTGGCCTGCCTCGCCGTGGCCCGCGCCGGTGCCGTGCCCGTCCCGCTCAACGACCAGATGCGGCCCGACGAGGTCGAGCACGTGGTGGCCGACTCCGGCGCCGAGCGCATCGTGCGCGACGTCGGCGAGCTCGAGGGCGGCCAGCCCACCGAGGCCCGGTACCCGCCCACCGACGTGGCCGCCATCTTCTACACGTCGGGCACCACCGGCCGGCCCAAGGGGGCCTGCCTCACCGACAGCGCCATCCTCGGGTCGCTGGGCCCGGGCGCCCTGTGGCCGGCCTTCCTCCACCGCGACGAGGCGGTCATCGGCCTCCCGGTCGCCCACATCATGGGCTTCGTCGTGCTGGCCGGCCTCGCCGTCGCCGGGGTGCCGGTGCGCCTGCAGCCCCGCTTCGACCCGGTCGCCGTGCTCGACGACATCGAGGGCCGCCGGTGCACGGTCTTCATCGGCGTGCCGGCCATGTACCGGATGCTGCTCGAGGCCGGGGCTGCCGACCGCGACCTGCGCTCCATCCGGGTCTGGGGCTCGGGTGCCGATGCCATGCCGACCGAGCTGGCTCGCACGTTCCAGCGCATGGGCGCCACGGCCACGCTGCCGGTCATCGGGCGGAGCCTGGGGGAGGCGCTGTTCGTCGAGGGCTGGGGGATGGTCGAGACCGGCGGCGCCGCCATCGGTCGTGTCGCCCTGCCCTACGTCGGCGCCCCGGCCCGGGCCCTGCCCGGCTACAAGGTGCGGGTCGACGACCCCGACGAGACCGGGGTCGGTGAGCTGCTGGTGAAGGGGCCCGGTGTCCTCGCCGGCTACCACGACGACCCGGAGGCCACCGCCGCCGTGCTCGACGACGGCTGGCTGCGCACCGGCGACCTGGTGCGCCAGGGCCGGTTCGGCTCGCTCAGCTTCGCCGGCCGCACCAAGGACGTGATCAAGTGCGGCGGGTTCTCGGTGTTCGCCGCCGAGGTCGAGCGGGCGCTCGAGGAGTGCCCCGGCGTCGACGAGGCGGCCGTCCTCGCCGCACCCGACCGCCGCCTGGGCGAGGTGCCGGTCGCCGCCGTGCGGGGCTCGGCCCGGCCCGACGACGTGGTCGCCTTCGCCCGGGAGCACCTGGCCCACTACAAGGTGCCCCGGCGGGTCGTGCTGGTCGACGAGTTGCCCCGCGGCGGCACGGGAAAGGTCCAGAAGGACCTGCTCCGGGCGTTTTTCGACTGATCCCTCATCCTCGGGTCCATCCATGCCGAATAGTTCAGTGACGGGCAGCCACCACGGAAGGGGGCCCGGAGTGAGCGAGCGAGCCATCGGCACGGGCGATGACACGGTCTGGCATCCCTCGGAGGACGAGGTCCGCCACATCCGCGACGAGCTGCGGCCGCTGATCAGCCAGCTGGCCCGGCGCGACACCGACACCCTCACCGAGGAGCAGTGGCGCCGGCTGGGCGCCTGTCCCGAATTCTGACGATTGCGTGACGGTGGCAGGACCACCGGACATCCGTCGGGAACCTCCAGGCGATGGGGTGGGTGGTCGTGCTCGTCGTGGGGTGGATCGTGCTCTCGCCGATCGTCGCCCTGGTGCTCTCGCGGTCGATGCGCGACCGCCGTCCACCGCGGCACGTCGCCCCTGCGCCGCCGCCGGCCCGACAGCGCCGGCGGCCGGAGCCGACCCTGACCGACGACACGGTGGTCGTCGCGGCCCACGGCCTGGCCAGCTCGTGCGACGTCGTCATCGGGGCCGGCGAGACCCTCCGGACCGGGTGGGACGACATGGCGCCCGAGCAGCGCGACGAGGTGCTCGGGATGATGATCGACCAGGCGAAGCTGGTGCAGCAGGTGCTCCACGACCTGACCCGGGGGATGGCCGACGACGTCCGGCACGCCCTCGACAACCCGGAGCGGCCGCTCAGCCTGCCGACGCCCGACGCCGACGGAGCAGCAGCCCGGCCATGACGAGGGCGGGCAGGGCGAACACCACGCCGGCCGCCCGCAGCCCGAACCCGGTGGCGATGCCGCCGTCGGCCAGCGCCGAGAAGGGGCGCACGCCGACGAACGCCACGCTCCAGATGGCCATGATCCGGCCTCGCTGCGACGGGTCGACGCCGAGCTGGAGCGCCGCCGTCGTGGTGGTGCTCGACGTCAGGTAGCCGTAGCCGGCGATCAGCATCCCGAGGGCCGACAGCTCGACCGTCGGGGCCAGGGCGAACAGCAGGGTCCCCAGGCCCATGATCGTCAGCCCCATCGTGAGCGTGCGCCGGGGGTCGCGGGTCCGGCCGGCGCGGAGGGCGGCCAGCACGGCGCCGGTGCCGTAGGCGCCGATGAGCACGCCCACCCACGCCTTCGGGTGGTCGAAGACCTCCTTCACCAGCCCGGGCGTGAGCGTGGTGACCGGGTCGGTGACGATGGCGACGATCATCACGGCCACGAGGAGCAGGATCAGGTACGTGTCGCCCCGCACGATGGCGATGCTCTCCCGCAGCTTCGGGCGCTCGGGAGGTCGGGCCGGCTGCTCGCGCGGCTGCACGGCGAGCAGCCCGGCGATCAGGGCGAGGTACGAGAGGGCGTTCAGCCCGAACGCCGCCGTGTAGCCGAGGCGGTCGACGACGACGGCGCCGAGCACCGGCCCGATGGCGCGGGCCAGGTTGTAGGTCGCGGCGTTGAGAGCGATCGCCCCGCGGATCTCGTGGTCGGGGACGAGCAGGGGGACCATGGAGAGCATCGCCGGGGTGCCGAACGCGCTCACGATGCCGAGGGCGCCGGCGAGGAGGATCACGACCAGCGCGTTGGTGTCCCCGAGGTAGGAGAGGAGGGCGAGCACGGCGCACACCACGATCGACGCCAGCTGGGTGGCGATCATGAGCTTCTTGCGGTCGAAGTGGTCGGCGGCGGCGCCCGACCAGGGGGCGAGGGCGAGCGTGCCGAAGAACTGGGCGAAGCTCACCACCCCGACGAGGAAGGTCGAGCCGGTGAGCTCGTAGACCAGCAGGGCCTGGGCCACGTTCTGGAACCACGTGCCGCACCCCGAGGCCAGCGTCCCGGCCAGGTAGGGCCACACGTTCCGGTGGCGGAGGACGCGCAGGCCGGTGGGCTCCTCGATGGCCGTGCCGGCCTCGGCCTCGACGTCGGTCACGCGGCGACGGCGGTGGCGCGGGCGCGGGCGGCGGCGAGCACGGGGGACGACCCTAGGGCGAGGCGGAGGGCGGCGAGCACCGAGCCGGTGGCGGGCTGGAGCAGCAGGCGGTCGGCGCCGGGCGGGAGGTGCATGCCGTACATCCGTCGGGCCCAGCCCGGGAGCTGGGCCTCGGCGGCCTGGAGGAAGAGCTCGTAGACGGCCCGGGCGGCCGGGTTGCGGGAGAGGGGCTGGTGCAGGAAGGCCATGAGGTCGTCGCTGTGCTCCGACGCGCCGAGCTCGGGCCGGACGTCGCCGTAGTAGGCGCGGACGGCGGCGGCCGACCGCGGCACGCCGGTCGCCCCGAGCCGCTCGGCCACGACGGCCGTCTCGTCGAGGTAGCGGTCGATGTCGGGCCCGAAGAGCAGGCTCGGGTGGTAGCGGCGGTAGGCGGCGAGGAAGCTCGTCACCTCGGCCACGTGGATCCACGTGAGCAGGTCGGGGTCGCTGGCTCCGGGGATCCGGGCGTGCACGGCGCGCACCCGGGCGATGATCGCCTCGGCCACCGGCGTGGCGGCGAACGTCGTGGCCGCCACGAACGAGCCGGTCCGCGACAGCCGGTGGAGGGGGCGCTCCCGGAAGTTCGACGAGCTGGCCACCACGGCCGCGGCCCGGGGGTGGAGCGACTGGAGCATGAGGGCGGCGATGCCCCCGACGAACATCGACGCGTCGGCGTGGACCCGCCAGGCGACGGAGCCGGGGCCGAACAGGCCCTCGTCGCCGGCTGGCTCGTCGTACTGCTCCTCGGGGAAGCGGTCGGACGAGAAGAGGGCGCCGATGGTCGACCGGACGGCGTCGCGCGGGTCGAGGCTCACTTCACCTTGGTCCGGAGGTCGACGAAGACGCCGTTGCCCTCGACGTAGGTGCGGTAGCGGGTCAGGTCGCTCCCGTCGGGTGGATGCGTCGCCCCGGTGCACGGGTCGAGGAACTGGAGGCCCTGCTCGTCCCACTGGAGCGAGCACTTCCTCGGGCCGGCGTCGATGGCCAGCCAACCCTCGGTGTCGTTGGCCCCGATGTGCTGGAGGTAGATGTCCTTGGCCTGGTTCGGCGAGGCGTCGGGGATGAGGAACGGGCGCTTGTCCTTGACGATCCGGGCGGCCAGGCGGTCGGCGTTGCCGGCCCAGTAGTCCTTGTCGCCGAGGTTCGAGACGTCGACCTTGCCCTTGCCGGAAGCGATGGAGAGCCCGGCCAGCAGGACCACCCCGAACAGGACGGCGACGGTGCCGACCAGGAGGCCGCGGGTCTGCGATTGGGAACGCCTGCGGGGCATCCTCCTAGTATCCACGGCGTGCAGCGCCCATACCGTGTCGTCGTCGCCAAGGTGGGACTCGACGGCCACGACCGTGGGGCCAAGGTCATCTCCCGGGCCCTGCGTGACGCCGGCTTCGAGGTCATCTACACCGGACTCCGCCAGACCCCCGAGCAGGTCGCCGAGACCTCGCTCCAGGAGGACGTCGACGCCGTCGGCCTGTCCATCCTGTCCGGGGCCCACATGACGCTGTTCCCGCGCGTCGCGGCGGAGCTCAAGGCCCGGGGCCTGGAGCACGTGATGCTGTTCGGCGGGGGCATCGTCCCCGAGGCCGACCGCGCCGTCCTGCTCGGGCAGGGCGTCTCCGAGATCTTCACCCCGGGGGCCACCATGGCCTCCATCACCGAGTGGCTCGCTGCCGCCCTCGATGGGCGGGAAGACGCCGCGTAGCCAAGTTCCAGGAGAACGAGTGGATCTCTTCGAGTACCAGGGCAAGCAGTTCTTCGCGTCCTTCGGCATCCCGGTCTCCGCCGGCGACGCCGTCGACACCGTGGAGGACGCCGTCGCCGTCGCCGATCGCATCGGGTACCCCGTGGTCATCAAGGCCCAGGTCCAGGTGGGTGGCCGCGGCAAGGCCGGCGGCGTGAAGCTCGCCGACAACGCTGAGGAAGCTCGCGAGCACGCGTCCAACATCCTCGGCCTCGACATCAAGGGCCACGTCGTCAAGCGGGTGTGGGTCGAGGTCGCCTCCGACATCGCCGAGGAGTACTACGCCAGCTTCACGCTGGACCGCTCGGCCAAGAAGCACCTCGGCATGCTGTCCGCCGAGGGCGGCGTCGAGATCGAGACCGTGGCCGAGACGAACCCCGACGCCATCTCGAAGATCTGGGTCGATCCGGCCGAGGGCCTCTCCGAGGAGCAGGCCCGGGCGTGGGTGAAGGCGGCCAAGCTCAACCCGAAGGCGGAGGATGGCGCCGTCGACATCCTGCGGAAGCTCTACACCGCCTACGTCGACGGCGACGCCGACCTGGCCGAGATCAACCCGCTGATCCTCACCCCGGACGACCGGGTGCACGCCCTGGACGCCAAGGTCACGCTCGACGACAACGCCGACTTCCGCCATCCCGAGCGCGACGTGTGGCGGGGCCTCGAGGTCCGTGACGCCCGCGAGGAGCTGGCGCACGAGAAGGGCCTCCAGTACGTCGGCCTCGACGGCACCGTCGGCATCATCGCCAACGGCGCCGGCCTGGCCATGAGCACGTGCGACGTCGTGAACCAGGTCGGCGGCTCGCCGGCCAACTTCCTCGACATCGGTGGCGGAGCCTCCGCTGACGTCATGGCCAACGCCCTCGACGTCATCAACTCCGACGAGAAGGTCAAGGCGATCTTCATCACCTTCTTCGGTGGCATCACCCGCGGTGAAGAGGTGGCCAACGGCATCGTCCAGGCCCTCGGCCGGGTCGACATCAAGGCCCCCATCGTCATCCGGCTCGACGGCACCAACGCCGAGGAGGGTCGCAAGATCCTCGAGCCCCACCTGTCCGACCGGCTCCGCTCGGCGCCCACGATGCTCGAGGCCGCCAACCAGGCCGTCGCCCTCGCTGGAGGCAAGTAACCGATGTCCGTCTTCGTCAACAAGGACACCAAGGTCATCATCCAGGGGTTCAGCCCCACCTCGCAGGGCGGCTTCCACGGCCTGCGCAACAAGGCCTACGGCACCCAGGTCGTCGGCGGCGTGAACCCCAAGCGGGCCGGTGAGGAGATCGAGGGCGTGCCGGTGTTCGCCAACGTCGCCGACGCCGTCGCTGCGACCGGCGCCACCGCCTCGTTCGTGGCCGTGCCCCCGTCCGGCTCGCCCGGCGCCATCCTCGAGGCGGCCGAGGCCGGCATCGCGTTCGTCGTGTGCATCACCGAGGGCATCCCGGCCCAGGACGAGGCCAAGACGTTCAACATCCTCAAGCGCGACTTCCCGAACACGCGCCTGCTGGGCCCGAACTGCCCCGGCATCATCACGCCGGGCGAGTGCAACATCGGCATCACGCCCGGTGAGATCGCCCTCGGCGGCGGCCCGGTCGGCATCGTGAGCCGCTCGGGCACGCTGACGTACCAGGCCCTCTACGAGCTGAAGCAGAAGGGCATCGGCGTCACCACCTGCGTCGGCATCGGTGGCGACCCGGTCCCCGGCACGTCGTTCATCGACTGCCTCGAGGCCTTCCAGGCCGACCCCGCCACCAAGGCCGTCATCATGTTCGGTGAGATCGGTGGCACGGCCGAGGAGGAGGCCGCCGACTTCATCAAGGACAAGATGGACAAGCCCGTCGCGTCCTACGTCGCCGGCGTCACCGCCCCGGCCGGCAAGAAGATGGGCCACGCCGGCGCCATCGTCTCCGGGAACATGGGCACGGCCAAGGGCAAGATGGAGGCCCTCCGGGCCGCCGGCGTCGCGGTGGGGCTCAACCCGACCGAAGCCGGCGAGCTCATGGCCGACATCGTCAAGAACCTCTAGCTCGAGACCGAACTGGCGACGGTTCGTGGACAGATCTGTCCACGAACCGTCGCTG
Organism: Actinomycetes bacterium; assembly: GCA_025464025.1. The sequence goes on along the minus strand of JAODBP010000043.1, from coordinate 8,662 downwards.
GTTCGCGTCCGGGCCTAGGGTCCGGGGCGTGGACAGTCCGGTGAAGGGGTTCTCGCACGCGCAGCTCCGGGTCAGCGACGTGGATGCGTCCGTCGCGTGGTACTCGGCGGCCGTCGGGCTCGCCGCGGCGGGGCCGCCGCAGTCGGGCGCGGTCGCCATGTTCGGCGCCGGCGGCCGGTTCGCCATCGTGATCAGCGGCGAGCGCCCGGAGCCGGCGGGCGGCGAGCTCGACCACATCGCGTTCGGTGTCGGCGATCGGGACGCCCTGGCGTCGTGGGGAGACCACCTCGCCTCGATCGGGATCGAGCACTCCGGGCTGGTGGAGTCGGGCGAGGGCGTCTCGATCCACCTGCACGACCCCGACGGCCTAGAGGTGGAGCTCCTCGCTCCGAAGTAGTCAGGCGTGGGCTGTTGTCAGCGCCCGGCCGAAGCTGGCCATGGCCGCCCGCACCGCGGCCGGGGCCAGGACCTCGACGTGGCCGGCGAGGCCGAGGAGCTGGTGGGCGGCCACCTCGTCGGACTCCACCGGGACCGTCAGCTCGAACCAGCCGTCGGGGCCGGGCTCGGGCGCATCGACCTCCGGGAGCGTGATGGCGCGGGGGAGGAGCCGGAGCCCCCGGGGGGACACCCGGAGCGTGACGGTCGTGCGGCGGATGGCCTGGTCGAACTCGGCCGAGGACTCGGCCCACCAGGCGGCCAGCTCGAAGCCGTCGGGCCGCTCGACCCGCTCGGGCCGGACGGTCGCCGCCGTGATGCGGCCGATTCGGTAGGTGCGGGGCCGGCCCCGGTGGGCCGCCACCAGGTACCAGCGGCCGGCCTTGAGGACCAGCCCGAGCGGGTCGACGCGCCGCTCGGCGTCGCCGTAGCGCAGGTCGAGCCGGCGGCCGGTCCACACCGCGTCGGCCACCACGTCGAGGTGGGGGACCGCCTCCTCGCGGCTGAACCAGTCGGGGGCATCGACGTGGAAGCGCTCGCGGATCCGCCCGGCCCGGGCGCCGAGCTCCCGGGGCAGGGTCGACAGCACCGAGGCCTGGGCCACCGTGCCGGCCAGGTAGAGGGCGCCGGCCTCGTCGGGGGCGATGCCGTCGAGCCGCCCGCTCCACCCGTCGAGGAGGCGGATGCCGCCGCCCGGGCCGCTCTCGGTCCACAGCGGCACGCCGGCGGCCTGCAGGGCGGCCACGTCGCGGTAGATCGTGCGGACCGAGACCTCCAGCTCGACGGCAAGCGCGTCGGCCGTGGCCTCTCGCCGCTCCTGCAGCAGCAGGAGGAGCTCGACCAGGCGGCTCGCTCGCATACCTGACACATCCTGTCAGGGATGAGGGCGCATGCTCCACCCATGACGAACTGGAACGACGTGCTGGCCGCCGCCCCCGAGCTGGGAGCGCTCGTCCAAGCGCGGTTCGAGGCCACCGGCCTCGCCGTGCTGGCGACCCTGCGAGCCGACGGTGCGCCCCGCGTGAGCGGGATCGAGACCTCCTTCTTCGACGGGGAGCTGTGCCTGGGCTCGATGTGGGAGGCGCGCAAGGCGCTGGACCTGCGCCACGACCCTCGCCTGGCCCTCCACGCCGCCACGGTCGACAAGGAGGTCAAGGACGGCGATGCCCGCGTGTCGGGCCGGGCCGTCGAGGTCGACGACGAGGCGTGGAAGCGGGCGTTCGCCACCCGCTTCCAGGAGGAGACGGGCTACGACCCCGATGCCAACGGGCCGTGGCACCTGTTCCGCGTCGACGTGACCGAGCTGTCGACGATCCGGCCGGGTGGCGATCACCTCGTCATCGACGTGTGGCACCCCGGTGAGGCGCCGCGGAGGATCGAGCGCCGGTAGCCACGAACATGGACGGGTGATCCGGCGACTGTCCCTCGTCCTCGCCCTCGTCCTCCTGGCCGGCGCCTGTTCGTCCGGGAGCGACGACCCGGGGCCGTCGTCGACCACGACCACGACGCTCGCCGTCCCGGCCACCACCACCACGACCGTCGCGCCCGTCACGACGACCACGATGCTCGCCCCACTGCCGGCCGCGCCCACCTCGGGCGAGGTGCGGGCGCTCGTCACGCCCACCGGCGTCGTCGTCCCCGTCTACGGCGGTGCCGCCGGGGGCTGGCAGGTCGGCACGCCGTGCGGCCGTCGGGCGGTCGTGGCCGCCGGCACGCCGCTCCACGGCGCCACCGTCGTGCTCGACCCCGGGCACGGCGGGATCGAGACGGGGGCCACCGGCCCGAACGGCCTCGTCGAGCGCGACCTCAACCTCGCCGTGGCCAAGCTCGTGCAGGCCGACCTCCAGGCCCAGGGCGCGACGGTGGTGCTCACCCGGACGGCCGACTACCGGGTCACGCTCGACGAGCGGGCCGCCATCGCCCAGCGGCTCAAGCCGCCGGTCTTCGTCTCGATCCACCACAACGGCGGCGACGACGGCCCGTCCGACAAGCCGGGCACCGAGACCTACTACCAGCACGCCTCGTTGACCTCGAAGCGCCTCGCCGGGCTCCTCTACGAGGAGGTGTACGCCGCGTTCGCCGGTCGGCCCGGCGTCACCTGGCACGCCAACGTCGACGCCGGCGCCAAGTACCGCCTCAACGACCGGGGCGGCGACTACTACGGGATCCTGCGCAGCACCGCCGGCGTGACGGCGGCGATCAGCGAGGGGCTGTTCCTGTCCGCGTCGCCCTCGGAGGCCGAGCTCCTCGCCCGCCCCGACGTGCAGGCCGACGAGGCGGCGGCAATCGCGCGGGCGGTCCGGCGGTACCTCACGACCGGCGATCCGGGGTCGGGCTTCGTCCAGCCGATCCCTCGACGCACGCCGGCGGGCGGCGGTGGAGGTGCCGCGGGCTGCGTCGATCCACCCCTGACCCGTTGATCGCGTTCCACGCTCGATGACCCCGTCGGGCCATGGTGGTCGGTGTGCTCCGGTCCTACGGTCGTCCGGTGACTGGGCTTCGGCGCCGCCCCGTGAGCATCGCCGTGCTCGACCCGTCGGAGGTCGGCGCGGCCGTCGTGGCCGCGCTCGCGCCCGACGAGCGTGTCGTGGTGCGCCACGTCGTGCCCTGCGCCGGCGCTGGGGCCGCCCTCGGCGAGCTGCTCGCCTGTCGCACCGACATCGTCGTGCTCGAGGCCGAGGCGTCCTTCGGCGAGGGTTGGTCGGCGGACCAGCTCGTCGCACCGCTGCTCGCGTGCGGCGCCGAGGTCGTCGTGCGGGGATCCGGTCGCGGTCCGTCGGTGCCCGACCGGCGGCAGGAGGTGGTGGTCGACGCGTCGGTGTCGTCGATCGTCGACGTCGTGCGCTCGCGCTACCCCGAGCTCCGCGGCCGCCCCGGCCCGCCCGACGCCTCGGCGCGTTGATCGATCTCCACGGCCAATGGTCACCGCGGGTGATGCCACGCGACCCCCGGGTTCCTTAGCTTCGCCCTCATGGTCCCTGGTCCCCGGCTCGCACATCCGACGAGGGTTGCCGTGGTCGACAGCGACGAGGACTTCGCCTCCGTCGCCGCGTCGGGGCTGCGGTTCGCCGACGGCATCGAGGTGGTGGCGATCGCCCCCGCGCCGATCGACGTCGTCGACCGCGTCGTCGCGTGGCGAGCCGACATCGTCGTGCTCGACCTCCACCTCTACGGACCCGACACCGGGCACGCGCTCGTCACCGAGCTCAAGAGCCGCGGCATCGACGTGGTGCTGACGACCGGTGATCCGGCGGCGACGATCCTCGACCACTGCCCGGTGCACGACAAGGGTCGGTCCCGGACCGCGCTCTACGCCCTGGTCGAAGCGGTGCGCCGACGCCGCCAGCCGACCGAGGCGTTCGCTGACTAGCCCGCGCGTGGAAATGACTCGCGTGGTCATGACAGGAGCCGGTGAGGTCCGTACGGTGACCTTGCCGGTCCGACGGACTGGTGCGATGCGATGATCCGACGGGCCGTACCTGGTCGCCTGGCCCTCGGGGAGCAAGTGGCGAAACCGACGCCGATCCTCGCCCGGGAGACGTCGCCACGATGGACCGCCGCACCACCCGCTTCCTGGGTGCCGCCCTCCTGGTGACGGCGACGGTCCTCGGCATCACGTCGGTCGCCGGGGCCGGCCAGGTCCGTGCCGCCGGATCGTTGCTCGGAGCCGGCCGAGAGATCACGATCAGCGACTGCAGCGCTGACTACGTCGGGGACGCCGTGGCGGTCGTCCCTTCAGACCGCTTCGACTCGGGAACGATCGCCTATGTGTCGACCTCGGATCGGAGTGGGTTGGCCAGTGGTGGCGGCGCGACCGGGATCGCGACCGCCACCCTGGTCGGCATCCACGTGCCGGCGAACACCTCCCCCGGCGACTACGTCGTCGAGGTGAAGGCGGCCGGCACCAAGGACGGGAAGCCCACCGAGGTCATCGATCACCTCACGGTGCGCGTTCGCTGTTGATCGAACTCCACGCCCAATGGTCCGGTGAGGCCATGGGCGGTAGTGGTTCCCGTTCCTACCGTGGAACCCGATGGAGACCCGCCTCGTACGACGTCGTTCGCACACCCGCACGTCGCTCCTGCTCATCGGCCTGCTGGCCGCCTTCATCGGCCTCGTGGTCCTCCCGTCGGGTCGGATGAACCAGGCCACAACGGCCGAGGTGAGCCGGTCGGGCCTGCTCGACCCGGGTGCCGACCTCCTCGTCGAGAACTGCGCCGACTCGTTCGAAGGCAGCGCCGTGGTGCACTTCCCCGTGGGCAGCTTCGATGCCGACCAGACGGTGCTGGTGACGGCCAGCGACTCCGGCGGGTGGGCCAGCGGCGGCGGCACCATGTTCCCGATGTCGAGCACCGTCGTGCGGGTGCACGTGCCGCCGGGCACGAACGACGGCGACTACGCGATGGCGATCTCGGCTGCAGGCCTCCGCTCGGGGAAGCCGACCGAGCTGCACGCCACCCTCACGGTCAGGGTTCGCTGCTCCGGCCGATAACGTCCATCCGGTGCGGGTGGGTGTGCTGGCGTCGGGTAGCGGCACCATCCTCGAGGCCATCCTCGCCGAGGGCATCGAGGTGGCGGCCGTCGTCGTCGACCGCAAGTGCCGGGCGATCGAGGTGGCCCGCGACGCGGGCGTCGAGGCCGTCCTGGTCGAACGCACCGACTTCTCCAAGACCTTCGACCGCGACGCGTACTGCGACCTGGTCGTGGCCGCCTGCCGCGAGCTCGACCTCGATGTCCTGGTGAGCGCCGGCTTCGGCACGGTGGTGCCGGGCGTGGCCACCGCCTACGCCGGTCGCATGATCAACACCCACCCGGCGCTGCTGCCGGCGTTCAAGGGCTGGCACGCCGTGCGCGACGCCCTCGAGCGGGGCGTGAAGGTCACCGGGTGCACGGTGCACGTGGTGACCGAAGAGGTCGACGAGGGGCCCATCCTCGCCCAGGAGGCCGTTCCGGTCCTCCCGGACGACACCGAGGCGACCCTGCACGAACGCATCAAGGAGGTCGAGCGGCGCCTCCTGCCTGCCACCATCCGCCGCTTCGTGGAGGAGTCGAGTTGAGGGCGCTGCTGAGCGTGTACGACAAGGCCGGCGTGGTCGACCTGGCCAAGGGCCTCGTCGACCTGGGCTGGGACCTGGTGTCGAGCGGAGGGACGGCGAAGGCCATCGCGGATGCCGGCCTCCCGGTCACCGACATCGCCGAGCTCACCGGCTCGCCGGCCATGCTGGGGCACCGGGTCGTGACCCTGCACCCCAAGGTGCACGGTGCCATCCTCGCCGACCGCGACGACCCGGCCCACCGGGCCGACATGGCGACCTACGGCATCGAGCCGGTCGACCTGGTCGTGACGAACCTGTACCCCTTCGGCGCCGCCGCCGAGAGCTTCGAGCACGGCGGTTCGGCCGGGCCCATGGACCTCGTCGACATCGGCGGGCCGGCCCTCACCCGGGCGGCAGCCAAGAACCACGCCCACGTCGGGGTGGTCGTCGACCCGGCCGACTACGACGTGGTGCTCGACGAGCTGCGGGCCAACGACGTGCTGTCGCCGAAGACCCGCCGCGACCTCGCCCGCAAGGCGTTCGCCCACACCGCCGCCTACGACGCCGCCGTCGTCACCTGGTTCGACGAGCAGGACGACGAGACGTTGCCGCCGACCGTGCACCTCGCCCTCGAGCGGGTGCAGGACCTCCGCTACGGCGAGAACCCCCACCAGACCGGTGCCCGGTACCGCACCATCGGCGCCACCTCGTGGTGGGACGACGTCGAGCAGCACGCCGGCATGGCGCTCTCGTACCTGAACCTGTTCGACGCCGACGCGGCCTGGGCGCTCGTCCACGACATGGGCCCGAAGCCGGCGGTTGCCATCATCAAGCACGCCAACCCGTGCGGCGCGGCGGTGGCCGACACGCTCGCCGAGGCCTACCAGCGTGCCTTCGAGTGCGACGAGCGCTCGGCCTTCGGTGGCATCGTCGCCCTGAACCGCCCGGTCGACGCCGAGACGGTCGAGCGCATGGTCGCCGCCGCCCAGGCCGACCTGGTGATCGCCCCGTCGTACGAGGACGGCGTGCTCGAGGCGCTGATCGCCAAGCGCAAGAACACCCGGCTGCTGTCGGCGCCGGCGCCCACGGTCGAGCGGCTCCAGCTCCGCCAGCTCAACGGTGGCTTCCTCGTGCAGGACCAGCACCACTTCGCCGCCACCCGGGCCGACTGGCGGGTCGTGACGCAGCGCCAGCCGACCGACGCCGAGTGGGCCGACGCCGAGGTGGCGTGGCGCATCTGCGGGTGGGTGAAGTCGAACTCGATCGTCCTGGTGAAGGACGGCACGGCGTGGGGCATCGGCGCCGGCCAGCAGAACCGGGTCGAGGCCGGCCAGATCGCCGCTTCGAAGGCCGCCGGTCGCGCGGCCGGGGGCGCGTGCGCCAGCGACGCGTTCTACCCGTTCCCCGACGGCATCGAGGCGGCGGCCGCGGCCGGCGTGGCCGTCATCATCCAGCCCGGTGGCTCGGTGGGCGACGAGAAGAACGTCGCCCGGGCCGACGAGCTCGGGGTGGCCATGGTCTTCACCGGCGAACGACACTTCCTGCACTGAGGACCTGAGGACTGATGGAAGACGTGATCTACATGCCCGGGGGCCCGGTGGCCGAGGCCGTGCTCGACGACGTCGCCCAGCGCGTCGCGCGCCTGCGTGAGCGGGGGAAGACGGTGGGGCTCGGCACGATCCTCGTCGGCGACGACGGCGCCTCGGCCAGCTACGTGGCCAAGAAGCACACGACGTCGGAGCAGGTCGGTGTCCTCTCCCACCACGCCGACATCGAGGCCGGCGACCAGGCCGGGCTCATGGATGCCATCAAGCGGTTCAACGACGACCCGTCGGTCGACGCCTTCATCATCCAGAACCCGACGCCGGGCTGTGACTTCAACGCGGCCATGGAGGCCATGGACCCGGCCAAGGACGCCGACGGCCTGCACCCCCACTCGCTGGGCCTGCTGGCGATGGGCGCCAAGGGGCCGCGGCCGTGCACGCCCGCCGGCATCCAGATGATGCTCCAGCACTACGAGGTGCCGGTCGAGGGCCGCCACGTCGTCGTCGTGGGTCGCGGGCCGACCCTGGGGCGCCCGCTCTCGCTGCTCATGGCGCTCAAGGAGCCGGGCGCCAACGCCGCCGTCACGACCGTCCACACCGGCGTGCAGAACCTGGCCGACTACACCCGCCAGGGCGACATCGTCATCGGCGCCGCCGGCGTGCCCGGCATCATCCAGCCCGACATGGTCCGCCCCGGTGCGGCCGTGGTCAGCGGCGGCATCGTGTTCCAGGGCAAGAAGCTGCTGGCCGACGTCGACGAGTCCGTGGCCGACGTGGCCGGCTGGATCACGCCCCGGCTCGGCGGCGTGGGCCCGACCACCGTCGCGCTGCTGCTGCGCAACACGGTGGAGGCAGCCGAGCGGTCGCTCGGATGACGAAGATCCACGAGCTCCTCGCCGAGGGGCCGACCTTCTCGTTCGAGATGAGCGGCCCGAAGACGCCCGAGCAGGAGGCGCGCCTCGAGCAGGTCCTCGACGACCTCGAGGCGCTGCACCCCTCGTACGTGTCGGTGACCTACGGCGCCGGCGGCAGCACCCGCGAGGGCACCATCGAGATCATCGAGCACCTCCTCCGCGACACGTCGATGGTGCCGATGCCCCACCTCACCTGCGTGGCCCACACCCATGACCAGATCGTCGAGCTGGTGAAGGGCTACGCCGACCTGGGCCTCGACAACCTCCTGGCCCTCGGCGGCGACCCGCCGGTCGACGGCGACTCGCTCCCGAGCGACTTCCGCTTCGCCACCGAGCTCGTCGAGCTGGCCCGCGACCTCGGCGACTTCTCGATCGGCGTCGCCGCCTTCCCGGAGAAGCACCCGCGCTCGCCGGACCTGGAGACCGACCGTCGCTTCCTCGCTGAGAAGCTGCGACTGGCCGACTTCGGCATCACGCAGTTCTTCTGGGACGCCGACGACTACTTCCGCATGGTCGACGACCTGCACGCCCTCGGTGTCGACAAGCCGGTGCTCCCCGGCCTGATGGCGTTCGTCAACGTCGGTGGGCTCCGCCGCATGTCGGCGATGAACGACGCCAAGATCCCCGACGAGCTCCAGCGCAAGCTCGACCTCGTCGACGGCGATCCGTCGAAGGTGCGGGAGCTGGCGGTGGAGACGGTGACCGAGCTGGGGCAGAAGCTCCTCGACGGTGG
>JAODBP010000002.1 GCA_025464025.1 Actinomycetes bacterium | reverse complement strand
CCCAGCGCTCCGGGTTGCCCTTGCCGGAACCCATGCGGGTCTCGGCCGGCTTCTCGGTGACGGGCTTGTCCGGGAAGATGTTGATCCAGACCTTGCCGCCACGCTTGACGTGACGGGTCATGGCGATGCGGGCGGCCTCGATCTGGCGAGCGGTGATCCACCCGGGCTCGAGGGCCTGGATGCCGTACTCGCCGAAGGCGATCATCGAGCCACCCTTGGCCATGCCGGTACGGCGACCGCGGTGGTGCTTGCGGTGGGCGACCTTGCGGGGCATCAGCATCAGTCGTCACCTCGGAAGTGCGGCGTCTCGGAGTGCTCGGCGGCCTTGGTGAGACGCTCGATCTCCTCCTCCTCGGCGAGGAGGCGCTCCAGCTCCGGATCCGCTTCCTTGATGAGCGCCACCGGCGCCTCGTCGGTGTCGGGAACGGTCTCGCCATCGGCCAGGCGACGTCCGCCACCGGCGGAGACGACCTTGCGGGGCCGCGGGGCGCCCGAGGTCTCGCCGACGGCCATGGCCGCCTCGCGGGTGGCCTTGTCGTCGCTGGTGATCTTGTAGGGGAGGATGTCGCCCTTGTAGATCCAGACCTTCACGCCGATGCGGCCGTAGGTCGTCTTCGCCTCGCGGAAGCCGTAGTCGATGTCGGCGCGCAGCGTGTGCAGCGGCACCCGACCCTCGCGGTACCACTCGGTGCGGCTCATCTCGGCGCCGTTGAGCCGGCCCGAGCACTGCACCCGCACGCCGAGGACGCCGGCCTTCTGGGCGTTCTGCACGGCGCGCTTCATGGCCCGACGGAAGTTGACGCGACCGGCGAGCTGGTCGGCGACACCCTGGGCGATCAGGGCAGCGTCGACCTCGGGCTGCTTGATCTCCTGGATGTTGAGCTGGACCTTGTTGTTGCCGCTGATCTTGGTGAGGCCACCGCGCAGGCGGTCGGCCTCGGCGCCACGGCGACCGATGACGATGCCGGGGCGGGCGGTGTGGACGTCGATCCGCAGCCGATCACGGGTGCGCTCGACCTCGATCCGGCTGATGGCCGCATGCGGGAGCTGCGTCATCAGGTAGTCGCGGATCTTCCAGTCCTCGATGAGGTACTGGGTGTACTCCTTCTCGGAGAACCACCGCGACTTCCAGTCGGTGGTGACGCCGAGCCGGAACCCGTACGGGTTGACCTTCTGACCCATTACTTCTCGTCCTCGGACTCGGGAGCAGCAGCTTCGGCCTCGGGGGCCTCGTTCTCGGCCGCCGGGGCAGCCGCTTCGACTTCGATCTCGGCCTCGGCCTCGGCCTCCGGCTCGGTGCCGACGGCGTCGTCGACGGCGACCTCGTCCTCGGTCACGACGGCGTCGTCGTGGTCGTGGTCGTGACCCTCGTGGTCATGGTCGTGGTCGTGACCCTCGTGGTCGTGGTCGTGCTCCTCGGGGTTCGCCGCCTCCTGGCGCGAACGGCGGGTGCGACGCTTGCGCTCCTCGGCCTCCTGCTGACCGGCGCGGCGGGCGGCACGGCTGCCGGGCTTCGACGCCTCCATCTCGCGGCGGCGAGCCAGCTCGGCGTCGGGCATCCGGGACACGATCACGGTGATGTGGCAGGTCCGCTTGCGGATCCGGGTGGCGCGGCCGCGGGCCCGGGGGCGCATGCGGCGCAGCGTCTTGCCCTCGTCGGCGAAGCAGGCCGACACGAACAGGTCCTCGGCGATCTGCTGGTCGTTGTGCTCGGCGTTGGCCACGGCGGAGCGCAGGACCTTGCGGATCACCTCGGCGGCCTCGCGGTCGGAGAACCGGAGGATCTCGTCCGCGGTGGCGATGTCCTTGTTGCGGACCAGGTCGAGGACGACCCGGGCCTTGTAGGCCGACATCCGCACGTGCATGGCCACGGCCCGGGTGCCGGGACGCTCGTTGGTCTTGCCCGTGGTGGGAACGTCCACCTGCCGGACGTCAGCGCTGGCGCTCATCGACGACCACCTCGCTCCTGGCCGGCGTGGAACCGGAAGGTGCGGGTCGGGGCGAACTCGCCGAGCTTGTGCCCGACCATCGACTCGGTGATGTACACCGGGACGTGCTTGCGACCGTCGTGGACGGCGATCGTGTGGCCGACCATCTCGGGGATGATCGTGGAGCGGCGCGACCAGGTCTTGATGACGCGCTTCTCGTCGGTCGCGTTCAGCGAGTCGACCTTCTTGAGCAGGTGCCCGTCGACGAACGGGCCCTTCTTGAGGCTACGAGGCATTGAGTTCCCTTACCGCCGGGCGCCGCGGGTACGGCGGCGACGGATGATGAGCTTGTCGGAGTCCTTGCGCTTGGACCGGGTGCGGCCCTCGGGCTTGCCCCAGGGCGACACGGGGTGGCGACCACCCGAGGTCTTGCCCTCGCCACCACCGAGCGGGTGGTCGACGGGGTTCATGGCCACGCCACGGGTCTGGGGCTTGACGCCCTTCCACCGGTTGCGGCCGGCCTTGCCGATCTTGATCAGCTCGGCCTCGGCGTTGCCGACCTCGCCGATGGTGGCGC
>JAODBP010000356.1 GCA_025464025.1 Actinomycetes bacterium | reverse complement strand
GGCGGCGGCGACGGCGTCGTTGGCCACGGCGTCGCTCACGGCGGCCGAGCCACCGAGCACGTCGATCGTGGCGATCGTGGCCGTGTTGGCCTTGATGTAGGTGCGAGCGTCGGTACCGAGCGCCGCGCCACCGGTCAGCAGGATCGGCGCGAACACCTTGCCGCCTCGGGTGCCACCGGCGAGGGCATCGGCGAAGCTGTCGCCCCGGGCCAGCAGGACGCGGTTGAGCGGGTAGTTCAGCTCGCCGACCTCGACCTTGGCCACCGCCACCGCCGTGGCCTGGCGGCTGGGACCAGCGATCCGGCGGACGGCGATCCCGAGCGCCTTGATCTGATCCTCGCTCGACTGGCTGACCGCACCGGTGCCACCGATGATCAGCACCTGCTTGATGGCGAGGCTCTGCAGGGCGGCCTTGGCCTGGTCGTGCAGACCGGCCGAGTTGGTGAGCAGGATCGGCAGGCCCTGGCTGGCGCTCATGGGACCAGCGGCGAGCGCGTCCGGGAACGACTCGCCGGTGACCACGATGGCAGCAGCGCCGGCACCGAACTTGCCCACGGCCTGCACGGGTAGCAGCTCGGCGACCTTGCGGGCCGTCTCGTACCGGTTCGCCCCGGCCAGCCGCTCGACGGCGAACCCGGCGGCCTCGAGCTGGGTCACGACGTTCTCCGAGACCGCGGTGGTGCCGCCGACGATCTGCACGCCGTCGACCTTGAGGTCGTTCAGCGTGTTGACCAGACCGGTGGGGAGGCCCCCGGGAGGCGTGAGGAACAGCGGCGCCGCCTCCGCACCGCTCAGGTACGCAGCAGGTAGGGCGTCGGCGAACGACTCGCCGCCGGCCAGGATGGCGACGGTCGAGCTGGTGAAGGTGGCCGTGCCGATGGCTCGGGCCGTCACGTAGCGGTCGGAGCCGGCGAGCCGGTTGGCCACGGCGCCACCGGTGGCGCCGGCGCTCGTGGCGGCGCCGAGGAGGAGGGCCCCAGCCAGGCTGGCGGCAACGAGGGGGCGGCGCAGCATCACTTGCTCCCGTTCGAGGTGGCCGGCGTGCGACGCCGGAGCAGGACCAGACCACCGCCGGCGAGGACGACGGCGAAGGCGGCGACCAGCGGGCGGGTGGAGTCGTTCGAGTCGTCGCCAGGGCGGTTCACCACGAGCTGGCTGCCGCTGATGTCGAGCGTGGCGCCGTCGTGGAGGACGGCGTCCTCGACGGCGGCCGAGCCACCGTCGATGTCGGCGATCGAGGAGACGACCTGGCGGACGCTCTTCGGCACCACGGCGGCCGGGGCGCTCGCCGCGGCGATCGGCGCCGACAGGGCGGCGGCCGTCCGGGTCCGGCGGACCACGACGGGCACGATGATGGCCCGGGAGACGCCCTTGGAGTCGGTGCCGACGATGGCGATGAGGTAGACGCCCGGCGGGGTGCTGGGCGGCACGGTGACCTCGACCGTGATCGACCCGTTGGCGTTCTGGGTGATCTTCGGCTGCGGCATCGGGATGTCGGCGCCGCCGTCGGCGGGCAGCATCACCGCGGCGGACGGCTTGGTGTTGTCGAGCACCGGCGTGTTGTTCTGCTGCGGCGCCGAGATCGGCACGTTCTCACCGGGCTGCGGCGTCGGGTTCGACGTCTTGGCCGGCACCGCCGCCGGCGGCGGGGCATCGGTGGTCGTGGTCGACGGCACCGTGGTCGAGGTCGTCGACGTGGAGGTCGAGCTCGTGGTCGAGGTCGACGACGTCGTGGAGGTCGTCGTCGGCGGGATGGTCGGGTCAGTCGACTGGGCCCACGCCGCCGCCGGCACGCCGAGTCCGAGCACGAGCCCCACAGCCGACGCTCTCCACCATCGCTTCATGATCCGCCCTCTGGGTCGTCCACGGTGCCTCGCACCCCAGAGTGACAGTAGATGGTCACGCAGCGTAGGAAAAGGGATCCCTTGGGCCCGGTACGCTGCCGCTCGTGGCCTCGAGTGACCCGGTTCCGGCCTCCGGGATCGCTCCGGTCGACCGTTTCGCCCGTATCGAGCCGGGCGTGGCCGCCACACTAGTCACTCTGTGTGCCTTCGTAGCCGCTGTAGGTGAGGCAGCGCCGACCGGGCGGCCCAGGGTCGACGTGGTGTGGCGTGTGGCCCTCGTGCTCGCCACCGCCGCCCTCGGCGGCCGGGCCCGGCCGTGGGCGTGGTTGCTGGTGGCCGCCACGGTGGCGGCTGCCGCGGGGGGGATCGGGCTGGCCGCCGGCTTCGGTGCCCTCGTCGTCACGTTGGCGGCCGTCGGCCTGGACCGGACCGGGCCCTGGGCCGGACGGGTCGTGGGTGCCGGTGCCGGCGCCGCCACCCTCCATCTGGCCTGGCCCGACCCATTCGGCCGCTCGGCGCTCGTCGGCGCCGCCGCCGTGGCCGTGCTCGCCGCCTCGGCGGCCCGGGCCTCGGGGCTGCGGGCCACGCTTGCCGGCCTCGCCCTGGTCGTCGTGGCGGGCATCGCCGTGGCCGTCCCCGCCGCCGCCCTCACCCGCGAGCGCCGGACCGTGCTCGACGCCGTCGACGCCGGCCAGGCCGGCCTCGACGCGGCCCGGGCCGGTGACGCGGCAGGGGCGGCCACGCACTTCGGCGCGGCCACCGAGCTCCTCGAGCGGGCTCGCCGCCCGGGGCGGGCGTGGTGGTCGGCCCCGGCTCGAGCCCTCCCCATCGCCTCCCAGCACCTCCGCGCTCTCGACGATGTGCTCGCGACGGCGACCGAGGTGGCCGTCTCCGGCACCCACACCGCGCGCGCCGCCGACCTCGACCGGCTGCGGGTCCGCGACGGTGGCCTCGACCTCGCCGCGCTGACCTCGTTCGCCGCGCCCCTGGGCGATCTCACCACCTCGCTGGCCGAGGCCCACCGCACGCTCGACCGCACCGACTCGCCCTGGCTGGCCGACGCCGCCACGGCGCGGATCGGCGACTTCGACGACCGCGTCCGCCAGGCCCTGGGCGACGCCCGCCGGGCCCGCCGGGCGGTCGAGACCCTGCCCGACCTCCTGGGCGCGAGAGGGCGGCGGCGCTACCTCCTCGCCGTGATGACGCCGGCCGAGCTGCGCGGCGCCGGCGGCATGATGGGCAACTGGGGCATCCTCACCGCCGCCGACGGACGGATCGGGCTCGAGCGCTTCGGCCGGGTGGCCGAGCTGTTCCGCGACGAGCCGTTCCAGCTCCACGTCGACGCCGACTACGACGCTCGGTACGTGCAGGGCTGGCACCTCTTCCGCTCCCCCCAGAACCTCACCGCGTCACCCGACCTCCGAGCCGACGCGTCCATCGCCGCCCAGGTGCTGGAACAGGACGGCCTTGGCCCGATCGACGGGATGATCGCCGTCGACCCCTACTTCCTGGCCGCGCTGCTCCGGATCACCGGTCCGGTGACCGTGGCCGGCTGGCCCGAGCCCTTCACCGAGGCCAACACGCCCGAGACGCTGCTGTTCACCCAGTACGCCCACTCGGACGACCCCGAGCGGCCCGAGCTCCTCAACCGCGTGACCCGGGCCGTCTTCGACCGCCTCACCCACGGCGCCCTCCCCGCCGCCAACGAGCTCGTCGACGACCTCGGGCCCCAGGTCACCTCGCACCACGTGCAGATGACGTCCTTCCACCCCGAGGACAGAGCCTTCCTCGAGGAGCTCGGCCTCGACCGCGCCCTGGCCCGCCCCGACCTCGACGCCCTGCACGTCGTGACCGAGAGCGCCGCTTCGACGAAGGTGGCGTGGTTCCTCCGGCGGTCGGTGCGCTACGACGCCACGGTCGATCCGAGGACCGGAGCGACGTCGGCGACCGTCGCTGTGACCCTGCACAACACGGCACCCACATCCGGGCTCTCGACCAGCTACCAGGACGACTTCAACCACCTGCGGCGCGGCGCCGACATCCAGGTCGTCACCATCTCGACGCCGCTGGAGGCTGTCGGGGTCACCGTCGACGGGCAGGTGGTGGAGCCCGGGCGCGCCGTCGAGGGCGGGCTCAACGTCTTCGACCAGTTCGTCACCCTCCAGCCCGGCGGGTCGGCCACGGTGACGTTCACCCTGGAGGGCCGACTGCCCATCGGTGGCGGCGCGTACCGCATCGACCTCCGCCGCCAGCCCACCGTCGCCCCCGACGACGTCGTCGTGCGCGTCAACGGGCGCACGCTCTTCGACGGACACCAGGACCGCGACCTCGTGCTGAGGAGCCGCCTCCGCAAATCTTGACTTTTCCAATCAGGTTTATGGACTATGGCAGCCATGTCCCATCGACGACGGCTCCTCCCCCTCCTGATCGCCCTGTCCGCCGCCCTGCTCCTCGCCGCCTGCGGCAGCGACGGCGGGAGCACCTCGGCCGCCGTGGGCGCCCCGGCCGCGGCCGACGCCGCCACCGACCTCTCGGGCGTGACCCTGCGGGTGGGTGACCAGGCCAACCTGGCCAAGACCCTGCTCGAGGCGTCGGGCCAGGGCGCCGACCTCCCCTACGACATCGAGTGGTCGACGTTCGCCGCCGGCCCGCCCCTGCTCGAGGCGGTGAACGCCGGGGCCGTCGACATCGGTGGCGTGGGCGATGCCCCGCCGATCTTCGCCGCCGCCGGCGGCGCCGGCATCACGATCGTCGGCGCCTCGACCTCGAAGGACCCGGAGCAGTCGGCGCAGGCCATCGTCGTGCCGAAGGGCTCGCCCATCCGGACCGTGGGCGACCTGAAGGGCAAGCGGGTCGCGGTCGCCGAGGGCTCGTCGGCCCACTGGCTCCTGCTGGCCACGCTGAAGGACGCCGGGCTGACCTTCGACGACATCCAGCCCAAGTACCTCCTCCCGCCCGACGGCCTCGCCGCCTTCAGCGGCGGCGACGTCGACGCCTGGGCCATCTGGGACCCGTTCCTCTCCCTCGCCGAGCAGAAGCAGGGCGGCACGATCCTCACCAACGGCGTCGGCCTCGTCCGCGGGTTCAGCTTCCAGGTGGCCCGCACGAAGGCGCTCGCCGACCCGAAGCTGTCGGCCGCCATCGACGACTACCTCGGCCGGCTGGCCAAGGCCAACGAGTGGGCCATCGGCCACAAGGAGGCCTGGGCGGCCAAGTACGCCGAGCTGACCACGCTGCCCCTGCCGATCGTCACGACCACGCTGAAGCGCTTCGAGGCGGTGGCCGTCCCGATCGACGACGACGTGATCGCCGCCGAGCAGGAGGAGGCCGACGCCTTCGCCGAGGCCGGACTCATCCCGAAGCACATCGACATCGCCTCGATCGTCGACGATCGCCTGAAGGAGGCCTCGAAGTGAGCGTCCACGTGCACTGGTTCCTCCCCACCTCCGGCGACAGCCGCGACGTGGTCGGCATCGACCTCTCGTCCGGTCGTCGGGCCCCCGACCTCGACTACCTGACCGTGGTGGCCCAGACAGCCGAGCGCCTCGGCTTCGAGGCCGTCCTCACCCCGACGGGAACGTGGTGCGAGGACGCGTGGATCACCACCGCGGCCATCAGCGCTCGCACCACCACGTTGAAGTTCCTCGTGGCCTTCCGCCCCGGCCTGGTCTCTCCCACCCTGGCCGCCCAGCAGGCCGCCACCTTCCAGCGGGTGTCGGGCGGCCGGGTGCTGCTCAACGTGGTGACCGGTGGCGATGCCGCCGAGCAGCACCGGTTCGGCGACTGGCTCGACCACGACAAGCGCTACGAGCGCACCGCGGAGTTCCTCGCCATCCTGCGCGGGGTGTGGTCGGGCAAGCCCTTCGACTTCCAGGGCGACCACTACGACATCGCTGGCGCCACCGCGCTGCGAGCGCCCGACCCGGTGCCCGAGCTGTTCTTCGGCGGCGCGTCGCCGGCGGCCGAACGGGTCGCGGCCGAGCACGCCGACGTCTACCTCACGTGGGGCGAGACGCCCGACCAGACGGCCGAGCGCATCGCCCGGATGCGATCGCTCGCCGCCGCCCAGGGCCGCGAGCTGCGCTTCGGCATCCGGCTGCACGTCATCGCCCGACCGACGGCGGAGGAGGCGTGGGCCGTCACCGACCGCCTGCTCGACGCCATGCCCCAAGACGTGATCGACCTGGCCCAGGCCCACTTCCGCACCAGCGAGTCCGAGGGCCAGCGCCGGATGGCGGCCCTCAACGCCGGCAACCGCGACGAGCTCGTCGTGGCCCCCAACCTGTGGGCCGGCTTCGGGCTGGTCCGCCCGGGCGCCGGCACCGCCCTCGTCGGCAGCCACGAGGAGGTGGCCGACCGGATCGAGGAGTACCACCGGATCGGCTTCGACCACTTCATCCTCTCCGGGCAGCCCCACGTCGAGGAGGCCTTCTGGTTCGGCGAAGGGGTGCTCCCGCTGCTCCGCCGGCGAGGCCTCCTCGACGGCCACGCCGGGGCCGAGCCGCAGGGCCTCCGCCTCGCCCCCGCCTCGGCGAGCTAGGAGCAGTCGCTCTCCCGGAGGCAGACGCAGTCGGGCTCGTGCGGGGCGTCGACCGGACGGCCGCAGGCCAGGCACTCCGGACCGCACCCGGCCTGGGTGCCGGTGACCCGGTTCTCGACGGTCACGGCGCGAGGCCCCACACATCGGCGATCAGCTCGAGGGAGCGGCGGCGGTCGGCCGGGGCGTGAGCCATGCCCGAGAGCATGAGCTCGTCGGCACCGGTGCGCTCGACGAGGTCGTCGAGGCCGGCCTTCACCGTGTCGGGGGCGCCGACGACGTGGCCGACGGTCCAGGCCTTGACGATCTCCTTCTCGGCCGGCGTGAAGTTGTAGGCCGCGGCCTCCTCGGGCGACGGGATCGGCCCGGGTCGCCCGGTGCGGAGGCGGACCATCGACAGCGCGCCGGACCCGGCCAGGTAGCGAGCGTGCTCGTCGGTGTCGGCGGCGAGGACGTTGGCGGCGATCATCACGTACGGCTCGTCGAGCACGTCCGACGGGCGGAACGCCTCGCGGTAGGCGGCCACGGCCGGGATCGTGTTGCGGGCGCTGAAGTGGTGGGCGAACGAGAACGGCAGCCCGAGGTAGCCGGCCAGCCGGGCGCTGAAGTCGCTCGACCCGAGCAGCCACATCTCCGGGCGGTAGCCCAGGCCGGGCACGGCCGTGATCTGGCGGTAGGGATGGTCCTCCGGGAACTTGCCGTCGAAGAACGAGAGCAGCTCGCCGAAGTGGCGGGGGAAGTCCTCGGCCGAGAGCCCGTCGGCCGATCGGCGCAGGGCGTGGGCGGTGACCTGGTCGGTGCCCGGCGCCCGGCCGATGCCGAGGTCGACCCGGCCCGGGTGCAAGGCCTCGAGCATGCCGAACTGCTCGGCGACCACCAACGGGGTGTGGTTCGGGAGCATCACGCCGCCGGACCCGACGCGGATGGTGGACGTGACGGCGGCGACGTGGGCCAGGAGCACGGCCGGGGCCGACGACGCGATGCCCGGCATGTTGTGGTGCTCGGCCACCCAGAACCGGCGGTAGCCCAGCCGCTCGGCGTGAGCGGCCAGCTCGCCCGACGAGCGGAGGGCGTCGGCCGGCGTGGAGCCCTGGCCGATCGGGGCGACGTCGAGGACGGAAAGTGGGATCACGCGAGGGCCTTCAGCTGGGTGACGATGTCGGCGAAGTGGCCGGGATCGGGGCGCCGGGTGCACTCGAGGCTGACGGCATCGGCGATGCCGGCCGTGCGCTCGAGGACCAGCGGGGCGATCTCGTCGCGGCGGCCCACGACGGCGATGGCCTCGAGCAGGTCGTCCGGCACGAGGGCAGCCATGTCGTCCCACCGGCCCTGCTTGGAGAGTGCGTTCAGCTTCGGGTGGAGGTCGCCGTGGCCCTCGAGCTCGAGCACCGGCGCGTAGGCCGGCGTCGAGCCGTAGAACGCGAGCTGACCTCGCACCGTGGCGATCGCCTCGTCGAGGTCGGGACCTGTCGTGCCGGTTGCCACCATGCAGACCACAACGACCTCGAAGCCCGGACGCTTCCCGCCCAGCGCCGGCAGCACCTGCTCAGTGAGGGAGCGGCGGGTGGCGAACGGGTGGGTGATGAGCCCGTCGGCCACCTCGCCGGCCACCGCCACCATGCGAGGCCCGACGCCGGCCACGTGGATCTTGGCCCGGCCGTGCTCGTGGGGCCCGGGGTCGAAGGCCGGCGGCAGCAGGGTGTGCGTGTAGAACTCGCCGCGGAAGTCGAGCGGGGCGATGCCGTCCCACGCGTCCCAGATGGCCCGGATGCCGAGCACCAGCTCGCGCATGCGGGCGGCCGGCTTCGACCACGGCATCGAGTACCGCTTGGTGATGTGGGGCCGGATCTGCGAGCCGAGCCCCAACGTCATGCGGCCATGCCCATCCGTCGAGGCCGACAGGTCCTGGAGGTCGCGGCCGAGCGTGGCCAGCAGCATCGGCGTGCGGGCGAAGGCGATGGCGATGGCCGTGCCCAGCCGCAAGCTCGACGTGCGCTCGGCGCCCAGGGCGAGCGGCAGGAACGGGTCGTGCTTCGTCTCGTAGGAGAAGGCGCCGTCGTAGCCGATCGCCTCCAGTTCGGCGAAGAGCGAGCCGGCGGCCCGGAGGTCGACCGGCGTGGTGGTGAAGATGTCCATCCCGAGGAGGAAGCTAGGCGGCTTCCTCGCCGCCCAGGTGCGACGACCAGGCCGTGAACATCTCGGCGTAGCGGCCGCCCCGGGCCACCAGCTCCTCGTGGGAGCCGACCTCGAGGATCCGGCCCTCGTCGACCACCACGATCCGGTCGGCCCGCATGGCCGTGGACAAGCGGTGGGCCACGATGATCGCGGTGCGGCCCTCGAGCACGACGTCGAGGGCGGCCTCGACGAGGGTCTCGGACTGGAGGTCGAGGTTCGACGTGGCCTCGTCGAGCACCAGCACGCGGGGCTCGGCCAGGAACGCACGGGCCAGGGCCAGGAGCTGGCGCTCGCCCGACGAGAGGGAGACGCCGCGCTCGTGCACCTCGGTGTCGATGCCGTCGGGCAGCGAGTCGACCAGGTCGGCCAGGCCGACGGCGACGACGGCGCGGCGGACGTCCTCGTCCGAGGCCTCGGGCCGGGCGAAGGCCACGTTGTCGCGCATGGTCCCGGCGAACAGGAACGGCTCCTGGGGCACGACGCCGAGCTGGCGGCGCAACGACTCGATGGTGACGTCGCGCAGGTCGTGCCCGTCGATCAGGACGCGGCCCTCGGTCGGGTCGTAGAAGCGGGTGACGAGCTTGGCGATCGTCGACTTCCCGGCGCCGGTCGGCCCGACGAACGAGACCGACTCCCCGGCCTTGATGACCAGGTTCACGTCGTGGAGCACGGGCACGGCGGGGTCGTAGCCGAACGACACGCCCTCGAGCACCAGCTCGCCCTCGATGGGCGGCAGCTCGACCGCGGTGGCCGACTCGACGACGGCCGGGTCGGAGGCCAGCAGCTCGTTGAGCTTCACCACGGCGGCCCGACCCGACTGGTACTGGTTGTAGAGCTGCACCAGCTGCTGGATCGGCTGGAAGAAGGCGTTGAGGTAGAGCAGGAAGGCGGTCAGCTCGCCCAGCGTCAGGTCGCCGCGGAGCACCATCCGGCCGCCGATGAGCAACAGGGCGGCCTGGCCGAGCAGGCCGATGGCCTCGGTGGTCGGCCCGTAGAACGAGTTGATCGCCGCCGTGTAGTCGTTGGCGTCGCGGTAGGTGCCGAGCACGTTGCGGTGGTGCCGCACGTTCTGCCGCGAGCGGTTGAACGTGGCGACGACCCGCACCCCCTGGAGGCTCTCCGACAGGTCGGACAGCACGCCGGCGATGCCGTCGCGGACGAGGTCGTAGCCCCGGGCCGACGCCACCCGGAACCACAGCGAGAGGACGGTGAGGACCGGCACGACGAGGACGATCGTGATGACCGCCAGCTCGACGTTGTAGGTGAAGAGCACGATCGAGACGACGAGCATGGTGAGCCCCTGCACCGCGAACTGCACGAGGCTGTCCTGGAGGAGCTGCTGGAGCGCCTCCACGTCGCTCGTCATGCGGGTCATGATCACGCCCGCCTTCTCGTCGGTGTAGTAGTCGAGCGACTGCCGCTGGAGGTGGGCGAAGATCCGGATCCGGAGGTCGGACATGATCTGGGCCGCCAGCCGGCCGGTCGTCGACACCCGGAAGCCGGACGTGAACGCGGTGATGAGCACGGCGAGGATCGCCCCGGCGGCCGTGGCCAGGACGACGCCCCAGTCCTTCGGGACGATGCCGCGGTCGATGCCGATCTGGCTGAGGAACGGACCGGCCTGGAGCGAGATCGTCTCGACCACGACGAGCACCGAGCACAGCACCAGCGTCGACCGGTGGGCGCCGACCATCCGCTTCAGCGACACACCGGGGCGCTCGACGGCCCGGTGTGTGAACGTGACGTCGTCGGGCTCGGGCCACTCGGGCTCCGATGCCAGCGCCCGCTCGACGCCGGGCCGCATCTCGGACGGGATGCCGGCGAACGGGAGGCCGGAGCCCCGGGCCTGCTGCGAGCCGTTGGGCCCACCGAAGCCGCCACCACCGCCGAACATGCCACCGCCACCCCAGGCCATCAGCCCTCCTCGTCGATCTCGTCGTCGGCCACGGCCGTCACCTGGGCGAGGATCTCGGCGTAGCGCGGCTCGCCGGCCAGGAGCTCGGCGTGCGTTCCCTCGGCGATGACCCGCCCGTCCTCGACCACCGCGACCCGGTCGGCCAGCGAGATCGTCGACAGGCGGTGGGCGATGATCAGCGTGGTCCGCTGCGACAGGAGGCCGCGGAGCGCCTCGTGGATGTGCTGCTCGACCTGCACGTCGATGGCCGACGTGGCGTCGTCGAGCACCAGGATCGGCGGGTTGAGCAGCAGCGTCCGGGCGATCGAGATGCGCTGGCGCTGCCCGCCGGAGAGCGTGTAGCCCCGCTCCCCGACGACCGTGTCGTAGCCCGCCGGCAGGTTGCGGATGAAGCCGTCGGCGTTGGCCGCCGTGGCCGCGGCGAGGATCTCCTCGTCGCTGGCGTCGGGCCGGCCGTAGGCGATGTTGTCGCGGATCGAGATCGAGAACAGGAACGGCTCGTCGGCGACCATGCCGATGTGGTGGCGCAGGCTGGCCAGCGTCAGGTCGCGCACGTCGTGGCCGTCGACCACCACGGCGCCACCGGTCACGTCGTAGCTCCGCGACAGGATGCGGGCCACCGTCGACTTCCCCGAGCCGGTGCGACCGACGAGGGCGACCGTCTCGCCCGGGCGGAGCCGGAGCTCGAAGCCCCGGAGCACCTCGGTGCCGTTGGGGTAGGCGAAGTCGACGCCGTCGAAGTGGACGTCGCCGCGCGTGGTGACGAGGTCGACGGCGCCGGGCTTGTCGAACACATCGGGCCGCTCGTCGAGCACCTCGTAGATGCGCCCGGCCGACGCCTTGGCCCGCTGTCCCATCATCATGAGCTGGCCGAGCAGGCGGAACGGCGGCTGGAGCAGCAGCACGTAGGCGTTGAACGAGACGATCGTGCCGACCGAGGCGTGGTCGTGCACGGCCAGCCAGCCGCCGTAGAGCAGCACGAGGGCCTGGCCCAGCCTGGGCATGTTCTCGACCGCCGGCGACCACTTGGCCCGGATGTTGGCATCGGTGGCATTGGCCCACTCGGTGCGGCGGGACGCGGTGGCGAGCAGCTTGAGCTGGCGCTCCTCCGCCGCGAACGACTTCACGACGCGGACGCCGTTGATGTTCTCGTCGACGACGGTGGCGACCTCGGCCAGCCGGGACTGGATGAGCCACGACATCGGGAACAGCCGCTCGCGCATCTTCACCGCGACGTAGAACGCGATCGGCATCGTCGACATGGCCACGATGGCGAGCGACACGTTGATCGTGAGCATCTGGATGAAGGCGACGATCGCCACCGCGCACTGGGCGAGGATCGTCGGTGCGAAGGCCAGGTACATCTGCACCGACCGGATGTCGGAGTTGGCCCGGGAGATGAGCTGGCCCGACTGGACTCGGTCGTAGAACGAGAACGAGAGCCGGGTCAGGTGCTCGTACATGATGTGCCGGAGGTCGTACTCCAGCCGGTAGGCCGTGGTCTGGAGCAGGTACCGCGAGACCATGTTCAGCAGCCACCGGGCCACGGCCAGGCAGGCGATGATCAGCACGTAGTGGCCGAGGGCGGCCCGCCGCTCGTCGAGGGCGACGTCGATCGCCTGGCCCAGGTAGTTCGGGATCTGCACCTGGATCACCAGGGCCAGGAAGGTGCCGGCCACGCACGTGCCGAGCATGAAGCGGTGGGCCCGCACGACGGGCAGGGCCCGGCGCAACCACGACTTGGTCGGGTCGGGGTCGATGGTGGCGCGGGGCGGCCGGTAGCGCGACGGCTCGGCCAGCGGGACGAACGCGGACTCGGGCGCCTCGTCGCCGGGGCGCAGCGATGCGGTCGCCGTCACCGGCCGGCCGCCAGCTTCTCGGCCCGGGCCCGGTCGAGCGCCGTGCCCCAGTCGGACAGGGAGGTGATGGCCCGGTCGGCCCGCCGGCCGTCGAGTCGACCGGCCATCTCCCGGAGTCGGGCCACGACGACGGTGTCGGCCTCGTGCAGCGCGGCCTCGCCCTCGGCGGTCACCTCGAGCACCTGGCGGCGGCGATCGTCGGCATCGGCGCCCCGGCGCACCAGGCCCTTGGCCACCAGGCCGTCGACCAGCGAGGTCACGCTCGGCGGGCGCACGGCGAGGCGCTCGGCCAGCAGGCCGGCCGCCGCCGTCTCCTCGGCCAGGATGGCCAGCACGCGGTACTGGGCGACGGACAGGCCGATGGTGGCGATCGCCTTGTCGACCTGGCGGGCGAGGCCGGCTGCGGCGCGGGCGGCGGCGATCTCGTCGGGGGACACGAATGCTTAGGTTACCGAACTGTTTGGGCTCCGTACTGTTCGCGCTCTGACCCGGCCAGGTGCTCGAGGAAGAGGGCGTGGGCCATGGGACGGGCGAACAGGTAGCCCTGTCCCAGCCCGCAGCCGAGCGCCTGGAGGCTGGCTCGCTGCTCGGGCCGCTCGATGCCCTCGGCCACGACCTTGAGCTCGAGCGTGCGGCCCAGCCCGACGATGGCCTGGAGCAGCACCTTGTCGTTGCCCATCCCCTCGCCCAGGGCATCGATGAAGCTCTTGTCCACCTTGAGCGTGTCGACCGGGAACCGGTTGAGGTAGCTGAGCGACGAGTAGCCGGTGCCGAAGTCGTCGAGGGCCAGCGACACGCCGAGCAGCTTGAGGGCGCCGAGCACCCGGGAGGCCGCGGTCGGGTCGGCCACCAGCACGCTCTCGGTGATCTCCAGCGTCAGCCGCGACGGCGCCAGGCCGGTGGCGTCGAGGACCTCGGCCACGTCGTCGACCAGGCCGTCGTGCTGGAGCTGGCGGGCGGAGAGGTTCACGCTGATGCCGATCGAACCCGGCCACGACACCGCATCGGCGCACGCCCGGGCCAGGATCTCCTGACCGATGTCGACGATGATCCCGCTCCCCTCGGCCAGCTCGATGAAGGCGGCCGGTGGCAGCACCCCCTTGTCCGGGTGCATCCAGCGGACGAGGGCCTCGGCGCCGACGAGCCGGCCCGTGGTGAGCGACACCACCGGCTGGTACCAGGGCACGAACTCGCCGGCGTCGAGCGCCCGACGCATGTCGACCTTGAGGGCCAGCCGCTCCAGGACCGCTTCACGCATCCCGTCCTCGAACGCCTCGAGGCAGCCCTTGCCCCGGCCCTTGGCCTGGTACATGGCGAGGTCGGCGTTGCGGATCACGTCGTCGGCCGCGTCGCCACCGCGGCTGAAGGCCAGGCCGATGCTCGCGTTCAGCGACACCGGTCCCTCGGACGTGACGACCGGGGCCTGGAGGACGTCGAGGAGGCGGGTGCCGATGTCGTAGGCGTCGTCGCCCATCTGCTCGAGCAGCACGCCGAACTCGTCGCCACCGAGGCGGGCGCAGGTGTCGCCCGGCCGGATGCAGGACGCGATCCGACGAGCCGCTTCGACGAGCACCTCGTCACCGATCACATGGCCCAGGGCGTCGTTGACCACCTTGAAGTCATCGAGGTCGATGAAGAGCACGGCGACGATGGCGGTGGCGTCGCGCTGCTGGGCGCCGAGGGCGTGATCGATCCGGTCGGCGAACAGGGCCCGGTTGGGCAGGCCGGTGAGGGCGTCGTGGAAGGCCTGGTGGACGAGTCGCTGCTCGAGCTCGCGGCGCTCGCTCACGTCTCGGAAGTTCACGACGATGCCACCGACGTCGGGGACGTCCTGGAGGTTGGTGATCTGGGACTCGACCCAGCGGACCCCCTCCTCCCCCACCAGGCGGTGCTCCACCACGGTCGACCCACCCGGGACGAGCCCGGCGATGATGGCCCGGAGCCGCTCGATGTCGTCGGGGTGCATGCCGACGATGCCGGGCTCGCCGGCGCGGGGCGGCAGCCCGAACTCCCGCTGCACCGACGGGCTGTCGTACTGCACCAGGTTGCCGGCGATGACCGACACGCCGTCCTTCGAGTGCTCGATGAGGGCGCGGAACCGGCGCTCGCTGGCTCGCAGCGCCTCCTCCGAGCGCTCGTGCTGGGCCTCGGTCACCCGCCACGAGTTGATCTGGGCCGCGCTGGCGGCCAGCACGAAGGCGGCGTGGACGGCGACCCAGGCGATCGGGTGGGCCGCCAGCCCCTCGGGGTGGGGCTCGGTCACGCTGATCACGGCGTGGTGGACCCCGACGAAGGCGATGGCGGCGAGGAAGACGATCCAGTCCTGGTAGAGCGCGATGAGGGCGATCATCACGAAGAAGTGGAAGTGCATCTCGGTGGCGCCGCCGGCCAGGTGCACGAGCACGGCCGAGGCGGCCAGCAGGCCCACCGAGGCCAGGAGCGCCCGAACCCGACGGCTGCTCGCCTTCTGGAGCGAGGCGGAGGCACCCAGCAGCGCGATCGGCGCGGTGTCGACGAGCGAGTGGACGAGGGGCCGGCCGGCGAGGACGCCGAAGACGGGCACGCCGACGACGTGCAGCCACAGCACGACCATCACCGTGCGGTGCCTGACCTCCCAGAGGTCGGCCGGCAGGGCGCCACCCCGCGGCAGGGCATCACGCACCGATCGCCCCGCTCGCCGCAGCACCTCCACGTCGCCCGATCGGCGCCGGTCGGACGCACCTGAGCGGTCTGGCGCGCCCCTCACCTGTCCGCGCTCGGCACCCCTCCCGCCCGCCTAGGGTGCATCTGCCATGAAGGTCGTCGTCACCGGCGGTGCCGGGTTCATCGGGGCCAACGTCTGCCGCCGCCTCCTCCTCGCCGGCCACGAACCCGTCGCCTTCGACGACCTGTCCACCGGCCTGGCCCAGAACCTCGTCGGCGTCGACGCGCCGCTCGTCGAGGGCACCATCCTCGACCCCGCCGCCCTCGACGACGTCCTCGACGGCGCCGGCGCCGTCGTGCACCTCGCCGCCCGCCCGTCGGTGCCCCGCTCGATCGCCGACCCCATGGCCAGCCACCTGGTCAACGCCACCGGCACCATGGAGGTGCTCGAGGCCGTCCGCCGGTCGGGCGACGCCCAGGTGATCGTGGCCTCCTCGTCGTCGGTGTACGGCGCCAACCCCGGCATGCCCAAGGTCGAGGACGACCTCGTGCCCATGCCGATGAGCCCGTACGCGGCGAGCAAGCTGGCCACCGAGTCGTACGCGCTGGCCCACGCCGCCGCCTTCGGGCTCGGCGTCCTGGCCTTCCGCTTCTTCAACGTGTTCGGCCCGCTCCAGCCGGCCGGCCACGCCTACGCCGCCGTGGTGCCCGCCTTCGTCGATGCCGCCCTGGCCGGCCGGGCCCTACCGGTGCAGGGCGACGGCCACCAGACGCGCGACTTCACGTTCGTCACCACCGTGGCCGACGTCATCACCGACGCCGTGAGCCGCCGGGTCACGAGCGACCGGCCCGTGAACCTGGCCTACGGCTCACGGGTGTCGCTCCTCGAGCTCGCCGAGCTGCTCGGCAAGCTGCTCGGCACCGACCTCGCCCTCGAGTTCGGCCCGGCCCGGACCGGCGACGTCCGCGACACCCAGGCCGACCAGACCCGGCTGCGCTCGCTGTTCCCCGACGTCGAGCCGGTCGACCTGGAGACCGGCCTCCGGGCCACGATCGACTGGTTCCGAGCTACCGCTACCTCTTGACGGCGTCGCCGTAGGGGATGGCCGAGCCGTCGGCGGCCAGCAGCCAGTAGCCCTGGCCCGAGGGCGTCGGCGCGAGGGCCACGATCCGCTTGCCCTTGCTCCCCGAGCCCACGTTGCGGGCGTCGCCGAAGGCGAACACCGCACCGTCGCTGCCGACCAGCCAGTAGCCCTTGCCGCTCGGCGTGGACGCGAGGGAGACGACCGGCTTGGTGAGGCGGAGGCCGCCGGTCGAGCCGAGGAAGCGGGCGTCGCCGAAGCTGAACACGCCACCGTCGGCGGCCAGGAGCCAGTAGCCCTTGCCCGACGCCGAGGACGCCAACGTGGTGATGGGCTGGTTGAGCTTCCTGCTGCCGGTCGAGCCCTGGAACCGGGCGTCGCCGAAGCTGAACACGCCGCCGTCGGCCCCGAGGAGCCAGTAGCCCTTGCCGGACGCGGTGGACGCCATGCCGACGATCGGCTTGTTGAGGCTGCCCTTGATCGAACCGAGGGTCGGGGCGTCTCCGGCCGTGACCACCTTGCCCTGCGGCGTGACGACCCAGGCACCCTTGCCTGATGGCGTGGCCGCCGCGGCCGCGACGGTGAGGCCGCTCGGCACGTTCACCGGCAAGCGCACCGGCACGCCGTCACGGATGGCGACGACGCCACCGGGCACGGCCACGGCTGGCGACGGAGGCGGGAGCGTCGGCGCCGGCGGGGCGGTCGTGGTGGTCGTGGTGGCCCGGGGCGCCGTGGTCGAGGTCGTCGAGGTCGAGGTGGTCGTCGACGAGGTGGTCGTCGTGCCACCGCCACCGCCACCGCCGCCGCCGCCACCACCGCCGCCACCACCACCGCTGCCCATCACGATGATGGTGGGCGTGGGCACCGACGGGAGCGAGCTGCCGACGTCGTTCACGGCCACGACCCGGAACGAGAAGGCGGTCGCCTCGCTCAGGCCCACGATCACGGTCGAGGTCACCGACCCGACCTCGATCGTCACGTCGTTGGAGACCAGCACCGAGTAGCGCAGCGCGCCGGAACCACCGTCGTCGGCCGGCGCGGTCCAGCTCACCGTGGCCGACCGCACCCCGGTCGTCGCCGTCACCCCGGTCGGGGCACCCGGCACCGTGGCGCGCGGCGTCACCGGCGTCGACGCGGCGGACAGCGCCGAGAGGCCGGCCGGGTTCTGGGCCTGGACCTTGAACGTGTAGGGCGTGTCGTTGGTGAGCCCGGTGACGGTCACCGAGGTGCCGGTGGCCGTGACCTGGGCCCCGCCGGGGGTGGCCGTGACCCGGTAGCCGGTGAGGGGCACGCCGCCGGTGTCGGTCGGCGCCGTCCACGTGACGACCGCCCGCTGGCTGGCGGCCGTCGCCGCCACCGCGGTCGGCACCGCCGGGATGGTGGCCGGGGTGGCGGCGAGCGTCGCGGCCCGGGAGGAGCCGTCGCTGTTCTTGGCCACCACCGAGAAGGTGTAGGCCGTGCCGTTCGTGAGGCCGGTGGACGAGGCCGAGGTGGTGGTGACGGACTGCGTCGAGCCGCCGGTGACGGTCACGTCGTAGCCGGTGATGGCGTGGGCCCCGGCCCAGCCCGGCGCCGTCCACGTGAGGTCGACGGTGTGGTCGCTCACGGCGGCGGTCAACCCGGCCGGCGGGCCGGGGACGTGGAGCAGGTCGGTGAGCGCCGCCTTGACGTCGATGCGGGGCGCGGCGGTGACCGCCACCGTCCCCCCGCCGGTGTCTCGGAGGGTGACCGGCACGCCGGTGGACTGCAGGGACGTGAGCAGCTGGGCGACGGTCGCGGTGGGCACGGCCTGCTTCAGGGCGGCGAAGGCGCCGGCCACGACCGGCGTCGCCATCGACGTGCCGC
>JAODBP010000350.1 GCA_025464025.1 Actinomycetes bacterium | reverse complement strand
TGAACTTGTCGAAGGTCTCCTTGTCCTCCAACGCCAGCACGAGGAGGTCGAGCAGCCACGAGCGCACGACGCTCCCGTGCTGCCACGCCTTGATGGCGGCATCGGCGTCGAGCTCGATGTCGACCGCCTTGAGCAGCTCGTAGCCCTCGGCGTACGACTGCATGATCCCGTACTCGATGCCGTTGTGGACCATCTTGGCGAAGTGGCCGGCACCCACCGGGCCGACGTGGGCGAAGCCGTCGGTCGGGGCGAGGGCGTCGAACGCCGGCTGGAGGACGGCGACGTCGTCCTTCGAGCCGCCGACCATGAGGCAGTAGCCCTCCTGCAGGCCCCACACCCCGCCCGACGTGCCGGCGTCGATGAAGCCGATGCCGTTCGCCGCCAGCTCCTCGCCGTGGCGCTGCGAGTCGCGCCAGTTCGAGTTGCCGCCGTCGACCACCACGTCGCCCGGGCCGAGCAGGTCGCGCAGCTCGAGGACCGTGTCGTCGGTGGGCTGGCCCGAGGGCACCATCACCCACACCACCCGGGGCGTCTCACCGAGCTGGCCGACGAGGTCGGCCAGGTCCTTGGCCTGGCTCACCTTGGGGTCGCGGTCGTAGCCGACGACCTCGTGGCCGGCGAGGCGGATGCGCTCGCTCATGTTGCCGCCCATGCGGCCCAGCCCGATCATGCCCAGCCTCACAGCACTGCCTCCAGGAACTCGTGGATGTCGACCCGGCCGGCGCGCAGCCCGCGGTCCTTGAGCGACAGCAGGTCGCCGGCGGCCTGCGCCTGCTTCAGCTCGGAGAAGCCGAACGGCCGTCCCGGGATGGCGACGTCGACGTGGTCGGCGCCGAGCATCTGCACGAAGACGCCCGTCGGGGGTCCGCCCTTGTGAAGCTGGCCCGTCGAGTGCAGGAACCGGGGCCCGATGCCGAACGTGGTGGCGACCTTGTAGCGGTCGCGCAGCGCCGTGCGGGCCTGGTCCATCTTGGGCATGTCGGGGTCGTCGGGATCGCCGAACAGCTGGATGGCCAGGTAGTCGCCGGGCCGGAGCTGATCGAGGAGCTGGTGCACCGCCACCTCGGCGATCGTCGGCATGCCCTCCTCCAGCACCTTGTTGGTGGCCGCCTTCGCCGAGGCCACGTCGGGCTGGTCGAACGGGTTGATCCCGAGCACCGCCCCCGAGAGGGCGACGGCGATCTCCCACAGCACGACCTGGGTGCCGAGGTCGACCGGCGTGCCGAAGACGAGCTCGACGACGGGGTGGCCGGCGGCGGCCAGGGCGTCGAGCGCCGGGTTGGTGCCGAGCGACACGAACAGGCGGTCGTCGCCGTAGACGTCGGGCGAGCCGAGCGGCTCGCCGGCGACGGGGACGATCCCGACGCCGTGCTTGCCGGTGGACTCGGCCACGAGCTGCTCGAGCCAGAGCCCGAAGGCCGACACCTCGGGCGGGAGGACGAGCGTCAGCTTGTCCCGGCCGTGCTGGGCCGCGGCCCCGATGATCGCACCGAGCCGGAGCCCCGACGGGTGGTCGGTGCCGGCGGCCCGGCCGAGCAGGGTGTCGAGGTCGACCCCGAGGAGGGCGCCGGCCACCAGGCCGAAGTACGAGAGCGCCGAGTAGCGGCCGCCGATGTCGGGCCGGTTCTCGAAGACGTGGCGCAGGCCGCGCTCGGCGCCGATGGCGGCCAGCTCGCTGCCGGGGTCGGTGACCACGACGAACTGCGCCGGGTTCCCGCCGCTGGCCTCCCAGAAGTGGTCGAACTGGGTGCGGGTCTCGATCGTGGAGCCCGACTTGGAGGCGACCACGAACAGGCACGTGGCCAGGTCGAGCTCGGCGATGCGGGCGATGGCGGCCGGATCGGTGGTGTCGAGCACGTGCAGGTCGAGCGGACCGGCGCCGAACGTGCGGAACAGCACCTCGGGGAAGAGCGACGAGCCACCCATGCCGAGCAGCACGGCGTGGCGCAGCCCGTCGGCCGCGGCCTGCTGGGCGAAGGCCCGCAGGTCGCCGGTCACCGCCCGCATCTCGTCGACGACCGGCAGCCAGCCCAGTCGGTCGGCCACCTCGGTCGGATCGTCCTGCCAGAGCGTGTGGTCGCCGGACTCGAGGCGCCGCAGGGCCTCGCGCTGCTCGAGCTCGGCGGTGGCGAGGTCGACGGCGTCGGCGACGGGGCCGAGGCGCTCGCGACTGATCAACGGCGGGGGGGCCATGGGCGGGACGTTACCCAGCTGCCTCCGCCACGTCCCTGGCCGCCGCGGCCGCAGCATCGACGGTTCGCTCGATGTCCACCTCGGTGTGGGCCAGGCTCGGGAAGAGCGCCTCGTAGGCACCGGGGGCGAGGGCGATCCCCTGGTCGAGCATCGAGTGGAAGAACGTGGTGTAGCGCCCGGTGTCGGCGCCCACCTTGGCCTCGTCGTAGTCGTGCACCGGCGTGTCGCTGAAGTGGAGGCCGACGAGCGTGCCGCCCCGCGGGACCTGCACCGCCACACCTGCGCTCGTGATCGCCTCGCGGAGGCCGTCGGCCAGCGCCGTGGCCGTGGCCTCGAGCTGCTCGTAGGCACCGGCGTCGAGCTCGGCCAGCACGGCGAGGCCGGCCGCGGTGGCGACCGGGTTCCCCGACAGCGTGCCGGCTTGGTACACCTCGCCCAGCGGGGCCAGGTGCTCCATCAGGTCGCGCCGGCCGGCGAAGGCGCCGACCGGCAGGCCGCCGCCGATCACCTTGCCGAGGCACGTGATGTCGGGGTCGAGCCCGAAGGCGATCTGCGCGCCGCCGGGCGTGACGCGGAAGCCGGTCATCACATCGTCGAGGACGAAGAGAGCGCCGAGTCGGCGACAGAGTTGCTGGAGGCCGAGCAGGTATTCGCCGATCGGCATCACGAAGCCCATGTTCGCCGCAATCGGCTCGGTGATGACGGCGGCGATCTCGCCGGGGTTGGCGGCGAAGAGCGCCTCGACGCCGGCGAGGTCGTTGAACTCCGCCGTCAGCGTCGCGGCCGCGGTGGCGGCGGGCACGCCAGGAGAATCGGGCAGGCCGAGCGTCGCCACGCCGCTGCCTGCGTGGCTCAAGAGCAGATCGGCGTGGCCGTGGTAGCAGCCGTTCATCTTGATGATCTTCGTGCGACCCGTGACGGCCCGCGCGAGGCGCAGCGCGCTCATCGTCGCTTCCGTGCCGCTGTTGACGAAGCGGATCATCTCGATCGACGGCACGAGCGCGATGACGAGCTCGGCCAG
>JAODBP010000343.1 GCA_025464025.1 Actinomycetes bacterium | reverse complement strand
TCTGGGCGTCGATGGGCAAGGAGGACGAGGCCGAGGCCCGTCGCCGCGCGTTCGCCGGCTTCACCATCGACTCGGCCTTGCTGGCGAAGGCCGCTCCCGACGCCGTCCTGCTGCACTGCCTCCCCGCGCACCGGGGCGAGGAGGTCTCGGCCGACGTCATGGAGTCGCCCCAGGCGCTGGTCTGGCAGCAGGCGGCCAACCGCATGCACACCATGCGCGGCCTCCTCGCGTTCCTGCTCTCGGACGCGAGCCGATGAACCAGCTCGGGAAGACGCAGCGCCAGCACCGCATCGCGCGGATGCTCGAGACCAACGCGGTGACGAGCCAGACCCAGCTCGTCGAGCTGCTCGAGGCCGACGATGTCCGGGCCACGCAGGCCACGGTCTCGCGGGACCTGGAGGAGCTCGGCGCCGTGAAGGTGCGCGTCCCCGGCGGTGAGTCGGTCTACGCCATCCCCGAGCTGCCCCACGAGCGGGTCGCCCCCGAGGACCACCTGCGCCGGATGCTGTCGGACTGGGTCGCCGACATCGGCTCGTCGGGGAACCTCATCGTGCTGCGGACCCCGCCGGGCTCGGCCCACGTCGTCGGCTCCGCCCTCGACCGGTCCGGGCTCCCGGAGATCCTCGGCACCGTGGCGGGGGACGACACCGTCCTCGTCGTCGTGGCCGAGGGCATCGACACCGCCACGTTCGTGCACACCCTCGGGGCCCTCGCCGGGCTCCGTCCCTCCCCCCAGGACAACGATCAGGAGACGAAGTAATGGCCAAGCGCGCGGTCCTCGCCTACTCCGGCGGCCTCGACACGTCGGTCGCCGTGAAGTGGATGCAGGAGAACCTCGGCGTCGAGGTGATCGCCATGGCGGTCGACGTCGGCCAGGAGCGCGGCGAGGAGAGCATGGAGTCGGTGCGCCAGCGGGCCCTGGCCGCCGGCGCCGTCGAGTCCCTCGTCGTCGATGCCCGCCAGGAGTACGCGGACGAGTACCTCACCCGGGCCCTCAAGGCCAACGCCCTGTACGAGGGCAAGTACCCGCTGGTGTCCGCCCTGTCGCGTCCGGTCATCGTGAAGCACCTGGTCGAGGCGGCCCGCTACCACGGTGCCGACGCCGTGGCCCACGGCTGCACGGGCAAGGGCAACGACCAGGTCCGCTTCGAGGTGTCGACGCGCGCCCTGGCGCCCGACCTCGAGGTGATCGCCCCGGTGCGCACGTGGGGCATGACCCGTGAGGACGCCATCCTCTACGCCTACCGGAACGAGATCCCGATCACGGCGACGAAGGAGAAGGTGTACTCCATCGACGACAACCTCTGGGGTCGGGCGATCGAGTGCGGCGAGATGGAAGACCCGTGGGCAGTGCCGCCCCAGGGCGTGTGGTCGCTGACCAAGCAGACCGCCACCGAGCCGCGTGACGT
This sequence comes from Actinomycetes bacterium, assembly GCA_025464025.1. Next base: position 1,650 of record JAODBP010000343.1, on the reverse strand, counting down.
CGAGATCTCCTTCACCAAGGGCATCCCGACCGCCGTCGACGGCAAGGCCATGGGCATGGTCGAGCTCATCGACCACCTGAACCAGGTCGTGGGCGCCTTCGGCTGGGGGCGCATCGACATGGTCGAGAACCGCCGCGTCGGCATCAAGAGCCGCGAGACCTACGAGTGCCCGGCGGCGCTGGCCCTGATCCTGGCCCATGAGGACCTCGAGTCGATCTGCCTCGAGCGCGACCTCGAGCGGGAGAAGGTTCGCCTCGAGTCGCGCTACGCCGAGCTGATCTACGACGGCCTGTGGTTCTCGCCTCTGCGCGAGGCCTACGACGCGTTCATCGACGCGTCCCAGGAGTTCGTCACGGGCGACGTGCGCCTGCGCCTGGAGCCGGGGGGCTGCCGGGTGACCGGCCGCCGGTCGGACCACAGCCTGTACGACTACGGGCTGGCCACCTACGACGCCGCCGACCAGTTCCGCCACGAGGACTCGGCCGGCTTCGTCCGGCTGTGGGGCCTCGGCGTGCAGACGTGGTCGGCCCGCCAGGGCCCGGGGTCCCGCAACCGCGCGGCCGGCCGGGAGGCATAGCTCAGTGACCTTGTGGTCGGGACGGTTCGAGGGCGGGCCGTCCGACGAGCTGCTGGCCTACACCGTGAGCCTGCCGTTCGACCGTCGCCTGGCGGCGGTCGACCTGGCTGGCTCGCGGGCGCACGTCCGCGGGCTGCTGCGGGGCGGGATCATGAGCGACGAGGAGGCCGAGGCCGTCCTCGAGGCGCTCACCGCCGTCGAGCACGAGCTCGCCTCCGGCGCGTTCGAGTTCGTCGAGAGCGACGAGGACATCCACACCGCCGTCGAGCGGCGGGTGACCGAGATCGCCGGGGCGGCCGGGGCCAAGCTCCACACCGGCCGGAGTCGCAACGACCAGGTGGCCACCGACCTGCGCCTGTGGTGCAAGGGCCAGCTGGCCGTCGTCGGGGCCCGGATCGTCGCCCTCCAGGAGGTGCTGCTGGAGCGGGCCGAGGAGGCGGGCGGCGCCTACCTCCCGGGCTACACCCACCTCCAGCGGGCCCAGCCCGTCCTGCTGGCCCACCACCTGCTGGCCCACGGCTGGGCCCTCGCCCGCGACCTCGACCGCCTGCTCGACTGCCGGCGGCGGCTCGACGTGTCGCCGCTGGGCGCGGGTGCCCTCGCCGGGTCGTCGCTGCCGCTCGACCCCGACGGGGTCGCCGCCGACCTCGGCTTCGCGGCGAGGTTCGAGAACAGCCTCGATGCCGTGAGCGACCGCGACTTCGTGGCCGAGTCGCTGGTCGTGCTCGCCATGGTGGCCATCCACCTGTCCCGCATCGGCGAGGAGCTGGTGCTCTGGTCGACGGAGGAGTTCGGCTTCGCCGGCCTCGACGACGGCTACTCGACGGGCTCGTCCATGCTCCCGCAGAAGAAGAACCCCGACATCGCCGAGCTGGCTCGGGGCAAGACCGGCCGGGTCGTGGGCAGCCTCGTGGGGATCCTCACCACACTGAAGGGCCTGCCCCTCTCCTACAACCGCGACCTCCAGGAGGACAAGGAGCCCCTGTTCGACGCCGTCGACCAGGTGACCCTGGGCCTGGAGGCGATCCGCGGGATGATCGCCACGCTCACGTTCAAGGTCGAGAACATGCAGG
>JAODBP010000314.1 GCA_025464025.1 Actinomycetes bacterium | reverse complement strand
AGCAACGGCGCGAGGACGCGGATCGCCACGCCTCCTGAGTTCGGCAGGAGACCAGGACCTCCTGCTGGCACCGGCTAGGCCGAGACGCCGACCCGGCGGAGGACCTCGGGCAGCTCGGCGATCATGCCGGTGTAGAAGGTGCCGAACTCGGCGTAGTGGGTCGAGGCCTGGTCGTACCGCATCGTGTAGACGCAGTCCTTGAGGTCGTCGGGGTGCACGCCGAACAGGGTGACGCCCCACTCGAAGTCGTCGAGGCCGGTGGAGCCGGTGACGAGCTGGGTGATCCGACCGGCGAACGTGCGACCCGACTTGCCGTGCTCGTACATGAGCTCGAGCCGCTCCTCGAAGGGGAGGGCGAACCAGTTCTGGTCGACGTTGCGGCGCTTCGACATCGGATAGAAGCAGAACGCCGCCTTGCCCTCGGGCGGCAGCACCGGGAACAGCCGGGCCGTCTTCTGGGCCTCGGGCACGTTGGCCGAGTACTCCGACACCTCGGTGAGCGAGACGTAGGAGTCGACGACCTCGAGGCCGGCGGCCTGGAGGTCGGTCTGGAGCGCCCGCAGCCGCCACAGGTCGGGACCGACGGCGAGGAAGCCGAGGTCGGCCTTGTGCCCGAGCATGGCCACCGGGACGACCTGGTGGTCGCCACCGTCGGTCGCCGTCTTCACCGCGCTGGTGACGGCTTCGGCATCGACGCCGGGGTGGACCTTGCAGAAGAGGTGGAGGACCCCCCAGCCCTCGGACGGCGCGAGCACATCGACCATGGGCTTCAGGGTAGAGGTCCCGTCGCACCGGGAGTCGAAGCACACGTCGGGGGTCGCCGGTTTGCTGGTCAGGAAGGTGATGCTGCCGCTCGCTGCGGCGGCGCTGGTCGTCGGGGGAGCGGTGCCGTCGCACGCCGCCGCGCCCGTGCCGGTGCTGGTGGTCGACGGCCAGGGCTTCGGCCACGGCGTCGGGATGGCGCAGGACGGGGCCTTCTGGATGGGCAAGGACGGGGCCTCGCTGGGCCAGATCCTCGGCCACTTCTACCCGGGCGCCGCCCTCGGGCGGGCCAACGGTGCCGTGCGGGTGGTCGTCCTCACCGACGCCGACCGCGACACCGTGGTGACGTTCCCGAACGGCGGCCAGGTGCGCAGCCCCCGCACCGGTCCCCAGGCCACCGGCTTCCCCCTCGACGTGGCGCCCGGCGGCGCCGTGCGGATCCGCCACGACGGCCGCTACCGCGTGGCCCCGGTCGGTGGGATCCAGGCGCAGTCGGCCGGCCGGGCCCAGCTCCTGCCGCTCCCCCAGCCCAAGCCGCCGCAGTCGTCGACGACCACCACGCTCCTCCCGACGCCGACCCGGCCGGCGCCGACGACGCCGTCGACCACGACGCCACCGACCACCGCGCCCACCACCACGACCACCTCGCCCGAGCGCACCACCGGCAGCACGGTCTGGGCCGTGCCCGCCCGCGGCGGCACGATCGGCGTGCCCGACCGCGGCGCCCGCTACCGCGGCGCGGTCGAGGCGGCGGCCGGCGGCGACGGGCTCCGCCTCGTCGACGAGGTCGACGTCGAGCAGTACCTCCGGGGCATGGGCGAGGTGCGCGACCCGTCGTGGCCGCTGGCCTCGCTCGAGGCCCAGGCCGTGGCCGCCCGCACCTACGCCCTGCGGGCCATGCGGGCCAGCGGCGAGATCTGCGACACCCAGCGGTGCCAGGTGTACCTGGGCCAGCAGGCCGAGTACGGGGCGATGGACCGGGCCGTGGCCGCGACCGCCGGGCAGGTGCTGACCTACGGCGGGACGTTCGCCGCGGCCGTCTACTCGGCCAACGGCGGCGGCGTCTCGGCCAGCCCGGAGGAGGGCTTCGGCACGCCGGACAGCGCCTATCCGTACCTGCGGGCGGCGGCCTACGTGACCCGGTCGCCCGACCCGTGGCAGGTCCGGATCGCCCTGGCCGACCTGGCCGGCCGGTTGGACTACGGCGGCGACCTCACCGCCGTGCGGGTGGCCACGACCGGGCCGTCCGGGCGGCCCACCGCCGTCACCCTCGACGGCAGCGCCGGGCCCCGCACGGTGCCGGCCATGACCGTGGCCCGCGCCCTCGGGCTCCGCTCCACCAAGTGGGGCGTGCAGGTCCAGCTCGGCGACGCGCCGCTGGCCCCGCCGGCCGAGGACCGCATCCAGGAGCTGCCCGACGACGTCGCCCGGGCCACCTCGTCCGGCGCCCGGGCCGCGGCCACGAACGTGGCCCCGCTGGCCCGGAAGGCGGGCCACGACCGCGGCCGGCCGGGCTGGGCCGTGCCCGCCCTCGTCGCCCTCGCGCTGGTCGTCGGGGCGGCGGGCATCCGCACGCTCCGGCGGGAAGGTCGCACGCCGCCGCCCGACGAACCGTAGGGGGTGCGCCTCATCGCCCGGCGCCAGGGCCGGGAGACCGACGTCGAGCTCGTGGTCCGCCACCCGGCGGCCACGACCACCGAGCTGCGCGCCGCCCTCGAGCGGGCCGGCCTCGACGACCTGCCCGAGCTCGGCTCGGGACCGATCGCCGACCTCGATGCCGACGCCTAGGCCTTTCGGGGCGGGTAGAGGTTGCTGAGGGTCCCGGGCTCAACACGGCTGTTCTCGATGAAGACATCGAGGTCGCCTCGCTTCATCCGGATGACCCGGCCGAACTTGTAGGCCGGCACAGCGCCTTCGTCGATGAACCGGTACAGCGTGCGGGTCGTGATGCCGAGATGCGCGGCGGCGGCCTTCGTGCTCATCCAGCCCAGTTCGCCACCCTCGACCTCATCCGAGTCATCCTCGACGTCTGCCATGTTTGGAGTCTCGCGGCTGCGGGCGGATGGTGGAAGCCATGCCGCTGGTCGCGCTCTACACCCGGTTGAGCAAGGAGCCGGAGAGCGAGGAAGCCCCCACGTCTGGGGGGGAGCCGACGTCCACGGCCCGGCAGGAGCGGCTCTGTCGCAGGTACGCGGATGCCCGTGGCTGGACCGTCTCCGACGTGTTCGAGGACTACGACATCTCTGCCTACAGCGGTGTCCAACGACCGTCGTTCGAGTTGCTGCGTTCGGCGATCGAAGAAGGCCACTACGACGGTGTGCTGGTCTGGAAGCTCGACCGGCTGGCACGTCGACCGGCGGATTTCGAGCGGTTCTGGCAGGTGTGCGAGTACCGCTCGGTGTTCCTCGCGTCGGTGACAGAACCGGTCGACAGCTCGAGCGAGCTCGGGGTCGCGATCGTCCGGCTGCTCGTGACCTTCGCCGGCTTGGAGTCCTCGACGAAGAGCATCCGCGAGAAGGCGAAGGAGCGTGAGCTCGCCGAGGCCGGCCGCCCGCACGCCTGCCGACCGTCGTTCGGCTGGACGGGCCGATACGAGGCGCTCGAACCCACGCAGGCGGCCATGATCGAGGAGGCCGCCGAGAGGGTTCTCCGCGACGAGAGCCTGAACAGCATCGCGACCGTCTGGAACGCTCGGGGTGCCCCAACCCCGGGGGACTCGCCCTGGTCGGCGGGCACGATCCGCAGCATCCTCGCCAAGGCAGCCTTGACCGGCGACCGTGCGTACCTCGGCCAGGTGGTCGCTACCGATTGCTGGCCGCCGATCCTCGACCATGACACCTTCGCCCGGGTGCAGCTCGTCCTGGCCGACCGGGCCCGGCCCGCGAACGGCCGCCGGAGCAGGAACATGCTGAGCGGAATCCTCTACTGCGGGCGGTGCGGGGGCCGGCTGATCGCCAGCAAGAGCCGAGGCCGCAGGACCTACGTCTGCCGTCGCCGGCCGGCTGGATGCTCCGGCGTCAGCATCCAAGCCGCACCGCTTGAAGCGTGGGTGCTCGCGGAGTGCGATCGCCGAGATGTATCCCCGCCGGCAGCGACCGCTGACATCGTGGAACACACCCGGCGGCTACGCGAGCTGGCCCGCGACTACTACGCCACCCGCACGATCAGCCGCGACGAGTTCCTTGCCGCCCGACTCGAGCTTGCCGGTGACGAGCCGGTCTCCTACGCGGACAAGCCCCTTGGCGGCGACGTCGGGGCGGGCAGCCTCTACGTGGCGAACCGCCTCGCCCGCGCCGTCGTGCAACCAGGCCGCGTAGGTCTGCCCTTCGACCCGACCCGAGTCGAAACCATCTGGCGCACCGAGCCCCTCCGACCCCTCGTCAAGCGCACCCGGCCCCGCACCGCCGCCGGCCGACTCGACGCTGACGACTGGCTCACCAACGACCAAGCCCGACATGTCCTATGTGACATGAACATCGACGCCTTCCACGCCCTCATTCGTGCCGGTCGCCTCCGGCCGTGGCGCACCCGAGGTGCCCGATTCCGCCGACGAGACGTCGAGGCCGCCTTGGTCGAGATGCGCTTCGTACCGATGCAGTCGGGGGCCCTGACACGCCTGGTGCGTTAGCGAGATAGACGTCTATCTCTCATCGGAGAGAGCGACTGCCGCCTCCGTGGCCCGGTGCGCGTCAGTCAGCGTGTCGTGCTCGCCCGTCACCGGATCCGTGCCGATGTAGCCGACGTAGAACGGCGCTGACTGCTTCCACGGCTCGCCCCGCCGCTGCTCGGCCACTGGGGCGCTACGACGGAACCGCTCGACCTTCCCGGCGATCTGGCCGTCCATGAGGAGCCGGTCAGCGAACGTCGAGCCAGGTTGCGCGTAGGTCCACTCATAGCCCATCCCGCATGGTGCGCGCGTCGAACACGCGTTCGCAAGCAGTCGGACAGGACTTCGGGTCGTCCTCCCTGGGGCTCGACCGGCTTCCGCCAAGAGGCGCTTCGCGGCCCCTTAGACCTTCAGCGGGTGCAGCCCGCTTGCATTGGTGCTCTGACCTGCGGAACGCGACCCGCAGCCTCAATTCCCCAAGAATTCTAGGTATGCAGAACTACGCAGAACACCACAAGGGTTCAGTGACATTTGCCGACTGCCCCGTTGGGTGAGTCAACGAACGACGCACACCTTCGTGGTGATGTGTGACGTGACCCCAGGGGTCTGGGGATCGGGCTGTGGCTATCCCCATGAGGTCACCGCGAAGTCACAGGATGTAACCCCTTACGCTCCACAGGACGCCCCCGGTACGCTTCGTGGCGGAGGGGTGGCAGAGCGCCCTATTGCAGCCGTCTCAAAAACGGCCGTGTCCTAGCCGGCACCGCGGGTTGGAATCCCGTCCCCTCCGCCGAGACGCGACGAAGGCCCGGGGAGGTTCAAATTCCCCGGGCCTTCGTGCAACACCTTCGGAAGTTCCCTCCCTTAGTGCCACGGGTTCAAAGGCCGTAGCGGAAGAGCACCCGTCTTGTGTGTCCTAGCCGGTACGACTAACTGTAGTCAGATGTAGTACGTAGTCAACCGGGGTTAAGGGTGACGTAGGGAACACCTCTAGGGAAACCTCACTCGTCCTGACTTCCCTCACCTGATTCGGCAGGTGGAGTACGCAGGAGAGCCTTGAGGGCCTCGATCGGGTCTAGAGGTAGGGCTACCTGATCCTCGTCTGTGTCTGATTCAGGTTGTCAGTCAATGGACAGCCTCGGGTACTCGGACTCCGGTTCGACCACGGCACACCCGACCTTGCCCGCGTACTTCTTCAGCGAGGTCAGGTCGTAGGTGTGGAGGGCCTTGGCTCCGTGGTGCTGTGCCGTGGCCAGGTGGATGGCGTCGTACGGCTTCAGCGACCAGCCTTCAGACAGGCTGTAGCGGATCAGGTCGCGCGCCTTGACCGCGAGAGCGTCGTGGAATTCCACCAGCGACACGGGGGACGAGTCACCCCACAGCGCGTTGATGTTGTCCTCGATCAGAGGGTCAAGCCCTCCGGCCTTCTCTGAGGTGGCGTAGGCCACCTCAACGATCGTGGCGGTTGAGGTGATGATCTCGATACGTCGTTCGGCGGCGTCCTCGAGGAGATCGGCCACGTTGCGCGCACGATCTGGTTCGCCTCCGATGTAGGCAACGAAGACACAGGAGTCCCAGTAGACGCGGTCCGGCGCTTCAGGCATCGCGGAACCGCCTGATCGTGCGCTCGGCAGGCTCGTCGCCTTCGGACCAGGGGACGGCTCCCCTCGCGGCCCGCCAATTACCGCGAGGCTCGGGGAGGATCTCGAGGCTGGTGACTTGCCGCACCCCCGTGGGGCGCCCTAGCGAGTCGCGGGTCACGATGCCTTCGACCGAGGCCAGCTTGTCCCACGCGTTTCGCATCAGGTCTTGCTGCCCCTCTCGCAGATAGCAGGAGACCGCCCGATTATCGAGACGGTCGTAGAGGGTGAACCGCAGGTGGTTGCGGCTGCTGAGGGTTTGGATGCGTCCGCGTACGGCCCCGTAGGCGCTGCGGCGCGCCTCCACCTCACGGAACACGACCCTTTGCGGGGGCGGTGCTGTGATGACGAAGTCTCGTTCGGCCGTCTCGAACCGGATGCTCGGGATCACCCCGCTGACGACCGAGACCATCCGGTCGAACGGGATACTGACCCGCGGCGAGTAGGGCACGAGTTCGCCGCGCTCGTACGCCTCCCCGATCGTCTCGAACGCGTCGACGACAGCGTCCACGATGAGATCGTCGTCGGCGCGACCACGGACGCCGAGCATCGCGCTCCCCGTTTCGAGCACGTCCACGACCCATTCGATCTGGCCCGACGGGGCGACCTCGGCGGTGAGGGCTTCCACGGCTTCGCGGAAGGACCTGACGGCGGTGTCGAAGGCCGCGAGCGAGACCTCACCGTCAAGCATGAAGGTCATCGAGTTGCGGGGCACTAGGGCTGCTTCCTTCTCACGCCATCCCCCATCGGGCCGCGGGTGAGCCCTGCTACGTAAGCCGACGACCGGCCACCCGGTCAATGAGTCGGGCCATGCGCTCGCCGTCGGTCTCCTTGCAGGTGGGGTATCCCAAACGCGAAGGAGCCCGGGCCAGTGGCCCGGGCTCCGTCGAACGGCTGCGTGCGTGGGACGGACTAGAAGTCCATGCCGCCCATGTCGGGCATGCCGCCGCCGGCGCCGCCCGCTTCGGGCTTGTCGACGATCACGGCCTCGGTGGTGAGGAACAGCGCCGCGATCGAGGC
>JAODBP010000304.1 GCA_025464025.1 Actinomycetes bacterium | reverse complement strand
CCGGCAGCCCTGGCTCAGCGGAGGATGCGGCGGGCGAGGCGCTCGGCCAGCTTGGAGTACGGCGGGTAGAGCAGCTTCAGGTCGGGCTTCGTCGCCTTGCGCAGGACGCTGCGGTGGTGGCTGAAGGCGTCGAAGCCGGCCTTGCCGTGGTACGCCCCCGAGCCGCTGTCGCCCACGCCGCCGAACGGCAGGTTGGCCGGGACGAGGTGCATGAGCGTCTGGTTCACGCACACGCCGCCGCTGCTCGTCCCCTCGATCACGGTGTCGATCGGGTGCTCGTCCTGGGCGAAGACGTAGAGGGCGAGCGGCTTGGGCCGGGCGTTGACGAAGGCGACCGCCTCGTCGGGCCCGTCGACGGCGAGCACCGGGAGGATGGGTCCGAAGATCTCCTCGGCCATGACCGCGCTGCCGGGCGGGGGGTCGACGGTGATGGTCGGCGCGACGTACCGGTCGGCGGCGTGCACGGTCCCGCCGGTGACGATCGTGCCCGGCCCGTCGTCGAGCAGGCGCTGGAGCCGGGCGACGTGGCGGTCGTCGATGATGCGGCCGAGGCTGGTGCTGCGCTGGGGCTCGTCCCCGTAGAACGCGCCGACCTCGGCGACCAGCTTGTCGACGAGCTCGTCGCGGATGGCGCGGTCGGCCAGCACGTAGTCGGGGGCGATGCAGGTCTGGCCGGCGTTGAGGAACTTGCCCCACGCGATGCGGCGCGCCGCGATGGCGAGGTCGGCGCTGGCGTGCACGTAGGTGGGCGACTTGCCGCCGAGCTCGAGCGTCGTCGGGGTGAGGTGCTTGGCTGCGGCTTCGGCCACGACGCGCCCGACCGACGTCGAGCCGGTGAAGAAGATGTGGTCCCACCGCTCGGCCAGCAGCGCGGTCGACACGTCGACCCCGCCCTCGACGACCTCCAGGGCGTCGGGGTCGACGTAGCGGGGGAGCAGGCGGGCCATGGCCGCCGAGCACGCCGGCGCCAGCTCCGACGGCTTGGCCACGACGCAGTTGCCGGCGGCGAGGGCGGCCGCCACCGGCTCGAGCAGGAGCTGGAACGGGTAGTTCCACGGGGCGATCACCAGCACCACGCCGAGCGGCTCGGCCTGGACCCATCCCTTGGCCGGGGCGACGGTGGCCGGCAGGCGCACCCGGTCGGGCTTCATCCACCGCGCCACGTGCGAGTGGAGGTGGCGCAGCTCGGCCTTGGTGTGGCCGATGTCGGCGGCGTAGGCCTCGACCCGGGGGCGGCCGAGGTCGGCCCGGAGGGCCTCGAGCAGCTCCTCCTCGGCCTCGACCACCATCCGGCGCAGCCCGGCGAGCTGCTCCTTGCGCCAGGCGACCGGCCGGGTGCGGCCGCTCTCGAACGTCTTCCGCAGCAGGTCGAGGTTCATGACGCTCCTTCCAGCCGGAGGGCGCCGGGGGCACCGATCGGCACGACGGGCGAGCGGGGCGCGACCGGCGCGACCCGCACGTAGGGCGCGGCGAGGGGCGGCCGGGGGTCGGCCTCGCCGTGGTTGGGCCACATCGCCATGGCCCGCTCGGCCTGGGCGGTGATGGTGAGCGACGGGTTCACGCCGAGGTTGGCCGACACGGCGGCGCCGTCGACGACGTGGAGGCCGGGGTGGCCGTAGGCGCGGTGGTAGGGGTCGAGGACGCCGGTCTCGGCCGAGTCGCCGATCGGCGCGCCGCCGAGGAAGTGCGCGGTCATCGGCACGTCGAACACGTCGTTCCACCCGCCACCGGGGAAGCCACCGATGCGGCGGGCGATGCGGCGCACGGCGTCGTGGCCGAGCGGGATCCAGCGAGGGTTGGGCTCGCCGTGGCCCGGCTTCGAGGTGAGGCGACCCCGCTTCAACGAGCAGGTGATCGAGTTGTCGCGGGTCTGCATGACCAGGGCGATGATCGTCTGCTCCGACCAATGCCGCATGCTCAGGTTGCGGAGCATCTCGACGGGGTGGCGCGCCACCTCGCGCAGCCAGGTGCGCAGCCGCGAGCCGCGGTCGCCGTCGGCCAGCGCGGTGGTGAGGAGGCCCATGGCGTTGCTGCCCCGGCCGTAGCGCACCGGCTCGATGTGGGTGTCGGCGCTGGGGTGGAACGACGACGTGATGGCCACGCCGCGCGTGAAGTCGACATCGCCCCGCAACGTGCGGGCGCCGAGGATGGCCTCGGAGTTGGTGCGGGTCAGCTCACCCAGCCGGGACGAGAGGCCGGGGAGCGTGCCGCCGTCGCGCATGGCGTGCAGCAGCTTCTGCGTGCCCATCGTCCCGGCTGCGACCACCACGTCACGGGCGACGAACGTGCGGCGCCGCTTGGCGAACCACGCCCCGGTGCGCTCGGTCTCGACGTCGTAGCGACCGTCGGGCCGGGGGCGGACGGCGGTGACCGTGGTGAGCGGGTGGACCTCGGCGCCGGCCCGCTCGGCCAGGTGCAGGTAGTTCTGGAGCAGCGTGTTCTTGGCGCCGTGGCGGCAGCCGGTCATGCACTCCCCGCACTGGATGCACCCGCGGCGGGCCGGGCCGGCGCCGCCGAAGAACGGGTCGGCGACCTCGACGCCGGGCTCGCCGAAGAAGACGCCGACGGGGGTGCGGCGGAACGTGTCGCCCACGCCCATCTCCACGGCCACGGCCTGCATGACGTCGTCGGCGGGCGTCATCGTCGGGTTCGTGGTCACGCCGAGCATGCGCTGGGCCTGGTCGTAGAACGGGGCCAGCTCGGCTCGCCAGTCGGTGATGTGGCCCCACTGCGGGTCGGCGTAGAAGGGGTCGAGCGGCTCGTAGAGGGTGTTGGCGTAGTTGAGCGAACCGCCGCCCACGCCGGCGCCCGACAGCACGAGCACGTCCTTCAGCAACGAGATGCGCTGGATGCCGAAGCAGCCGAGCTTCGGGGCCCACACGAACGAGCGGAGGTGCCACGAGGTCTTGGGCAGCGTCGACTCGTCGAAGCGCCGCCCGGCCTCGAGGACCGCGACGCGGTAGCCCTTCTCGGTCAGGCGGAGGGCGCTGACGCTCCCGCCGAACCCGCTGCCGATGACGACCACGTCGTGCTCGGGCACGGCTCCAGCCTCGCGCGTCTTGCCGGTCTGGGCCCCGGAGGCCGGCTCATCAGAGGTCGTCGAGGTAGGTCTCGGTGCCGGGGACGGTCGGGATGAACGGCGCGACGAGGAGGGCGTCGACGTCGTCGAAGGCGGGCCAGCCGGCCGAGAGGTCGTCGATGAAGCAGCAGTGCACGAGCACCGGGCGATCGGGGTCGCTCATGATCGCGCCGGGCATCCGGGGGAGCGGGTCGGGCAGGACGGTCGGTCGGAAGGTCACGACCTGGGCGACCGGCCCACCCACGAGCCGGTCCGACACGTCGTCGTCGCTCCACACCACGACGAGGCCGGCGTAGGGGTGGTGCAGAGCCAGCTCGGCCGGCACCGGGTCGGCGTCGCGGGCGACGACCGAGACGAGGTCGTAGTACGAGGTCGACACGTGGTGCCGGCGGGCGTCCATGCGGCCGAGGCCGGCCAGCCGGGCCGCCTCGGGGAAGGCCCAGTCGGTGTGGTCGGCAAGCTTGTCGCGCTCGATCAAGTAGATCGTGATGAACGAACCGTCCTCGACCGGCTGGGCCACCACCGAGTCGGTCGGCCGCCGGAGGGCCTTGAGGTCGCGGGTCGCGACCCAGCGCTGGCCGGCGTACGCGCCGGGGCCGGCCAGCACGCCGCTGAGGAAGTGGTCGCGCTCATACCACCGGTGGTACTCGCGGATCGTCTCCCGGTCGGGCTCGATCATCGTGATGAGGGCGTGGCCCAGTTCCAAGGTCATGTCGGCATCTTGCTCGGCCGGCGGCAGGATGGCGGGATGAAGGTCCGCTTCGCCGTGGCCCCCGGGGGCCAGCCCGCCGATCGCGACTCGCTCGCCGCCCTGGTCGACGGGCTCGAGTCGCTCGGCTTCGACACCGTCTGGCTGTCCGACATCCCGATGGCCGACATCACCGACCCGCTCGTCGGCCTCGCCTTCGCCGCCGGGCGCACCGAGCGCCTGAAGCTCGGCGCCAACGTCGTGCCCATCGGGCGCAACCCGATGCTGCTGGCCAAGGAGCTGGCCCAGCTCGACCGGCTCAGCGCCGGCCGGGTGCTGCTCAGCCTGGTGCCCGGCATCGACCAGCCGGGGGAGCGCGAGGCCCTCGGCGTGACGCATCGGGGCGACCAGATGGACGAGGTCATCCCGCTGCTGCGGGCGTGGTGGGCCGGCGAGACCGTCATCCACCACAGCGAGCGGTTCGACTTCCCCGGCATCGCCGTCCCGTCGCGCCCGGTGCAGGACCCGCTGGAGATCTGGCTCGGCGGCATCGGCCCGAAGGCCCTCGAGCGCGTCGGCCGCCTGGCCGACGGGTGGCTCGGCGCCGCGGTCGGGCCGGATGAGGCCGGCCTGGCCCGCCGTCGGATCGACGAGGTCGCCGCCGAGCACGGCCGCTCGATCGACCCCGAGCACCACGGCCTGTCGATCCCGTACGCCCGGACCGAGATCGACGCCGTCACCGTTGCCGGCCTCCAGCGCCGCAACCCCGGTGTCGATCCGGCCGACGTCTTCCCGGTCGGTGCCGACCAGCTCCGGAAGCTGATCCAGCGCCTCGCCGACGAAGGGCTGTCGAAGTTCGTCCTCCGCCCCACCGGCCACATCGCCTCCTGGCGCGAGGAGCTGGCCTGGCTGGCCGACGCCGTCCTCGACCTCCAGACGTAGGACGGCCTACTTGGGCTTCGTAACTGTGCGTCGAGCGAGAGCCACGAACGTGTCCATGGCAGCGGACGCTGTCATGACTTCGGGCCAGTGTTGGCTGGCATCGCCACCTATGTGGGAACGGATGGCCAGCACCTTCGCTCGTGTGTTTACGGAGGAAATCGCTGCCTTGTAAGCCTCTGCCAATTCGTGGGCCGAATTGGCGAGATCGGTCGGACCCAACACTTCTAGATGTGCGTGGAGACGGCGGAGGTCGGCGAGGCTATCGATGCAGCTCTCGTAGCTAGCTTCGCCGCCTGCTTCTGTGCTCGACCTCATGTGCACGCCGATCTGGTCATCCAGCGAGTACGCGCCTGTCAGGAACATGGACGTTGCCATCATCCGCTGATCACGCAGCCAGGCCTTGGATCCGTGTCGCGAAGTGAGCCAGATAGAGGCGAATCCGCCGAGGATGGACAGGCCGGCGAGGACGAATGGTGCGAGGTCGACAGCGTCGGAGTGCGTGGAAGTTCCGGCGACCAGCATTCGTAGATCGTGACATCACTGGCGGGATCGGCGTCGGATCACATCTACGCACAGATCGTGACCTCCAGACGTAGGACGTCCTCCCACCGACCTCCCAGGAACCTCCCGGGTCTGGCTGCGAGACCAGCGGCATGAACCTGCACCGCATCTCCCACGGCCTGCTGGCGGCGGCCCTCTCGATCGGCTTCCTGGCCGGTTGCAGCTCGTCGTCCGCCGCACCGGCCGCCGATGCGGCCACCACGACCACGGCCACGGCCACGGCCGCGTCGCCGTCCGACTTCTGCGCCGCCTTCGCCGACCTCGCCGCGTCCGGCGGCGGGAGCCTGGCCGCTCGCGACGCGGCCGGGTGGGCCGAGAACATCGCCATCATCACCCGGCTCGCCGAGGCCGCCCCCGACGAGATCAGCGCCCAGGCCGACGCCTACGTGACGATGGCGCACGACCGCGCCGAGCTGGCGGCCGACAACGGTTACGTCGGCGTCGAGGACCTGCCGGCCGACGTCCGGGCCAAGTTCACGACTTCCCACGCCGACCTCCAGGCCCAGGTGAACGAGCTCCTCGCCGACGCCAAGGACGCCTGCTCCTGACGGCCAGCCCCCTGGTTGCGTCCTTCGTCCTTCCAACCCCCAGCTACGCCGACTACCTAGCCTTCCGGCCGTGGCCAGGCTGATCTACGCGTCGAACGTGTCCCTCGACGGCTGGACCGAGGACGCTCGGGGCGGCATCGACTGGGCCCCGCCCGACGACGACGTGTTCGTCGCCATCACCGACGTCATGCGGTCGGCAGGCACCTACCTCTACGGGCGGCGCATGTACGAGACGATGGCCGTGTGGGAGACCGACCCCGCCCTTGCTGCGCGGTCGGACCTCACGGCCGACTTCGCCAACGCTTGGCAGGCGGCGGACAAGGTCGTCTGCTCCACGACCCTCGCCGCGTCGCTCACCGCCAGGACCCGGCTCGAACGCACCTTCGATCCCGGCGCGGTGCGCGACCTCAAGGCCGGGGCCAGCCGCGATCTCCTCGTGGGAGGTCCGCACCTGGCGGCGCAAGCGTTGCAGGCCGGGTTGGTCGACGAGTGCCACCTGTTCGTCTGGCCCATCGTCCTCGGTGGGGGCAACCCGGCGCTGCCGGCCGACACGCGCACCGACCTCGAGCTCCTCGACGAGCGCCGGCTCGGCAACGGCGTCCTGCAGCTCCGCTACCGCCCGCGCTAGGCAGCCGAGCCCGTACCCTCGGCGCCCATGTGGCGCGGCTTCCGACGTTGCGCCCTCGGCGCCCTCCTCGTGAGCGCGCCGTTGGTGCCGACGACGGCGACGGCCGCGACGCCGGCGTCTGCCGTCGCCGCGTTCGGGTCGGCTCGGGCGAGCGGCGCGCCGGCGACGTCGAACGTGGTCGGCCTGGCCCCGACGACGGCCGGGGGCGGGTACTGGGTCGCGTCGTCCGACGGGGCCGTGGCCGCCTACGGCGACGCGGTGGCGAAGGGCCGGGCCGGGCCGGCGCTCAACGCGCCGATCGTGGCCATCGCCGCCACCCCGCTCGGTGGGGGCTACTGGCTGGCTGCCTCCGACGGCGGGATCTTCGCCTTCGGCAACGCCCGCTTCTCCGGGAGCCTCGGGCGCCTCCGCCTCAACGCCCCAATCGTCGCCATGGCGCCCACGCCGAGCGGCGCCGGGTACTGGCTCACCGCGTCGGACGGCGGGATCTTCGCCTTCGGTGACGCCCGGTTCTTCGGATCGACCGGCGGCCGCCGGCTCAACCGGCCCATCGTCGGCATGGCGCCCACGCCCACCGGCCGGGGCTACTGGCTCGTCGCCTCCGACGGCGGGATCTTCACCTTCGGCGACGCCCGCTTCGCCGGCAGCCTCGGCGGTCGTCGCCTGGCCGCCCCGATCGTCGGCATGGCGGCGACCCCGTCGGGCGCCGGCTACTGGATGGTCGGGGCCGATGGTGGGGTCTTCACCCTGGGCGACGCCCCCTTCCTCGGCGCGGCGACACTTCCCCCCGGGC
>JAODBP010000296.1 GCA_025464025.1 Actinomycetes bacterium | reverse complement strand
TCATGTGCTTCCGTCGCACGGCGACCCAGGACGCCGAGGTCAACGGCAACCAGATCAAGGCCGGCGACAAGGTCGTGATCTGGTACATCTCGGCCAACCGCGACGAGACCGTGTTCGACGACCCCTACACGTTCGACATCACCCGCGACCCGAACCCGCACGTCGCGTTCGGCGGCGGCGGCCCCCACTTCTGCCTGGGCGCCAACCTGGCCCGCATGGAGATGAACGTGATGTACGAGGAGCTGTTCCGGCGCCTCCCCGACATCGAGCTCAACGGCGAGGTCGAGCGGCTGAAGTCGCACTTCATCAACGGGATCAAGCACCTGCCGGTGAAGTTCACGCCGGCGCCCCGCGTCCACCCCGCCTGACCGACCAAGATCGGGCGGTGCGCTACCGCCTCTTCGGCCGCTCCGGCCTCCGCGTCTCCGAGGTGATCCTCGGGGCCATGACGTTCGCCGACGACCACTTCGACGCCCGCCGTCACGCCGACCGGCAGGAGTCGCAGCGGATCTTCGACGCCTACGTGGAGGCCGGCGGCCGCACGATCGACACGGCCAACCGCTACACCGAGGGCGACAGCGAGCGGATCGTGGGCGAGCTCGTCGCCCACGACCGCGACGCGTTCGTCCTGTCGTCGAAGTACACGATCACCAACGACCCGACCGACGCCAACGCCTCGGGCAACCACCGCAAGAACCTGCGCCGGTCGCTGGAGCAGACGCTGCGCCGCCTGCAGACCGACCACGTCGACATCCTCTGGGTCCACATCTGGGACCCGAGCACGCCGATCGACGAGACGATCCGCGCCCTCGAGGACGTGGTGCGGGAGGGCAAGGCCCTGTACCTCGGCATCTCCGACGCGCCGGCGTGGGTGGTGTCGCGGGCCAACACGATCGCCGAGCTGCGGGGCTGGACCCGGTTCGAGGGGCTCCAGCTCCCCTACTCCCTCCTCCAGCGCGAGATCGAGCGCGAGCTGCTGCCGATGGCCGATGCCTTCGACCTCACGGTGACGGCATGGTCGCCCCTCGGCAGCGGTGTGCTGTCCGGCAAGTTCCTCGACGGTGACGCGGGCGCCACGCGCGTCGACGCGTCGACGATCAGCGAGCGCGACACGGCCATCACCCGCGAGCTGGTCGCCGTCGCGCAGGACCTCGGGTGCACCCCGTCGCAGGCCGCCATCGCCTGGGTGCGCCAGCGGTCACCCCGGATGGTGCCGATCCTCGGGGCCAAGACCCTCGCCCAGCTCACCGACACGCTGGCGTCGCTCGACGTCACCATCCCGGACGACGCCATGGCCCGCCTCGACGAGGCCAGCGCCATCGAGCTCGGCTTCCCGAGCGACATGATCGGCCGGCTCGACACGTTCGTGCACGGCGAGGTCGGCGCCCTCGTCGACCCCCGCCCCTAGCTGTCGCTTCCAAGGGAGTTCGTCAGTGCGATGCTCGTGCCTTCGGATATCGGGCGTTCGCGCCAGGGTCGAAAGACGAAGGACGCAACCAAGGGGGCGACGTTGGGCGCGCCCGAGTCCCGCGCTCGAACCGGCGACGGACTGACACCATTTTTGATGTCAATCCGTCGCCGGTTCGGGGAGCATCAGGTCCGGCGCGCCCAGGTCTCCCCTCGGAGCGTCCTTCGTCTGGTCGAGCCAGCCGTTGAGCGGGCGGGCCGCCTCGAGGGTGGCGACGACGCGCTCCTTCGCCTTCCTCGTGCCGAGCCACGCGCCGACCGGCCACGACCGCGACATCACGAGGCCCTTGTGCCGGAGCAGGTCGATCCGAGGGTGGTCCTTCGACACGCCCCGGGGCGCGGTCTTCAGCACCTCGTGGGCGCCGACCTCGTAGCCAGGGGCGGAACACCCGACCGGCGCCGAAGCCGTCGGCCAGCTCGGCGAGCAGCGCCTCCATCGGTGCCTTCACGCACCGCTCGTAGGTCGCCTTGTGCTCCTGCCAGTAGGCCTTGGTGTTGTCGGCCTCGAGCCCCTCGTAGAGCTCGACGGCCTCGACCGGCCACCCCGTGAACGCCATGCCCCGATGATGCTCGGCTTGGTCGCCGCCTGCCCGCGCCCGCTACGGTCCCGCCGTTTGCAAGAACACGTTCTCGTCGACGGGGGAAGTGCATGGCCAGACCGGTCCGCCACACCATCGAGTTCCCGTACACCCGCAGCCTGGGCCCGATCATCGGGGCCTTCGCCGAGGGCCTGGAGCAGGGGAAGATCCTTGCCTCCAAGGCCGGCGGCAAGGTCCAGTGCCCGCCGCTGGAGTACGACCCCTACACCGGCGAGTCGGCCGAGGCCGACCTCGTCGAGGTCGGGCCCGAGGGCACCGTCGAGTCGTGGACCTACGTCCCCGAGCCGACCCGGTCGCACCCCAGCGACGTCCCGTTCGCGTTCGCACTGATCACGCTCGACGGCGCCGACACCGCCCTGGTGCACGCCGTCGACGCCGCTCCCGGCACCCTCTCGAAGGGCGCACGCGTCACGCCGCGCTGGCGGGCCGAGCGCACCGGGCTCATCACCGACATCGAGTGCTTCGAGGTGGTGTCCTGATGGCCGAGGCACCGACCAACGAGAAGACCGTCGAGTGGTTCTGCCACCTCGAGTACGAAGGGCTGGCATCGCCGCCCATCGACCGCTTCGCCGACGCCCTGCTGGCCGGCCGCATCCTCGGCCAGCAGTGCCCGCAGTGCGAGAAGGTCTACGTCGGGCCGAAGGACTTCTGCCCGCTCGACGCCATCGAGCTCGACCAGAGCCACGACCTGGAGTGCCAGCAGACCGGCACCGTGGCCGGCTACACGATCGTGAAGCCGGTCGACTACTACGGCCAGCAGGAGACGCAGAACTTCGCCCGCGTGTCCGTCCTCCTGGACGGCGGCGGGGCCCTCAACCAGCAGAAGCTGGTGGAGGTGCCGCTCGAGGACGTGCGGGTCGGCATGCGGGTCAGCGCGGTGTGGAAGCCGGAGCAGGACCGCACGCTGGAGGACCTCGGTGGGATGGGCGGCGTCGGCGTGAACGAGTGCCTCGAGGGCTGGATGCCCACGGGTGAGCCCGACGTCGATGCCGAGCTCGTGAAGGGACAGACCTGGTGACGCAGCGCATGAACGTTCCGGTTGCCGTCGTGGGCGCGGCCCACGTGAGGTCCGAGCGCCGAGCGGTCGAGGCCGAGAACCGCATGGTGCTCCGCGCCGTGCGGGCCGCCATGGCCGACGCCGGTGCCACCAAGGACGACATCGGCTTCACCTGCTCCGGTTCGGGCGACTACCTGGCCGGTGGCACCTTCGCCTTCGTGCAGAACCTCGAGGCCATCGGCGCCTGGCCGCCGATCGCCGAGTCGCACGTCGAGATGGACGGCGCCTTCGCCATGTACGAGGCCTGGACGCTGCTCCAGGAGGGCGAGGTCGACGTGGCCCTCGTCTACGGGTCGGGCAAGAGCTCGCCCGGCGACATCGCCACCGTCTACCCGCTGATGCTCGACCCGTACTTCCTCACACCCCTGGGCCTCGACCCGGTGTCGCTCGCCGCCCTCCAGGCCCGGGCCCTCCTCGAGTCGGGCAAGGCGACCGAGCGCGACTTCGCCGAGGTGGTGGCCCGCAACCGGGCCAACGCCATCGGCAACCCGAACGCCCAGGTCTCCGGGAAGTTCGACGTCGACGAGCTGCTCCGGGCCGACTACGTGCGCGACCCCCTGCGGCGCCACGACCTCCCGCCGGTGAGCGATGGCGCCTGCGCCGTCATCCTCGCCGCCGGCGACGCCGCCGAGCGCTTCTCGAAGCGCCCGGCGTGGATCACCGGCCTCGCCCACCGCATCGACGTGCACCAGCCCGGCATGCGCGACCTCACCGTCTCGCCGTCGACCTCGGCCGCGGCCAAGGCGGCCGGCATCGACGACGGGCCCATCGAGGTCGCCGAGGTCATGGCGCCGTTCAGCTTCCAGGAGCTGATCCTGCAGGAGGCCCTCGGGCTCGGCGACGACGTCGAGATCAACCCGTCGGGCGGGGCACTGGCCGCCAACCCGATCATGGCCACCGGACTCATCCGGGTGGCCGAGGCCGCCCAGCAGATCACCAAGCAGGGCAAGTCCCGCACGCTGGCCCACGTGACCGGCGGGCTCGACCTCCAGCAGAACCTCGTCACCATCCTTGGGAGTGATCGCCCGTGAGCAAGCAGCCCGTAGCGGTCATCGGCGTCGGCCAGACCAAGTACTCCAAGAAGCGCGGTGACGTCTCCATGCCCGGCCTCGTGCGCGAGGCCGCCCAGCGCGCCCTCGAGCAGGCCGGCGCGTCGTGGTCCGACGTCGAGGCCGTCGTGATCGGCAAGGCCCCCGACATCTTCGAGGGCGTCATGCAGCCCGAGCTGTTCCTCGCCGACGCCCTCGGCGCCGCCGGCAAGCCCATGATCCGCGTCCACACCGCCGGCTCGGTCGGCGGCTCGACATCGATCGTCGGCTCGCACCTGGTGGCGTCGGGCGAGCACGGGCTCGTCCTCGCCGTGGCCTGGGAGAAGCAGTCGGAGGGCAACGCCATGTTCGCCCTCGGCGGCGGCAAGTCCGGCTCGATGGGCGCCGGCGGCATCTTCGCCCCGTGGATCAAGGAGTACATCCGGCGGTCCGGTGCGCCCGAGCACATCGGCTGGCAGGTGGCGGTGAAGGACCGGCAGAACGCCCTCAAGAACCCGTATGCCCACCTGAAGCTGAAGGACATCTCGATCGAATCGGTCAAGGAGTCCCCGATGCTGTGGGACCCGCTGCACTTCCTCGAGTCGTGCCCGTCGTCCGACGGCGCCATCGCCACGGTGTTCGGCAACGAGGCCTGGGCGTCGCGGGTGGCGCAGCCGGCGTGGATCCTGTCCACGTCGATGCGCTCGGAGCTCGGCCAGTTCCCCGGTCGCGACACGACGTTCATCCAGG
Organism: Actinomycetes bacterium; assembly: GCA_025464025.1. The sequence continues at coordinate 48,143 of JAODBP010000296.1, read as the reverse complement.
CCGCCAGCGACTGCGCCAAGGAGGTCTACGAGAAGGCGGGCATCACCAACCCGCGCGAGCAGATCGACGTGGCCGAGCTGTACGTGCCGTTCTCGTGGTACGAGCCGATGTGGCTCGAGAACCACCACATCGCCGAGCTCGGCGAGGGCTGGAAGATGACCGACTCGGGGGAGACGGCGATGGACGGCGCGTTCCCGGTGAACCCGTCGGGCGGCGTGCTCTCGTCGAACCCGATCGGTGCCTCCGGGATGATCCGCTTCGGCGAGGCGGCCATGCAGGTGATGGGCACGGCCGGCGAGCACCAGATCGACGGTGCCCGCGTCGCCCTGGCCCAGGCCTACGGCGGCGCCGCCCAGTACTTCGCCATGTGGGTCGTCAGCAGCGAGCAGCACCCCTTCTAGGAACCCGCGACGGATGGTGGACAGATGTGTCCACCATCCGTCACCGGTTCGGGATCGTCCGCACGGTGCGTGAGGGTTCCGCCACGGGTGGGTAGGGCGGGCCCATGAGCACCCGTCGCCGGAGCGCGGGCGTGGTCGTCGCGGCCTCGCTCCTCCTCGCCGCCCTGCTGGTCACCACGAACGCCGGCGCCACCCCGGCGTTCTCGTTCACCCGGTTCGCCGGGACCGACCGCTACGACACGGCCCGGCTGGTCGCCGACACGTTCCCGGCCGGTGACGTGGTCGTGATCGCCTCGGGCACCAGCTACGCCGACGCCCTGGCCGGCACGTACGCCGCCGGCCTGACCGGCGCCCCGATCCTCCTCACCGAGCGCGACGCCGTCCCCGCCCCCACGGCCGCCGCCATCACCAAGCTCGGCGCGACCAAGGCGCTCATCATCGGCGGCACGTCCGCCGTCGGCGCCGGTGCCGAGGCGGCGCTCAAGGCGCGGGGCATGTCCACCACGCGCATCGCCGGCGCCACCCGCTACGCCACCTCGAAGGCCGTCGCCGAGAGCGGCGGCACCGGCGCCGTCGGCCGGACCGGCCCGGCCAGCGCTCCGACCGCGGTCGTGGCCAGCGGGGAGTCCTTCCCCGACGCGCTCAGCGCCGGCCCGATGGGCTACGCCAGCCACCTCCCGATCATCCTCACCACGGCCGCCGCCCTCAGCCCCGATGCCCAGGCGACGCTGTCCGACCTCGGCATCCGGAGCGTCCTCGTCGTGGGCGGGACCTCGGCCGTGTCGACGGCGACGGAGACCGCCATCACCGCCATGGGCATCGTCGTGACCCGCCTGGCCGGCAGCGACCGGACCGAGACGGCGACGAAGGTGGCCGACCACGAGATCGCCAACCTCGGCTTCGCCGCCACCCACGTCGACCTCTCCCGCGGCGACGCCTTCGCCGACGCCCTGGCCGGTGCCGCGCACAGCGGCAAGGTCAAGGCGCCGGCCCTCCTCACCACCAACGCCACCACCCTGGGCGTGCCGACCAAGAGCTGGCTGTCGGCCCACGCCGCCACCTTGGCCACCGGCCACGTCAACGGCGGGACCGGCGCCGTCTCGTCCGCCGTCGAGGCCGAGGCGACGTCGGCGGCGAGGTCGACCACGACCACGAGCTCGAGCCCGCTGCCGACGCTCCCCATACCCACGACGTTCTCGATCCCGACGACCATCCCGAACGTCCCGCCGCTGGTGCCGTGCACCCCGCCGCAGCAGGGCCCGGGCCAGCCCTTCTGCTTCTGACCTGACCCCACCCCGGGGAGGGGCGCGTCCAACTTCTCCGGTTCGTCCCCTACGGTCGCGGGATGCGCACGCGCCGGGCCGCTCTCGTCGTCGCGGGCGCGTTCGGGCTGGTGGCGGCGCTCCTCGTGGGGATCGCCGAGCCCAGCGGGGCGTGGACCCGCAGCCCCCAGCGCATCGCCGGCATCGACCGCTACCAGACGTCGGTCGACCTCTCGAACGCCGCCTTCCAGGGCGGGGCGCCGGCCGTGGTCCTCGTCAGCGGCGAGTCGTTCCCCGACGGCCTGTCGGCCGGGCCCCTCGCCGCCCTGCTCGGCGGCCCGGTGCTGCTCACCACCCGGGACCAGGCGCCCGAGACGGTCCTGGACGAGATCAAGCGCCTCGCCCCGACCACGGTCGTGATCGTCGGCGGGCCCGCCGCCGTCTCCGACGACGTGGCCTCGGTCGTCGCCGGCATCACCACCGTCGTCCCCGAACGCATCGCCGGCGACAACCGCTACGACACCGCGGCCCAGGTCGCCGCCCGCTTCCCGACCGGCGGGAGGACGGCGTACGCGGCGAGCGGCGTCGACTTCCCCGACGCCCTCGCCGCCGGTGCCGCCGCGGCCGGGGCCGGCGTGCCCCTCCTCCTCGTCGGCCCGACCGGCGCCCCGCCGGCGGCGACCGCCGCCCTGACCCGGCTCCAGCCGGCCGAGCTCCGGGTGCTCGGCGGAGCCAGCGCCGTCGGCGACGACGCCCTGGCCCAGCTCCGGGCCGTGGTGCCGAACGTCCGCCGCATCGCCGGGGCCGACCGCTACGCCACGGCCCAGGCCCTGGCCAGCACGTGGATGGAGGGCACCACCGGGAGGAAGCCGGCCGAGGCCGTCGTGGCCACCGGTGCCAGCTTCCCCGACGCCCTGGCCGCCGCGCCGCTGGCGGCCAAGCGTGGCGCACCGATCGTCCTCACCGCCCAGCCCTGCTCGCCCCAGCCCACCGTCGACGTGCTGCGGGACATGGCGTGGCCCGACGTCACCGTCGTCGGCGGCGCCACCGTGGTCTCCTCGGCGGCGGCCAACCTCGTGCCCTGCTCCCCCGTGCCCGACGGCCTGCTCGGCCCCGGGCTGCTGCTCACGACCCAGGTGCTGCCCGGGCCCACGGTCGTCCACCTCATCACCGTCGACCGGCGCCAGGGCTACGACCTCCGCGTCGTGCCGACGACGGGCCGGGTGAACGGGATCTTCCCCACCACCGGCCTGGCCCGGAAGCTCCAGACCCTCGTCTCGGTGAACGGCGACTTCTTCGACGCCGGCGGCGAGCCCACCCACAGCCTCGCCGTCAACGGCCGCGTCATCCGGTGGGGTGGCATGGTCGACACGCTCGTCGGGTTCGACCCGGCCAAGCCCGCCTACGGCTTCTTCGGCAAGCAGATGGGCGGCGTCGACCTCGACCGCGGCACCGGCGACCCGCTGCCGATCGGCCTGGTCAACCTCCGGCCGCCGTCCGGCGAGCAACTGGCCCTGCTCACCCCGGAGTGGACGAAGGCGTTCCCGACCGGCTCGTGGTGCCGCGCCGTCCTCCGCCCCAACGGCACGCCGTCCCTCCAACCCGACGCCCGCACGTTCGTGCCCGAGGTGGTCGACAGCGCAGGGTGCAGCACCGACCCCGTGCCCCGCGGCAGCGACGTGCTCGTCGCCGCCCAGGGCTCGGCCATGGGCGACGCCATCGCCGCCCTCGTGCCGGCCACCCCCGTGACCGTCCGCTGGCGGATCCACCCCACCGGCAGCGCCGTGCTCGACGCCATCGGCGCCAACGCCACGCTGGTGTTCGGCAGCCGGGTCGCCAGCGACGTGGCCAACGGGCAGGGCCAGTTCTACGCCCGCCGCGAAGCCCGCACCGCCGTGGCACAGAAGCCCGATGGCGTGGTGATGATCGCCGTGGTCGACAAGTCGCCGGGGTGGTCGATCGGCATGACCCCGCGCGAGCTGGCCAACCACCTGATCTCGATGGGCGCCATCGACGCCGCCAACCTCGACGGCGGCGGCTCCTCGGCCATGGCCGTGCGCGGCGTCCTGGCCAACCGGCCGTCCGACGGCGTCGAGCGATCGGTCAACACCAGCCTCGTCATCGTGCCCCACGGCACCGACCTCTCCGCCGCTCGCAAGCGGTAGCTACGGTGAGGCGTCGGCGCCGGGGGGCGCCGGACAGGGGGCGACGTGCAGTTCTGGATCAGCACCGCGTTCATGAGCTCGCCCGAGCTCCCGAAGGTGGCCCGCATGGCCGACGAGGCCGGCTACCACGGCGCCTTCATCTCCGACCACGTCATCTACCCGAAGCAGCTCAGCTCGCCGTACCCGTACTCACCGCACCCGGACGGCCGGCCGATCTGGGAGCCCGAGACGTCGTGGCCCGACTCGTGGGTGCTCATCGGGGCCATGGCCGCGGTGACCGAGCGGCTCATGCTCTCGAACAGCATCTACATCGCCGGCGCCCGTCCCCTGCTCCAGGTGGCCAAGCAGGTCGCCACGGCGTCGGTCCTGTCCGGCGGGCGGGTCGCCCTCGGCGTGGGGGCCGGGTGGATGCGCGAGGAGTTCGAGCTGCTGGGCCAGTCGTTCGACGACCGCGGCCCTCGCCTCAACGAGATGATGCAGGCCCTGCGCGAGCTCTGGAAGGGCGGCTGGGTCGAGTGGCACGGGACGCACTACGACATCCCGCCCTTGATGATGGAGCCCCACCCCGAGGTGCCGGTTCCGATCTGGGTCGGGGGCCACACCGACGCCGCCCTCAAGCGGGCGGCCCGCTACGGCGACGGCTGGGTCGGGAACGCCTACCCGTGGGACGAGGCGGCCCACCACGTCGGCCGGCTCCAGCAGTACCTGAAGGAGTACGGCCGGGAGGGCGACCCGTTCGAGATCATCGTCGGGTTCTACGACGTGCCGAGCGTCGACCTCTACCGGCGGGCCGAGGAGGAGCTCGGCGTCACCGGCACCATGTGCATGCCGTGGGCCGGGATGTCCGACGTGAGCACCGGCGCCCACGACGGCCTGCTCCAGTCGGCCGAGCGCTACCGGGAGCCCATCGAGCGGTTCGCCGAGACCATCGTGAGCAAGGCCCGATGAGCGACCTCCAGATCGAGCCGGTCACGAGGAACATCGGCGCCGTGGTCCGCGGGGTCGACCTGCGCGGGCCGCTCGACGACGGCACGTTCGCCGCCATCGAGAAGGCGCTGCACGACCACCTGGTGCTGTTCTTCCGGGGCCAGGACCTCACCGACGAGCAGCACCTGGCGTTCGCCGGCCGGTTCGGCGCCGTGAACCCATCGCCGTACGCCGACGGCGCGATCGAGACGCTGGAGGACACGCCCGACAGCCCGCCGAAGGCCGACCTCTGGCACACCGACATGACCTTCCTCGCCCAGCCGCCCGACGTGGCCGTGCTCAGCATGCTCGACACGCCGGCGGCCGGCGGCGACACGTTGTGGGCCAACCTCTACGACGTCCACGACAACCTCTCGCCGCTGCTCCAGGAGCTGGTGGCCGGCCTCCGCCAGGACGTCCACCGGACCCGGCCCCAGCCGTGGACGGCGGATCCCACGGGGATGAGCGTGGTCTACCGACCGGACCCGGAGCTCGAGGGTGCCGTGCACCCGCTGGTGCGGGTCCACCCCGACACCGGTCGGCGGGCGCTCTGGCTGTGCGGCCAGTCCATCACCGGCATCGTCGGGCTGCGCCCGGCGGAGAGCGACGCGCTGCTCACGCTCCTCCAGGCCGGCGTGCACGACCCCAACGTGCAGGTCCGCTGGCGCTGGCAGCAGCACGACGTCGTCGTGTGGGACGAGCGTTGCACCAACCACCGGGCCGTGTCCGACCACTGGCCCGAGCACCGGCTCGTGCGCCGCTGCACCGTCGGCGGCAGCACCCCGATGGGGCCGTCGTGACCGACTTCGACGAGCACCACCGCCGGCCGCTCCACCAGGCCCTCGCCGCGCCCTACGCCCGCGACCTCGGCCCGATCGCCTTCCGGGTGCCCGACGGCCGGGCCTACACGTTCGTGCCCGGCGACGAGCTCGAGGTGCGCCCCGGCGTCGAGGGCGCGGCCACGATCGTCGACCTGCCCCTCGACGAGTGGGAGGCCTTCGCCGACGAGCGGTGGACCCGGTACGGCCTGCTGTACCACGGCTCGGCCACGTACCCCGTGGGTTCGTTCGACGACCTGTGCCGGTGGGAGCCGGTGCTGCGGGCCCTGCTCGACGGTCGCCCGGTGTGGGACCCGGCCCGCCTCGACCTGCCCGCCGACCTGACCCGCACGTTCGCCCTCGACGAGGGCCACGCCGAGCGGGCCCACTTCCTCCAGACCGCCGGCTACCTCCACGTGCGCGGCGTGTTCGACGGGGACGAGGTCGACGCCCTGCGGGCCGAGGTCGAGGCGCTCGCCGCCGGCTCGACCCCCGACGCCACCACCTGGTGGACGCGCACGCCCGACGGGCGCGACGTGGTCTGCCAGGTGAAGTACGGCGCCCTGCGCTCGCAGCCCATCGCCGACCTGCACGACGACGCCCGCATCCGGCGGATCCTCGCCGCCGCCGGGACGCCTGGCCTGCGCGCCAACCTCGACCGCAACGAGGGCACCAAGGTCATCTACAAGCGACCCGGCGCCTCCGAGGGGCTCACCGACCTGCCGCTCCACACCGACTGCGGCATGGGCTACCACCCGATCGCCTGTCCGATGGTGCTGCTCGGCGTCCACCTCGACGCCGGCACCCCGGACAGCGGGCAGCTCCACATGCTCCCCGGCTCGCACAACACGACGACGCCGGACCCGGCCGTGGTCGACACGTCGGACTGGCCGCTCGTCGCCCTCGCCACCGAGCCGGGCGACGTCACCGTGCACTTCGGCCACACCCTCCACGCCGCGCCGCCACCCACGGGTGCCGGCGACGGTCGCCGCACCTTCTACCTGGCCTTCGCCCCCGACTCGCTCTTCGACGCGCTCGAGCCGATGGAGGACCTGGTCGCCGCCATGCAGGGCGAGGGCGGCATCACCCGCACCGTCGACCAGGTCCGCTACTAGCGGCCCGCCGCGATCCGCCTAGTCCTTCTGCGGGGCGCGCTTCTGGCTCACGTCGTCGAGGTAGACCGGCTTCCGGCCGTCCTTGCGGGCCCGGATCATCTCCTCGAAGTTGCCGGTGAGGTTGCGGACGTAGAGCTGGGCCACGCCCTCGTGGCGCATGTGGGCCTCGAGGCTGGAGGAGTCCATGCCGGCCCACAGCACCCGCTTGGCCATCTCGACGCCGACCCGGCTCCAGCCGATCATGACGTCGGCCATGTCGTAGCAGGTGTCGAGCAGGGCCTCCGGCTCGACGACCTTGGACACCAGGCCGATGCGCTCGGCCTCGGCGCCGTCGACGTCGCGACCGGTGAGCATGATCTCGAAGGCGCGCGACGACCCGATGGCGCGGGGCAGCAGGTAGCTGAGGCCGAGCTCGGTCGACGACAGGCCGTTGTTGATGCCGGCGGCCCGGAAGTACGCCTCGGTGGAAGCGACGCGGATGTCGAAGGCGAGCGACAGGCAGAAGCCGCCGCCGATGGCCGCGCCGTTGACGGCGGCGATCACCGGCTGGTGCATCTTGCGGATCGTGAGCACGACGTCGTCGAGCAGCTCCATGGCCCGGAGCGAGATCGACGGGACCGTGAGCCCGTCGATGTTCGGGATGCGCCCGCCGTCGGTGAGGTCGGCCCCCGAGCAGAAGCCCCGTCCGGCCCCGGTGACCACCACGACCCGCGTGTCGTTGTCGTAGCTGATCTCCTCGAGCGCCTCCTTGAACGGGATCATTACGTCGAAGGCCATGGCGTTCATGCGCTCGGGCCGGTTCAGCGTGACCAGCGTGATGTGGTCGCGCGGCTTCTCCACGGTGACGAAGGACATGGCCGGCATCCTTGCTACCTTCCGGCCTCCTGTCGACCACCTCGAGGGGAACCACATGAGCGAGTCGGTCGAGCGGCCGAAGACGTCGACCCGCGACCTGGCCGAGACGCACGACGCCCTCGAAGCGTGGCTGTCGGCCCAGGTCGGCGAGGCAACCATCACCGAGCTCCAGGCGCCGCCGACCAACGGGATGTCGAGCGAGACGATCCTCTTCGAGGCCACCTGGGACGGGCAGACGGCGGGCCTCGTCGGCCGCATCCCGCCCGACCCGGCCAACAAGCCGGTGTTCCCGACCTACGACATCCCCGGCCAGTTCCGGACCATGTCGCTGGTGCGGGAGCTGACCCACGTGCCGGTGCCCGAGCCGCTCTGGGTCGAGACCGACCCGTCGGTGATCGGCCAGCCGTTCTTCGTGATGCGCCGGGTCGACGGCGTCGTACCGCCCGACATCATGCCGTACCCCTTCGGCGACAACTGGCTGTTCGACGCCACGCCCGAGCAGCAGGCCGAGGTCCAGCAGACGTCGATCGAGGTCATCGCCGGGCTGCACGCCGTGCCCGACCCCGAGCAGCACTTCGGCTACCTCCACGACGGCGTCGCCGGTGACACGCCGCTGCGTCGGCACTTCCAGAAGGAGCTCCTCGACTACTACGCCTGGGCCTCGCGGGACACGCGCTCCCCGTTGGTCGAGCGCTGCATCACGTGGCTCGAGGCCCACTGGCCCGAGCAGGAGGGCGAGACCGTCCTGTCCTGGGGCGACGCCCGCATCGGCAACATCCTCTACGCCGACTTCCGACCCGTGGCCGTCCTCGACTGGGAGATGGCGTCCCTCGGCCCGCGTGAGATCGACGTCGCCTGGTTCCAGTACCTGCACCTCTTCTTCCAGGACCTGGCCGCCGGTTACGGCCTGGCCGGCATGCCCGACTTCCTGCGCCGGACCGAGGTGCTCGACCAGTACGAGGCGATCACCGGCCACCGCTGCCGGGACATGGACTGGTACGGCATGCTGGCGGCGACCCGCCACGGCGTGGTGTCGCTGCGCACCGGCATCCGTGGCGTGCAGTTCGGCCAGGCACCCATGCCCGACGACGTCGACGACCTGATCATGCACCGGCGCACGCTCGAGCGGATGCTCGACGGCGACTACTGGGACGACAAGTAGCGATGGGGGACGAGTAGATGGCGATGTTCGCGGTCCGGTTCGACATGCGGAACCCCGACTTCTCGGGGGTCACGATGGCCGAGCGCTACGCCGCCGCCCTCGACATGGCCGAGTGGGCCGACGGCCTCGGCGCCGTCATGTGGGGCCTGTCCGAGCACCACGCATCGGCCGACGGCTACCTGCCCAGCCCCCTCCCGATGGCCGCCGCGGCCGCAGCGCGGACGAAGAACATCCGCATCGCCATCAACGCCATCCCGGCCCCGTTCCACGACCCGCTCCGCCTGGCCGAGGACATCGCCGTCGTCGACCAGCTCAGCCAGGGCCGCCTCGACATCGCCCTGGTCGGCGGGTACGTGCACGAGGAGTTCGCCATGTTCGACGTGCCGCTCAACGAGCGGCCCAAGCGCATGACCGAGCTGGTGAAGACGCTCAAGGCGGCGTGGACGGGCGAGCCGTTCGAGTACCGAGGCCGGACGGTGCGGGTCACCCCCACGCCGTTCCAGCCCGGCGGCCCCAACCTCATGCTGGGCGGCAGCAGCGAGGGCGCGGCCCGACGAGCGGCCCGGATCGGCGACTCGTTCATGCCGTCGGAGCCCCACTTCTGGGAGCACTACCGCGACGAGTGCCTGAAGCTGGGCAAGCCCGACCCCGGCCCCGGTTACGCCGGCGACACCCGCGTCATCCACCTCGCGACCGACGTCGACGCCGCGTGGGACCAGGTCGGGAAGTACTTCCTGCACGAGACGAACGCGTACGGCGAGTGGCAGGCGGCCGCCGGCGTCGAGGCCGGGTTCCACCTGGTGCCCGACGTCGAGACGCTGCGGGTCGAGGAGCGCTACCGCATCCTCACGCCCGACGAGCTCGCCGCCGAGCTGAAGGCCATGGGTGACTTCGCCTTCACGATGTTCCACCCCATGGTCGGCGGCATCCCGCCCGCCCTCGCCTGGGAGAGCCTGAAGCTCTACGAGCACGAGGTGCTGCCCCAACTCGGGTGACCTGGGTCACTAGAACGCGTTCGCGCTACGGTTCGGGCGAATCCGTCAGAACGAGAGGGGACGCCCATGCGGGCCGCAGTCCTGAACGCCTACAACGAGCCGCTCGAGATCATGGACCTGGCGGCGCCGAACCTCGGCCCGTACGACGTCCGGATCCAGATCGACGCCTCGGGTGTCTGCCACTCCGACCTCACCGTCCAGAAGGGCGGCGTGCCGATGCCGCCGCCGCTGATCCTCGGCCACGAGGGTTCGGGCCACGTGCTCGAGGTCGGCGACGCCGTCAGTCGGGTCAAGGTCGGCGACCGCATCATCTCGTCGTTCACCGCGGCGTGCGGCAACTGCTGGTTCTGCCTGCACGACAAGACCAACCTGTGCCAGCACACGACCGACAGCATGTTCGCCACGCGGGGCACCAAGGCCGACGGCACCGCCGTGTTCGGCATGACCGGCCTCGGCACGTTCTCGGACGAGATGGTGCTGGCCGAGATCCAGGCCGTGCCGATCGTGACCGAGCTCCCAGCCGAGATCCTCGCCCTCATCGGGTGCGGGGTGACCACCGGCGTGGGCGCGGCCCTGAACACCGCGGGCATCAAGCCCGGCGACAGCGTGGCGATCATCGGTGGCGGTGGCGTGGGCCAGGCCGTGGTGCAGGGCGCCCGCATCGCCGGCGCCAGCCGCATCTTCATCATCGACCCGGTCGAGATGAAGCGGAAGACGGCCGAGACCAACGGCGCCACCGACCTCATCGACCCGTGCGCCGGCGACCCCATCCAGCAGGTGAAGGACGCCACCGGCGGCCGCGGCGCCGACGTCGTGCTCGAGGTGGTCGGCCTGCCGGAGCTGATCCTCCAGGCCTTCCAGATGGCCCGCTCCGGCGGCACCATCGTCGTGGTCGGCATGCCCCGCATGGACGCCCAGGTGACGTTCCCGGCGTTCAACCTCTTCTCCGACGAGAAGAACCTCAAGGGCTGCATGTACGGCTCGTCGCAGAACCGCCGCGACTTCCAGCGCTACGTCGACCTGGTCGACACCGGCCGGCTCAACGTGGCCGACATGGTGAGCCGTCGCATCAAGCTCGACGAGATCAACGACGCCTTCCGCGCCATGGAGGCCGGCGAGGTCATCCGCTCCGTCATCGTCTGATGCTGCCCGGGTGCTGCGGGCGCTAGATCGCCCGCAGCACCAGCAGCACGCCCATCCCGATGACGAGGGTGAGGGCGATGTTGCGGGTCTTCCACGCCACCGCAGTGGCGACGAGGCCGGCGACCAGCTCGGCGTGCAGCCCGAGGTCGCCGTGGGGCCGCACCAGCGCGGGCACCACGATCGAGGCCAGGGCGGCCGGCGGGATCTGCCGCAGGAGGCGTTGCACGCCGGGCGGCACCGTGGCCAGCCGGTGGGCCACGGCCAGGAACGACGCCCGCATGGCGTAGGTGCCGATGCCGGCGGCGACGATGGTGACCCAGACCCTGTCCGTCATGTCCTGGCCGTCACTCGCCCACCTTCATCACTCGCCCACCACGACCGGCGGAGGCGTGCGCCGGTCGAGGGCGACCTCGGCGATCGCTCCGGCGGCGATGCCGGTCACGGCCCCGACGAGGATCGACAGGTCGCCGCCCCCGACCTCGGCCGTGACGACGGCCGCGGCGCCCCCGGCCAGGGCGGCGACGATCGCCGGCGGGCTGGCGAAGGTCGGCACGAGCAGCACGAGGAAGCAGAGCGGGATGGCGAACCCGAGGGGCAGGTCGTCGGGGAGGCTGCCGCCGACGGCCACCCCGACCAGCGTCGCCGCCTGCCACGACGCCCAGAGGGTCAGCCCGGCGCCGAAGTAGTACGGCAGCCGGCGCTCGGGCGCCTGGCCCTTCGAGCACTGGTCGATCGAGACCGCATAGGCCTGGTCGGTCAGCAGGTAGGCGGCGACCAGGCGCCGGCCCAGCCGCTCGTGGGCCAGGTGCGGGGCGAGCGAGGCGCTGTAGAGCAGCATCCGCAGGTTGATCGTGCAGGCGGCGAGCACGGCGACCACGGCCGAGCCGCCGTCGGCCAGGACGTCGATGGCCGCCAGCTGCGAGGCCCCGGCGAACACGATCGTGGAGAACCCCACCGCGGCCCAGCCGCTCAGGCCCTTGGCCACCGGCGAGGCCCCGGCCACCAGCCCGAACGGGACGACCCCGACCAGCATGGGCGCCACCGCCCGCATGCCCGTTCGGACGTCGGCCCACATCTGCGCCATGCTGGCCTGGCTCGACGCACCACGTGTTGGATTTCGCACTCAGGAGCGCCCCCCGATGGCCGATGATGGACAGGTGGACCCGAAGGCGATCCTCCGCGACCTCCCGGACGCGGTGATCGTGGTCGACGCCGACGCGCGGCTCCTGTGGGGGAACCGGACGACCGAACGGGTCTTCGGCTGGGCGATCGACGAGCTCGTCGGCCAACCCGTCGACTTCCTCTGCCACCCCGACGACCTCCCGACCGCCCTCGCCTCGCTCGAGTCGGTGGGCAAGAAGGAGATCGGCACCGCCGTCGAGATCCGGGTGCGCGACAAGTCGGGCACCTACCGCACCGTCGAGGTGCGGGGCCGCGACGCCAGCGACGAGCCCGGGATCGGCGGCGTCATCATGGCCATGCGCGACGTCACGGACCGGGCTCGCTGGGAGGTGGCGGCCGGCGACGTCGACCTCTACCGCGCCGTGCTCGACCACGCGCCGGCCATCACCATGATCGTCGACGGGTCGGGGCGCCTCCGGGGCGCCAGCCGGGCCCTCACCGCCCTGGTCGGCCGCGACCTCGAGACCTCGCTCGGCCACCACCTGCGGGAGTTCGTCACCCACGCCGACGCCCTCACCGTCGAGGCCGAGCTGGCCCTGGCCATGTCGGAGCCGGGCCAGCGCTCGTTCGAGGTGTCGTTCACGACCCGCGACGGCGCGTCGTCGGTGCCGATGAGCCTCACCGTGGTCAACCTGCTCGACGACCGCACGGTCGAGGGCCTCGTCGTGAGCGCCGTCGACATCACCGCCCTGGCCGAGTCACGGGCCCGCCTGCACCACCTGGCCAACCACGACCAGCTCACCGGGCTCCCGAACCGGGCCGCGCTCACCGAGCGCCTGCACGACGCCCTCGCCGCCGCCCGCCGGCGCGACTCCTCGGTCAGCCTCCTCTACTGCGACCTCGACGGCTTCAAGGCGGTCAACGACCGCTACGGCCACCTGGCCGGCGACCACGTGCTCAAGGAGACGGCCGACCGGCTGCTCACCGCCACCCGGGCCGGCGACACGGTGGCCCGCATGGGCGGCGACGAGTTCGTCATCCTCGTCGAGGACGGCGAGGCCCGAGCCATCCGGGCCCTCCTCGGCCGCATCCGCGACGCCGTCAACCAACCGATCGAGCTGCCCAACGGCACCCAGGTCTCGGTCGCGCTCACCGCCGGTGCCGCCACGGCCGACGGCACCAGCGACGTCGACGACCTCCTGGGCCGGGCCGACGCCGCCATGTACGCCGCCAAGGGCGAGCGGCAGTAGAGATAGCAGTGCCGTGAGGATGGCCGGGGCGACCTCCGCTCCGAAGCCGCCCAACGTCGGCGATCCCCGTCGGTCCCGCGGGTTCGCGGCTCGGCACCCGTTCTTTGTCGGATCACCCGTCGCCACGACGGGGAAAGACACAAAGAACGGACATCGGACAGGCCGCATCCCCCCGCCCCCCGGGTACCGTCGACCGGCACGACCTTGGTTGGGACGCCTCTCCGCTGAGCCTGAGCCGGAGGAGCTGCCATGCCCACGCCCGTCGTCCCCGACCGCACGTGCGGTCGCTGCCGCCAGCCGTTCCCCGGCGACCCGGACAACCCGGTCGACGCCCAGGTCGAGTGGTGGCTCTGCACCCCGTGCCGCGCCGTGCTCCTCCAGGGCCCGAAGGGGTTCCGGGTGCCTCCCGGAGGCAGCTCACCGGCACCCGGGTAGCCTGGCCGCACATCCCCTTGGGAGAGTCGCCTCGCTTGGGCAGGACGCTGGTCACGACCCGCTGTCGCCCCGTGCAGGTTCGACGCCTCGACCGAGCGACCTCGTAGGAGCTCTCGTGCGCGTCCCCCCGACCATCGGGATCCTCAGCACCTTTCCCCCGACGCCCTGCGGCATCGCCACCTTCAGCGCCGCACTGGCCAACGGCCTGGCGACCCATGGTGCCGACGTCCGCGTCGTGCGCCTGGCCGACGGGTCCACCACGGCCGGCCCGCCGGTGGTCGGCGAGGTGGTCGCCGGCTCCACCACCTCGATCGCGGCCGGGACCGCCCTCCTGAACCGCTGCGACGTCGCCATCGTGCAGCACGAGTACGGCCTGTACGGCGGCACCGACGGCGACGACGTGCTCGACGTGCTCGGTGCCCTCGACGTCCCGTCCATCGTCATCGCCCACACCGTGCTGACCCGGCCCACGCCCAACCAGCGGGCGGTGCTCGAGGCGGCCGCGGCCATGGCCGACCAGATCGTCGTGATGTCGGAGGCGGCCCGGGTCCGGCTCTGCTCCGGCTTCGACGTCGACCCCGACCGCATCGTCACCATCCCCCACGGCGCCGCCGTGCCGCCCCCGGGGCCCATGGCCGCCACCGGCGGGCGACCCCTGCTGCTGACGTGGGGCCTGCTCGGGCCGGGCAAGGGCATCGAGCGGGTCATCGACGCCATGGGCTCGCTGCACGACCTCCGGCGGCGACCGCAGTACCTCGTGGCCGGCCGCACCCACCCCAAGGTCCTCGCCGCCGACGGTGAGGCCTACCGCAACGCCCGAATCGAGCAGGCGTGGCGCACCGGGGTCGCGGCGTCGGTGACGTTCGACGACGACTACCGGGACGTGGCCTCGCTCACCGCCCTGATCCGCTCGGCCGCCGTCGTCGTGCTCCCCTACGACTCGACCGAGCAGGCCACGTCCGGCGTCCTGGTCGACGCCATCGCCGCCGGCCGGCCCGTCGTGGCCACCGCGTTCCCGCATGCCGTGGAGCTGCTGAGCAGCGGCGCCGGCATCGTCGTCGACCACGACGACCCCGACGCCCTCGTGGACGCCCTCCGCCAGGTGCTGACCGAACCGGGCCGGGCGGCGGGCATGGCCGCCGAGGCCTCTCGCATCGCACCGAGCCTGGGGTGGCCCGTCGTCACCGAGGCCTACCTGCACCTCGCCAGCACGGTGCTGGCCGAGCGTCCGGCCCTCGTGTGACCGCGATGTCGAACCCCGGCACCCTCGCCCCCGACTTCGCCCACCTCCTCCACCTGACGAACGACCGCGGCACGTTCGAGCACGCCGACGGCGTCGATGCCCGCACCGACGAGGGGTACTGCACCGACGACATGGCCCGCGTGCTCGTCGTGGCCAGCCGGGAGGCGAACCCGTCGCCGTCGGTCCGCCACCTCGCCGAGATCGCCCTCCGGTTCCTGGGCGACGCCCAGGGCTTCGACGGTGACTACCGAAACCGGATGGACCAGCGGGGCCGGTGGCGGGACCGCCGATCGGTGGAGGACTGCTGGGGCCGGAGCATCTGGGCCCTCGGCACCGCGGCATCGCAGAGCCCGGCCGACTGGATGCGCCAGACGGCCGTCGCCCAGTTCGAGCGGGCGGCGCGGAAGCGGTCGCCCTGGCCCCGGTCGATGGCGTTCGCCGCCCTCGGCGCCGCCGAGCTGCTCGTGACCCGACCCGGCCACCGCGGCGCCCGGTCGCTCCTCACCGACGCCGCCGACGGCATGGCCGGGCCCGGCTCCGACGCGACGTGGCCGTGGCCCGAGCCCCGGCTCACCTACGCCAACGCCGTCCTGCCCGAGGCCATGCTGGCCGCCGGTGCCGCCCTCGACCGCCCGGCGCTCGTGCAACAGGGCCTCGACCTCCTCGGCTGGCTCCTCGTCCACGAGACGGGCGACGGCCACCTCTCCGTCACCCCGGCGGGGGGCGCCGACCCGGGCGACACCGGACCCCGCTTCGGCCAGCAGGCGATCGAGGTGGCGGCGCTCGCCGACGCCTGCGCCCGGGCCTCGACCCTCGACGGCGACCGCCGCTGGACCGACGGCGTCGGCGCGGCCGTCGACTGGTTCCTCGGCGAGAACGACGGTGGCCACGTCATGTTCGACCCGGCGAGCGGCGGCGGCTTCGACGGGCTCGAGGCGGGCGGACCCAACCGCAACCAGGGCGCGGAGTCGACCCTGGCCCTGCTGTCGACGCTCCAGCACGCGCGCCACCTCGTCCCCCTCTCGTGATCGCCGGCCTGGCCGCGCGGAGCCCGCTCCGGCTCCGGGCCGACAGCTCGCGGGTCATCACCCAGCTCTTCGTCCCGGGGCAGGAGGGCTTCGACCACCTGGAGTCGCGCACGTCACCGGTCCTCCAACGCCTGCTCGCGCTCGACGAGGACGAGGTGCGACGCACCTACGACGCCGTGGTCGGCCGCTTCACCACCCGCCACCGCGACCTGGCCGACACGTTCGGGCGCCACGCCGACGAGCTCGCCGAGCGCCTGCCCGCCGGCCTCAAGCTCTCACCCACGCACTGGCTCCTCCTCGGAGCCACGTTCACGAGCGAGTACGCCATCGAGGGGGCGGCGCTCTGCAACCCGAGCATCGTCGCCCACCCCGACCAGGCGGAGGTGCCGGCCGGGCACCTCCGCTTCGCCCTGAGCGTCCGAGGCATCGGCGAGGGCCACCGCTCGACGATCGGGTTCCGCACCGGCATGGTCGACGAGTCCGGCATCGCCACGCTCGACGGCCCGCCGCGGTACGCCACCACCGGCGCGACGTCGCCGGCGCGGCTCGACGCCTCGGTGTTCCGCACCGAGCTCCGCCGGCTCGAAGGCCCGGGTGAGAACGCCGACTACGTCTTCGACGCGCTGGGCGAGCGGTTCAGCAGCGACGACCTCGAGGCCCAACTCACCCGGCTCCAGGACCAGCGGGCCACCCGCCGGCGGGGCTCGCACACCATCGCCCACATCCGGGCCATCGCCGAGCGCACCTACGGCGTCTGCTTCCCCGAGCTGACGTCGCTGGCCGAGCGGGTGCTCCGGCCGGCCATGGCCGCCGAGCGCCAGGGCATGGAGGACGCCCGGTTCGTGCGCTTCACCGAAGACGACGGCACCGTCGCCTACTACGCCACCTACACCGCCTACGACGGCGACGGCATCAGCCAGCAGCTCCTCCAGACGACGGACTTCCGCACCTTCACGTCGTCGCCGATCGTCGGGCCGGCCGCCGCCAACAAGGGGCTGGCGCTGTTCCCCCGCCGCATCGACGGCCGGTTCGTCGCCCTGTCCCGGGCCGACCGGGAGACGAACGCCGTCGCCTTCTCCGACGACCTCCGCGTCTGGGGCACGGCCTCGCCGTGCCAGGCGCCGGCCCGGCCGTGGGAGCTGCTCCAGCTCGGCAACTGCGGTTCGCCGATCGAGACCGAGGCCGGGTGGCTGGTGCTGACCCACGGCGTCGGCCCCATGCGGACCTACAGCATCGGCGCCATCCTGCTCGACCTCGACGACCCCACCAAGGTGCTCGGGAACCTCGCCGAGCCGCTGCTGCAACCCACGCCCGACGAGCAGGACGGCTACGTGCCGAACGTCGTGTACTCCTGCGGCGCCCTCGTCCACGCCGGCACGCTCGTGCTGCCGTACGGCATCGGCGACGCCGCCATCGGGATGGCCACCGTGCCGATGGCCGAGCTGCTCGGCGCCCTGGCCGGCTGACCGTGCGGATCGCCGTCCTGGCGCCGATCGCCTGGCGGGTGCCACCCCGGCACTACGGGCCCTGGGAGCTGTTCGCGTCCCTGCTCACCGAGGGACTCGTGGCGCGTGGCCACGACGTCACGCTGTTCGCCTCGGGCGACTCGGTCACCGCGGCCCGGCTCCGCTCGGTCGTCGGGGCCGGCTGGTCGGAGGACCCGTCGATCGTGCCCAAGGTGGCCGAGTGCCTGCACATCGCCCAGGCCTTCGAACGGGCCGCCGAGTTCGACGTGCTCCACAACGGGTTCGACTTCCTGCCCCTCACCTACGCCGGGCTGGTCGACACCCCCGTGGTCACCACGATCCACGGCTTCTCCTCGCCGGCGATCCTCCCCGTCTACGAGCGCTACGACGGGCGGACCGCGTACGTCGCCATCAGCGACGCCGACCGGCACCCCGCGCTCCGGTACGTCGCCACGATCCACCACGGCATCGACACGAACGCCTTCACCCCCCGCACCGACCCCGGCGCCCACCTGGTGTTCTTCGGGCGCATCCATCCGGACAAGGGCACGGCGGAGGCGATCGACGTCGCCGAGCGGGCCGGCGTGCCGATCGTGCTGGCCGGGATCGTGCAGGACGAGGCCTACTTCGAGCAGCAGGTGGCGCCGCGGGTCGACGGTGACCGGGTGCGCTTCGTCGGCCCCGTCGTCGCTGGCGACCGGTCCGACTTCCTCGGCGGGGCGCTCGCCCTGCTCCACCTCATCGACTTCGACGAGCCGTTCGGCTTCAGCGTGGTCGAGGCCATGGCCTGCGGCACACCGGTCATCGCGTTCGAGCGGGGCTCGATGGCCGAGCTCGTCGACGAGGGGGTGACGGGCCGCCTCGTCACCGACGTCGACGGTGCCGTCGCCGCCGTCGCCACGATCGGCGACCTCGACCGTGCCGCCATCCGGGCCACCGCCGTCGAGCGGTTCGGGGTGGACCGGATGGTCGACGAGTACGTCGAGGTCTACGAGCGCCTCGTCAGGTGACGTCGATCACTGCGGCACGCCGTCGAGACCGTGGACGGTGAGGCCGAGCTGCTCGATGAGGTCGAGGCTCACCGTGATGCGACCGGTGAAGTCCGCCGGGCAGTCGCACACGTACAGGACGCCCTCGACCATGGCCTCCATCGACTCGATCTGGTCGGGCCGCAAGGTGCCGCCCACCAGCTCGGCGGCGCCCTCGCTGAGCACGGCGGCGCGGGGCTCGACGGTGTTGACCCGGATGCCCGAGCCGTGCAGCTCGGCACCGAGGCCGTTGGTGAGCTTGTTGAGCGCCGCCTTCGACGCCCCGTACACCGAGATCGTCGAGCCCTGGGAGCCGAGCTCGAACGGCGGGCCGTCCCAGAGGCGGGCGCTGCCGCTCGACACGTTCACGATCCAGCCCTCGCCCGCGGCCTGCATGCCGGGGATGGCGGCCTGGGCCAGGTCGAGGGTGGCGTGGACGTTGGCCTCGAAGATGATCTTGCGCCGCTTCAGCGGGAAGGTGGCGAGCGGCATGTAGATGGCGGCCGCCGCGTTGTTGACCAGCACCTCGACGTGGCCGCCGAGCAGCTCGGCCGCCTTCGACACGATGTCCTGGCGCGCGTCCTCGTCGGTGAGGTCGGCCTGGAGGATCTCGACCTTGGTGCCGTACTTGGCGAGCCGGGCCGCGGTGTCCTGGAGGCTGCCGGCGAGGTGGTCGTGCTTGTCGAGCGTGCGGGCGGTGATGACGACATCCGCCCCCTCGGCGGCCATGCGCTCGGCGATGCCGGCGCCGATGCCCCGGCTGGCCCCGGTGACCAGGACCCGTCGTCCGTCGAAGCGCTTGCTCATGCGCGAGTGAACGCCGGGGACCAGGCGTCGGTGGGGATGGTGGACAGGGGCACGTCGATCTCCTCCGGGGTGGGGCCGAACTGCTCGGCCAGGGGCGCCAGGGCTTCGAGGTCGAAGCCGTAGACGGCAGCGGTGTTGGCGCCGAGGACGCGGCGCAGCTCGTCGTGGTCGGCGCCGGCGAACGACCGGCGCAGCGACTCGCGGGTGTACGGGAACGTGGCCTCGTGGTGGGGGTAGTCGCTCCCCCAGAGGAACCGGTCGGCGCCGAGCGCGGATCGGGAGGCGGCCTCGGTGGGGCTCGGGAAGCTGGCCGCCACCCAGACGTTGCGGTGGAAGTACTCGCTCGGCGCCATCGGCGTGAGGTCCTCGGGCAGGTACTTGAGCTCCCCGATGCGGCCGGTCTGGCGGGCCTGGCGCCAGAAGCCGTCGAGCTGGTCGAGCACGGCCGGGATCCACGACGCGCCCTGCTCGGTGATGACGAAGCGCAGGTCGGGGAACCGCTCGAACACGCCACCCAGCAGCACGTGGGTCAGGGCCCGTCGCGACCAGAACGTGGTCTCGGCCAGGAACACCATCCCGGCCGCCGGGTGGGTGCCGTAGTCCGGCGCACCCGAACCGGAGTGGTGGTTCACGACCACGTCGAGCTGCTGGCAGGCGGCCCAGATCGGGTCGTAGGCCGGCGAGTAGAGGGGCTCGAGCGGGGTGTCGTCGGGGACCGACGGCACGAGGACCGCGAAGCCGTGCTCGGCGGCGAACCGCACGTCGGCCACGGCCTCGGCCACGTCGTTGAGGAACAGCTGGGCCACGCCCCGCCGCCGACCCGGCAGCCGGTCGCAGAAGTCGACCAGCCACCGGTTGTGGCAGCGGATGCCGGCCAGGCGCAGCTCGAGGTCGTCGTCGGTGGGCGGGCGGGCGATCAGCGCCGAGCTGGGGAAGAACGGCGGGATCGTGTTCGGGAACACGACCTCGGCCACCACCCCGTCGGCCTGCTGGTCGGCGAGGCGCCGATCGTCGTCCCAGTTGCGGGTCTTCACCCCGGTCTGCAGGTCGCTGAACGGGTTGGCGTAGCCGCCCCGCCAGCGCTCGTACGCCTCGTGGTGCACGGGATCCAGGAGGGCGAGGTACTCCTGCGAGCTGCCACCGGCGTGGCAGTCGGCCGAGATCACCGTGTACGGGGTGCTCACACCAACCCCTTCTCCTTGAGGAAGCCCTCGAGGCACTCGCCGATGTAGGCGCAGTCGTCGTCGCCCATCGAGTGGTTGTTCGGGAGCACGATGCCCCACTCCATGACCCGGTCGGCGTTGGGCAGGCCGCCGGCCGGCTGGCGGTGCGGCTTGTCCTTGAACGCCGGCTGCCGGGTGGCGTTGCCGGTCCACACCATGCGGGTGTCGACGCCGTGCTGCTCCATCCACTGCTGGAGCTCGCTCCGGCGGATGCCGCCCTCGGCGTTGATGATGGCCGGGAACATGTGCCACCCGGTCTCGACGCCGTCGGTGAGCTGCGGGAGCGTGAAGTGCTCGGGCCAGCGGGCGAAGTGCGAGCTGGTCAGCTCGAAGTTGCGCTGGCGCCGGGCCAGGTTGTCGCCCAGCTTGTCGAGCTGCACCAGGCCGAAGGCGGCGGACAGCTCCGACGGCTCGAAGTTCCACCCCACCTCGTCGAAGATGAAGAGGTTGTCGTACTCGAACTCGTCGTCGATCTTCGAGAAGAACCGCTTGTCGACACCCTTCTTCGAGCCGAACAGCTGGACCTCGGAGCGGCGGCCCCAGCGGCGCAGCAGCAGGGCCTGGTCGGCCATGTCGTCGTCGTCGAAGCACACCATGCCGCCGGTGCCGGCCGCGGTGATGATGTGCGAGAGGGCGAACGACGTGAGCGAGATGTCGGCCCGGGTGCCGGTGGGAGTGCCCCGCAGCGTGAGGCCGAGGGCATCGCAGGAGTCCTCGACCACCTTGAGGTCGTGGGCGTCGGCGATGGCGCGGATGCGGTCCCAGTCGGGCGCGTTGCCGATGAGGTTCGGGGCGAGGATGGCCTTGGTCTTCGGGCCGATCATCTCCTCGATGGCGTCGACGTCGATCTGGAACGTGTCGGGCGTGACGTCGACGAAGGCGGGCACGATGCCGGCCCGCACCATGGGCGCCACGTCGGTGGAGAACGTGACGGCCGACGTGACGATCTCGTCGCCCGGCTCCAGGCCGAGCACCTCCACGGCGAGGTAGAGGGCCGAGCTGCCCGAGTTGCACATGACGCCCCGGCGCTTGCCGAACAGCTCGGCGACCCGGGCCTCCATGGCCTTGACGTTCCTCCCGATGCGGAGAGCCGTGGGTCCGCCCCGCAGCACCTCGACGACGGCCTCGATCTCGCGCTCGTCGTGGACGGACCCGGCGTAGTCGATCTTGCGGGCGCTCACGCGTGCTCGCCCAGCTTGAAGACCTTCATGGCGTTGTCGCGGAGGAACTTGGGCCAGACGTCGTCCTTGAGCGGGACGTTCGGCATCTCCTCGAAGATGCGGCGCAAGCTCAGACCCATGGGGTAGTAGCCGGCGTACATGACCTTCTCGCTGCCCCGGCTGTTGGCGAAGTCGATGATCGCCTTCGGGTAGTACTTCGGGGCGAACGCCGAGGGCATGTAGTAGAGGCCCGGCCACTTGAGCATGAGCTTGACGGCCAGCGCCTCCCAGGGCTCGGCCCCGTGGCGCATCACGATCCGAAGCTCGGGGAAGTCGTAGCAGACCTGGTCGAAGTGCATGACGTCCTGGCACGCCGCCGGCAGGCGGGGCCCGGGGATGCCGGCGTTGAGGACGATGGGGATGTCGAGGTCGATGCAGGTCTGGAAGATCGGGTAGTAGCGGCGATCGCTCACCGGCACCTGCGGGTTGCAGCCGGCCGGGAACGAGGTGACGGCCTTGATGTCGTGCTCGTCCTTGGCCTGGCGGATCTTGCGGACCTCACCGGTGATGTCGTTGGGGTCGATGCTGAGGCTCGCCGCGAAGCGATCGGGGTGCTCCTTCAGCGCCCGCTGGGCGATCTCGCCGTAGGGGCTGCCGATGAGGCCGATGGCCACGCCGCAGTGGTCCATCTCCTGGAGCGTGATCTCCAGCGGGTCGGCGCCCTCTGGCAGGTAGTTCGGCACCTGCTTGAACATGTACTGGGCCGGGAACTCCATGTCGGCGCTCTCGGCGTCCTTGGTCATGGCACGGAGGTTCTCGTAGTGCGAGCGGGCATCCGCGCTCGGGAAGCCGATCATCAGATCGACGGCCCCGATCCCTTCGGGCATGGTCATCGGTGATCTCCTGTGGCGGGTCGGAACGGGACGGCCTTGAGGTCGTCGACCAGGCGGTCGACGAGGCGGGCCAGGGCTTCGCGGTCGGCCGCGGTCCACGCCGACAGCACGTCGGTCATGTGGGCGTTGCGCACGGCGACGATGCGCTCGTAGACGTCGCACCCGCGATCGGTGAGGCGCACGACGGTGACGCGGGCGTCCTCGCCGGGCTCGCGCTCGACGAGGCCGTCGTCCTCCAGCGCCTTGACCTGGCGGCCGGCGGCGGCCGGGTCCATCGAGCACTGGCGGGCCAGCTCGCCGAGGCTCAGCTCGCCGGCCTCGTCGATCGAGCGGAGGACGGCGTAGCCGGCGCGGGTGACGTCGGTGCCGATCGCAGCGGTCTGCTTGGTGTGGACCTTGCGGTTCACCGTGAGGCGGAACAGGCGCTCCAGCGCGCGCTCGGCCGCGGCGATGTCTGCTCCCCCCATACCTCGACCCTAGAGATGGTTGTTGGACTATGTCAAGTAATTGGCTTCACCGCCACGCCCAACCCCATGACCAGGGCGACGTGTCCGAATCGCCCGATCGGGTACCGCGCACCCCATGCAGGTCAGCGACCTCTCCCGATGGGCGCGCGCCGACGGCCTCGAGATCGTCCTCGTCGTGCTGGGTGCCGTGCTGTTCACCCGCTTCCTCGACTGGGGCTCGGGCCGCGTGGTGGCCCGGCTCCAGACCTCCCCCGGCGACCCGCTCGCCGTGGCCTCCGAGCGGGACAAGCACGTCTACGCCCTGGTCCAGGCGGTCGAGCGGCTGGCCATCGCGATGGTGTGGTTCGTCACCACCGCACTGGTCCTGCTGCGGTGCAACGTGCCGCTCACCACGCTGGTCGCCCCGGCCACCGTGGCCGGCGTGGCCCTCGGCTTCGGCGCCCAGCGCATCGTGGCCGACCTGCTCTCCGGCTTCTTCATCATCTCCGAGCGCCAGTACGGCGTCGGCGACAACATCCAGGTGTCGCCCCCCGGCTCGGCCAACGGCGTGTCGGGCACGGTCGAGGAGATCACCCTCCGGGTCACCCGCATCCGCAGCGTGGCCGGCGAGGTGATCGTCATCCCCAACGGCGAGATCCGCCAGCTCGTCAACCGGTCGAAGGACTGGTCGCGCGTGATCGTCGACGTGCCGGTGGCCGCGTCGGAGGACCTCGACGTCGCCGCCGAGGCGCTGCGTGGCGTCGGGCGCGACATGGTCGCCGAGGAGCGGTGGGCGCCGTTGCTGCTGGACGAGCCCCGCATGCTCGGCATGGAGACGATGGAGCTGGCCCAGGTGCAGCTCCGCGTCGCCGCCCGCACGCTCCCCGGCCGCCAGTGGGACGTCGCCCGGGAGATCCGGCGCCGCTCGGTGCGAGCCCTCCATGCCGCCGGCATCAAGATCCCGGAGCCGGTGTGACGAACATGCGCCCCCGCCGCTCGACCGTGCTGGTGGCCGTGGCCTTCCTGGCCGTGTTCGCCCTCTACCTCCAGGTCCGCCCGGCCCCGGCCCCGCCCAGCCCGTCGAGCTACACGCCGCCGTCGACCACCACGACCACGGTCCCGGTGCCACCCCCGGTCACGCCCAAGCCGAAGCCGACCACCACGAGCAGCCCGCCGACGACGACCACGACCCCGCGATCCACGACGTCGACCACCTCGACCACCACCGGCTCGTCCACCACCTCGACCCCCACCGCCCCGAGCACCTCGAGCTCGACCGCCCCCTAGGACGAAGACGCAACCAAAGGCCAAGCCCACGACGCCGGACCGGTGCTGCCCGTTCTTTGTCGGATCCCCCGTCGTGGTGACGTGCGATCCGACAAAGAACCGGTTGCGGGCCGCGAGGTTCCGTTCGCATCCCGTCGCCCTGTGGTTGCCTTGGCGTTTCCGCGGAACCACCGACGAGGCGCGCTAGCCCCGCTCGGGATCGTTCGCCACGACGTTCACGCCGTGCGCGGCCCAGAGCACCAGCGTGGCGATGCACGGGACAAGGAACCAGTGCCAACCGAAGGGCACCAGCACGAGGGGGCCCAGGAACCCGACGATCCTCGCTGCCCGTTCGAGCCGGGGGACGCCGGACATCGGTCCGGGCAACCACCACCATCGTCTGTGCGTGAGCGCCGGCCGAGGCCGCCCGACCTGCGGGCGCATCGACCGCGACATCCCGATCGCCGTCAGCACCATCACCAGTCCGAGGCCTACCGCCAGGGCCAGACCGGCGAGCCACCCGAGGACGACGATCCCGGGCACGCCGACGATGAAGAACACCCCCGACCCGACGACCGTCGCCACCTCGACCGGGTGCTCCATCAGCCGCCGGTCGAGCACCGAGGGTTCGTACACCACCTGCTCGATCACTTCGACGACGGCGCGGCCGCTGAGGTCGCTGACCGTTCCTTCCACTTCCTCGACGGGATGGGATGGATCCAGCTCGCCACCATGGCCGCCATCGCGGCGATGAAGGTGCTCGACCCCGGCCACACGTCGCCGCCGAGCGCCCAGGTGACCGTCGTACCCAACACGGCGGTGACGGCGCCGATCAGGACCATCACCGGCCGGTCGCGCCTCGGCATCGGGGCGGGCACGAACCGCGAGCCGAACCACCAGAGCGCGCCGAACCACGCGAAGTCGAATGTGACGACCACCGCGATCCGCGGCACGGCGTCAGCCTGCCAGATCGGCCAAGATGTGCGCCGCGAGAACGCGTTGCCATTCGAGGGGAGCACGGCGTGGACGCCCAGCAGATCGAGCAGTTCCAGATGCATGGCCAGGACATCCCACAGCTCCTGGCCCACTGGGCCGGGCGCCGGCCCGACCACACCGCCCTGGTGTGGTCGCCCAAGGACGGCAACGGCCGACGGTGGACCTACGCCGAGCTGAAGGCCGACGTCGACAAGCTCGCCGGCGGCCTCCAGGCCAAGGGCATCGCCACCGGCGACAAGGTGCTCATCCACTCGGAGAACTCCCCCGAGATGGTCCTCGCCTGGCTGGCCTGCGCCACGGTCGGCGCCGTCGGCGTCACCACCAACACCAAGTCGGTCGGCGCCGAGATGACGTACTTCGCCGAGCACACCGGCGCGGTGGCCGCCATCACCCAGCCCCAGTTCGCGTCGATGGTGGCCGAGGCCGCCCCCGCCCTGAAGTGGATCGCCGTCACCGAGGACAACAGCGGCGACGCCGCCACCGCCGAGCAGCTGGCCCACGGCTTCGAGGCGTTCGAGACCCTGTACGCCGAGCCGTTCGCCGGGCGCACGCCCGAGCCCATGCTCCCGTTCGGGATCATGTTCACGTCCGGCACCACCAGCCGCCCGAAGGCCGTGGTCCACACCCACGCCAACGCCATGTGGGCGGCCAAGGCCGGGCCCCGCAACATCGACCTCGGCCCCGACGACACGTACCTCATCTACCTGCCGTTCTTCCACGTGAACGCCCAGAGCTGGTCGTTCTTCTCCGTGCTCGGCATGGGCGCCACCGCCGTGCTGATGCCGAAGTGGTCGCAGAGCGGCTTCTGGCCCAACGTCGTCGAGCACGGCGTGACCCACATCTCGCTCATGCCGTTCGTCATGGGCGCGCTGATGAGCCCGGACAAGCCCACCGACCACAAGCTGCGGGCCGGCGTGTTCGGCTTCGTGAGCAAGCAGTTCGAGGGCATGTTCGGCATCGCCGTGTACGGCGCCTACGGCATGACCGAGACGGTGACCCACGCCGTCACCGGCAAGCCGTCGGAGGAGCTCCCCGACAAGTCGATGGGTCACGTCTGCCCCGGCTACGAGGTCGCCGTCGTCGACCAGGACACCGGCGAGCTCTGCGCCGAGGGCGTCAACGGCGAGCTGTGGCTGCGCGGCACCCGGGGCATCCAGCTCTTCCTCGAGTACTACGACAACCCCGAGGCCAACGCCAAGGCGTTCGAGGACGGCTGGTTCAAGACCGGCGACATCGTCCAGATGACGGCCGGCGGCAACGTCGTCTACCAGGAGCGCGACAAGGACCTGCTCAAGGTCGGCGGCGAGAACGTCTCGGCCAAGGAGGTCGAGGACCTCGTCGTGCAGCACGCCGCCGTGCAGCAGGTGGCGGTCGTCGGCAAGACCCACGACTTCCTCGGCGAGGTCGCCGTGGCGTTCGTGATCAAGGCGCCGGGCGACCACGACGAGGCGGCCGCGGCCGAGGAGATCCTCACCACCTGCAAGTCGCAGCTGGCCACGTTCAAGGTGCCGCGGGCCGTGTACTTCGTCGACGCCTTCCCCACCGGCACCCTCGACAAGATCCTGAAGAACAAGCTCCGCGAGATGGCCGACGAGCGACCCGCGGTCGACTGATGAGCGACGGCGTCGTCCTCGTCCACGGCGGGCTCCACACGGCGGCGTGCTGGGCGCCGCTCCTCCCCCACCTCGAGCAGCCGACGGTCGCCGTCGACCTGCCCGGTCGCGGCAGCCGGCCGGCCGACCTGGCCGCGGTCACGCTCGACGACTGCGTCGCCGCCGTGCTCGAGGACGCCGACGCCGCCGGCTTCGACCGCTTCACCCTGGTGGGTCACTCGATGGGCGGCATCACGATCACCGAGACGGCGTTCCGCCACCCGGAGCGGATCGCCGCGCTCGTCTACGTCGGCGCCCTCGTGCCCGGACCGGGCCAGAGCGCCGGCACGCTGATGACCGGCGACGACATGCACACCGCCGACGGCGCCATGCCGGTGATGGACGAGAGCATCAGCCGGGCCCTCTTCGGCAACGACCTCGACGACGAGCAGTGGGCCGAGCACGTGAAGGGCATCGTCCCCGACTCGACCGGCATCTTCAACGCCCGCCTCACCGGCTACCCCAAGGGCATCTCGATCACCTACGTCGGGATGAGCGACGACCAGCCCGTGCCCCCGGCGCTCGCCGACCAGATGGTGGCCAACCTCGGACCCGGCGTCGACTTCCGCACCATCGACGCCGGCCACACCGTGATGGTCTCCAAGCCGGGCGAGCTGGCGGCCATCGTCAACGAGGTCAGCAGAACCCCCTGACGCGCACCCTCGGTCCCGCCTACGGTGTCGCGTTCGAGCCGACGGGCGACAGGAGCTCACCCCGATGACCGACACGCCGTCCCCCCTCACGCCGCCCGCGGCGGTGGGCAGCTTGGCGCTCAGCCCGCCCGAACCGGTGGCCGCCGTCGCGCCCGAGAAGGTCGGGGGCATGGTCACCGTCGACCCTGCCTCCGTGCCCGGCCTCGACGCCAAGGTGCAGGCCTACGTCGACTCGATCGTGGCGCTCGACGTCCACTCCCCCGAGTTCACGACGAAGGCCAACGACGTCCGCACCATGGGCGACGACGAGATCCGGGCGTCGGCCGAGACGTCCAACCACCTGCTCAACGCCCCGGTGCGGGCCATGCAGCAGGGTGGGCTCTCGGCCACCTCCAAGGTGTCGGAGACGTTGGTCGACCTCCGGCGCACGGTCGAGGACCTCGACCCGTCGGACGCCACCGGGGTCAAGAAGCTCCTCGGCTTCATCCCCTTCGGCGACAAGATCCGCGACTACTTCCACCGCTACGAGTCGGCCCAGAGCCACCTCGACGCCATCATCAAGGCGCTCCGCGACGGCCAGGACGAGCTGCTCAAGGACAACGCCGCCCTCGAGCAGGAGAAGGTCCACCTCTGGGAGACCCTCCAGCGCCTGGCCCAGTACGTCTACATCGCCGATCGGCTCGACGCCGCCCTGGCGGCCAAGGTCGCCGAGGTCGAGGCCACCGACCCCGACCGGGCCAAGGTCCTCCGCGACGACGTCCTGTTCTACGTCCGCCAGAAGCACCAGGACCTGCTCACCCAGACCGCGGTGGCCATCCAGGGCTACCTCGCCATCGACCTGGTGCGGAAGAACAACCTCGAGCTGGTCAAGGGCGTCGACCGGGCCACGACCACCACCGTGGCCGCCCTGCGGACCGCGGTCATCGTGGCGGCCGCCCTCGCCGACCAGAAGCTCGTGCTCGACCAGATCGATGCCCTCAACACGACGACCTCGAAGATGATCGAGTCGACCTCGGCCCTGCTGGCCAGCCAGAGCGTCGACATCCACCGCGAGGCGGCGTCCTCGACGGTGCGCATCGAGTCGCTCCAGGCCGCCTTCGCCAACATCTACCAGGCCATGGACGCCGTCGACACCTACAAGGCCCAGGCCCTCGACGCCATGGCCACCACGGTGACCGCCCTCGAGACCGAGATCGACAAGGCCCAGGGCTACCTGTCCCGGGTCCGACAGGCCGACGAGCGAGCCGAGTCGGGCTCGCTCGACCTGGGACCCACCACCTGAGTTGACCCTCCCGAAGGTGCACCCCGGAGCCGGGGCGGCGGGCATCGTCGGAGCCGGGGCGGCCGTCGCCGTCGGCGTCGCCGGGCTCGTCCCGCCACTGGCCGTCGCCGGCCTGGCCGTGGCCGCGCTCGCCGCGCCCATCGCCGCCGCCTTCGCCCGGCGCCGGCCGGCGCCGGTCGACGAGGACCCGGCCGCCACCCTCGACCGCATCGAAGCCCAGATCGCCGGGCGGGTGCCCGATGCCGTCGTGGCCCGCGTGCACCACATCGCCACGACCCTGCGGGAGACCATCCCACGGCTCGACCAGCTCGGTCCGGGCAGCGCCATGGCCCACACCGCGGTCCAGACGGCGACCAGCTACCTGCCCGAGGCCCTCGGCGCCTACCTCCGCCTGCCCCGCAGCTACGCCGACCGACGACCGGTGAGCGGCCGCAAGACGTCGTTCAACGTCTTGTGCGACCAGCTCGACCTGCTCGCGGCCAAGGTCGACGAGGTGTTCGTCGCCGTGTGCCGAGCCGACGCCGACGCGCTCGTGGCCCACGGTCGCTTCCTCACCGAGAAGTTCGGCACCGGCGCCAACGCCCTCGACCTGGGATCGGGGCCGCCGTGAGCGCCGCCGTCGACGCCCTCCGACGCACCTGCCATCGGATCGAGGAGCTGGCCGGCGCCGCCGACCTCGATCCCCGGGCCATGGTCCGGGAGGCGGCCGCCCTGGCCGCCGCCGTGGCCGTGCCCTCGACCGGCGCGGCAGCCGACTGGGCCACCGCCTTCGACCTGCCCGCCGCCGAGCTGCCCGTCGCCGCCGCCGAGGGGATGGCCGCCCGCCACGGCCCCACCCCGATGCTGCGCCGCCTGCTCGTCGAGCGTCCGCCGCTGGGCTCGGCGTACGCGTGCGTCCTCGCCGAGGCGGCGACCGAGGCGTGCTCGCTCGGCGACCCGACGCTGGCCGCCATCGCAACCGCCGGCGAGATCGCCACCCGCCAGCTCACCGCCGCCGGGCTCACGTCGCTGCCGGTCGCCACCACCGCGCCCGCCACGGCGCCGGCGCCCTCGGCACCCACCTCGCCGCCGGCCCCCGAGGGCCCGGCGCGCAGCCTCGCCGAGCTGCTGGCCGAGCTCGACGGCCTCATCGGCCTCGACGAGGTCAAGCACGAGGTCCGGCGCCAGGCCGAGCTGCTGCGGATCGCCAAGCTGCGGGCCGACGCCGGGTTGAAGGTGCCCGACGTCAGCCGCCACCTCGTGTTCGTCGGCAACCCGGGCACGGGCAAGACGACCGTGGCCCGCCTGGTGGCCGGGATCTACCACGCCCTCGGGGTGCTGCCCACCGGCCACCTCGTCGAGTGCGATCGCTCCGAGCTGGTGGCCGGCTACGTCGGCCAGACGGCGATCAAGACGGCCGAGGTCGTGGCCAAGGCGGTCGGTGGCGTGCTGTTCGTCGACGAGGCCTACGCCCTCGCTGGCGACGAGTTCGGCCAGGAGGCCGTCAACACCCTGGTGAAGGAGATGGAGGACCACCGCGACGACCTCGTCGTGATCGTCGCCGGCTATCCGGCGCCGATGGCGGAGCTGATCGCGTCCAACCCGGGGCTGGCCAGCCGCTTCCCGCTGACGCTCGAGTTCGACGACTACAGCGACGACGAGCTGGTCGCCATCTTCGAGGCGACGACGGCGGCCGCCGACTTCACGCCGGGACCAGGGTGCACCGAGCGGCTCCGCGCCTTGCTCGCCGAGCAGGTGCGCGGCCCGGGCTTCGGCAACGGCCGGTGGGTGCGGAACCGGTTCGAGGCGGCCGTGGCCCAGCAGGCCTGGCGGCTCCGCGACACCCTCACCCCCACCGTCGAGCAGCTCCGCGAGCTCCAGGTCGCCGATCTGGACGACGTCGACCTCGAGGACGAGGCGTGAGCGCGCTGGCGACGCTGCCGCCGCCGGAGCGCTCGTTCGCGTCCGACAACACGGCCGGCGCCCACCCCGACGTGGTCGCCGCCGTGGTCGCCGCCAACACCGGGCACGTGGCGCCCTACGGCGAGGACCCGCTGACCGAGTCGGTGGCGGCCCGCTTCGCCGACCTGTTCGGCCGGCCGGTCGAGGTCGCCCTCGCCTTCGGCGGCACCGGGGCCAACGTGGTCGCCCTCCACACCGTCACCAGCCGCGACAGCCTCGTCGTGTGCAGCGCCGATGCCCACATCGTCCTCGACGAGGCCGGCGCGCCCGAGCACATCACCGGCGCGCAGCTCGTCGGCTACCCCTGGTCGGCCGACGGCAAGCTCACCGCCGCCGACGTGGCCGACACCGTCGCCCGGCTCGGGCGGATCCACATCCACGACGTGACGGCCACCCGCCACGTCGTCTCCGTCACCCAGGCCACCGAGGTCGGGACCGTCTATCGACCCGACGAGCTGGCCGCCATCTGCGACGAGGCCCACCGCCACGGCATGGTCGTGCACGTCGACGGCGCCCGGCTGGCCAACGCGCTGGTGGCCTGGGGCCACGGGCCCGACGACCTCGGCGGTGCGTGCCGGAGGCTGGCCGACTGCGGCGTCGACGTCGTCGTGTTCGGCGGGACCAAGGCCGGCATGTTCGGGGCCGAGGCCGTGGTGTTCTGCGAGCCCGCCCTCGCCGAGTGCGTCGCCATGCGCCGCAAGCAGGCCACCCAGACGGCGTCGAAGATGCGGTTCCTCGCCGCCCAGTACGCCGCCGCCCTCGAGGGCGGCCGGATCCTCGCCTGGGCCGCGTCGGCCAACGCCGCCGCCGCCCGCCTCGCCACCCGGCTGGGCGCGCTCCCGGGCGTGGCGCTCGCCTACCCGGTCGAGACCAACGCCGTGTTCTGCCGCCTGCCGGCCGGCGCCGTGGCGCCCCTCCTGGCGTGGACCCCGTGCTACGAGTGGGACCCGGCCACCAACCTGGTGCGCTTCGTCGCCTCGTGGGACACCACCGACGAGGACGTCGATCGCCTCGTCGCCGGCGTGGAATCCGTCCTGTGACGACGACCGCAGCACATCCCGGCCCGCTCGAGCGTCCTAGGAGCACCATGGCCCAGACCACCACGCCGCCGGCCCCCACCGTCGCCCCCCGCCGGTCGCGCTGGCGCGACGCCTTCGCCGGCACGCCGGGCACGCTGCGCGCCTTCGGCGCCGTGTCGGTGGCGGCCACGCTCCTGTTCGGCATCGTCGGCTTCGCCGCCGTGTCGGCCCGCTCGTCGTCGCTGGCCACGGCCCGCTCGGAGGCGGCCCAGCTCGTTCGCCTCCAGCGCATCCACACCAACCTGGTGGAGGCCGACGCCAGCGCCACCAACGCCTTCCTGGTCGGTGGCCTGGAGCCGCGGTCGCTGCGCGAGTCCTACGAGGGCGGCATCGCCCGGGCCAGCGCCACGCTGGCCGAGGCGTCGGCCCACGGTGAGGCCGACGGCGTGGCGCTGGGCAAGGTGAACGACGCCCTGTCCCGCTACACCGGCCTCGTCGAGTCGGCCCGGGCCAACAACCGCCAGGGCTTCCCCGTCGGCGTGGCGTACCTCAAGCAGGCGTCGAACCTGCTTCAGGTCGAGATGCTGCCGACCCTCTCGTCGCTCGTCGACCGGAGCCAGCGCCGGGTGTCCGACGCCTACGGGCGGAGCTCCTCGGCCACGTCCGGCCTCTGGATCGGCGCCGCCATCTTCCTCGCCGCGACCCTGTCGGCGGCGAGCTGGCTCGCCGCCCGGACCCGGCGGCTGGTCAACGTGCCCCTCACTGCGGCCGTCGGGGTGATCGTGCTGGCCACCGTGGTCTCGACGTTCCTCATGGGGGTGGCCCAGATCAAGGCCGACGACGTGCGGGACGGGGCCTACGCCGACTCGGTGGCCCTGGCCGCGGCCCGCATCGCCGCCTTCGACGCCAAGTCGGCCGAGAGCCTCACGCTCATCTCCCGCGGCTCGGGCGAGGCCTACGACCAGCGCTTCGACGAGCAGATGGCCGTGGCACGGCAACAGGCGCAGCTCGGCACCCACGACCGGACCGTGAACGGCACCCTCGACTCGTACGTCCTCGTCCACCAGACCATCCGCACCGCCGACGAGTCGGGCGACTGGGACCAGGCCGTCGCCATCGCCACCGGACCCGCGTCCGACCGCATGACCGCCAACGGCGCCTTCCGCGCCTTCGACACGGCGTCGGGGCGGGAGCTCGACACCCGGGCGACCGCCATCGCCGGCGACCTCGACGATGCCCAGACGCCGCTCACCGGGCTGCGGTGGGTCCTCCTCGCCCTCGCCCTCGCCGCCGCCGCGGCCGCCTGGCGCGGCGTGGCCATCCGACTGCGGGAGTACGAGTGATGCACGTCCGCCCCCTCCTGCTCACCGCCGCCGTCGCCCTCGTGGCGGTGGTCGGGTGCACCGACGGCGGCTCGTTCCCCGATGCCACGCCGTCGACCACGACCACGTCCACCACGGCCGCGCCGGCTCCGGCCGAGAACGTCGACTGCGGCAACCCGGTCGCCTCGTACGCCCCGACCGGGTCGCTGCCCGCCCCCGGTGCCATGCCGGCCGGGTCGGCCATGGCGGCCATCGCCAAGCGGGGTCGCCTCGTCGTCGGCGTCTCGGCCGACACCAAGCTGTTCGGCGCCCGCAACCCCTTCACCGGTCGCATCGAGGGCTTCGACATCGACATCCTGCGGGAGATGGCCCGCGCCATCTTCGGCAACCCGGACAAGATCGAGTACCGCGTCATCACCTACGCCCAGCGCCTGCCGGTGCTGGAGGACGGCTCGGTCGACATGGTCGCCCACACCATGACGATCAACTGCGTCCGGTGGCAGCGCATCGCGTTCTCCAGCGAGTACTTCCACGCCGGGCAGAAGGTCCTGGTGCACGTCGACTCCACGGCGACGGGCATCCAGGACATGGACGGCGAACGGGTCTGCGCCGCCGAGGGCTCGACCAACATCGACAACCTGGCGGCGTACCCGAAGGTGAAGGCGGTGGGCCAGGTCGACCTCACCGACTGCCTCGTGCTGTTCCAGCAGGGCGCGGTCGACGCCATCACCGGCGACGACACCGTGCTCGCCGGGTTCGCGGCCCAGGACCCGTACGCCAAGGTGATCGGCGACCTCTTCACCCAGGAGCCCTACGGCGTCGGCATGAACAAGGACCACCCCGACCTCGTGCGGTTCGTGAACGGCGTCCTGCAGCGGATGCGGGCCGACGGCACCTGGCAGCAGATCCACCAGCGCTGGCTCGGCACCCCCGGCACGCCGCCGCCCGCCGTCTACGGACGCACCCCGTGATCGACGCTCCGGCGGCGGCACCGCCCCGGCCCCCCGGCGCCCTCGGCAAGGCCGCGCCCCGGCGCGACGTGCTCACCTACCTCGGCGCGCTCACCCGGTGGCGCGACCAGGTCCACATCACCCTCGAGCAGCTCGACGCCCGGAGCCGCTCGGCCACCGATCCCGACGCCCTCGCCGGCGACGTCACGCTGGCGTTCGCCCTCTGGCAGGCGGTGACCACCCGGGTCGACGAGCTCGTCACCACCTGGGACTCCGGGCGAGTGGGCGACCCCGAGCTCGAGTCGATCGCCCGGCTCACGTGGGGACGGCTGAACCAGCAGCTCGACGCCGGCCTGGCCCTCACGTTCCCCGAGGCGTGCACGCTCCTCGACTCCCAGGTCGAGCGCCTGACCGAGCGGCTGGAGGACGACGCCCTGGCCCGGGCCGGCGTGGGCGACGTGCTCGGGCCCCTGGGCGACCGGCTCACCCGGGTCGCGCACCTGGCCGCCCAGCTCGGCGAGCACGTCGAGGAGGTCGGCGCCCTGCGGGCCCGCTACGACCGGGCCCTGGAACGGGGCCGGGGCGGCGCCGACGTCGGCCCCGAGCTCGCCGCCATCGCCGCGGCCGTCGGACCGCTCGACCGGGTGCTCAGCGCCGACCACGAGCTCGAGCGTTCGATCACCCGCGACCAGGCCGCGCTCGCCACTCGGCTGGAGCGGGCCGGGCAGGCCGAGGCCGAGGCCCGCGTGCTGGCCCGCCGCTGCATCGAGAAGGTCGTCGGCGCGCCGAACCTGGCCGTGCCGGCCGTCAGCGTGCTCGGCCCCGTGCCCACCGGCGGAGACCGCCCGACCCGGCGCGCCGCCCTCGACGCCTTCGCCCCGCGGCTCGACCAGGTCGAGCGGGCCCTGGCCGAGGTCCGCCGCCGCTACGCCGAGCCGCTCGACGTCCGGACCGAGCTCCGCGGCCTGCTCGACGCCTACCACCAGATGGCCGGCCGCCACGGCCTGGCCGAGGACGCCGACCTCGCCGCCCGCCACGGCGCGGCCCGCGTCGTGCTGTGGCAGGCCCCGTGCGACCTCGACGAGGCCCGCCGCCTGCTCGACGCCTACCGCGACGAGGTGCACCGCCGCACCGCGGCGCCCGATCCCGACCAGGAGGGATGATGGCCGAACACTGCGCCCAGCCCGGCTGCACCGGCACCATCGAGGACGGGTGGTGCAACGTCTGCGGGTCGCCGGCCGGCAGCGCGCCGGCGCCGAGCGCCAGCGCGTTGGGCAAGGTCAGCGGCCCGTCGACCACGAGCCGGCTGGCCAGCACCCCGCTGGGGTCGAACCGCACCGCGCCCGGGTCGAACCGCACCCGCCGGATCAACCGCAGCTCGACGCGGTCGAGCGCGCCCCGGCTGGGCGCGGGCATCACGGTCATCCCGTCGGCGCCCGTGTCCGACCCGGCCTCGGCCGTGATGGCCGTGGCCGAGGTTCCGGAGGACAAGCGGTTCTGCTCGAACTGCGGCGCGCCGGTGGGGCGCAGCCGCGACGGCAAGCCGGGGCGGACCGAAGGCTTCTGCCCCAAGTGCCGCAACTCGTTCTCGTTCGCGCCGAAGCTCGTCGCCGGCGACCTGGTCGGCGGGCAGTACCAGATCGTCGGCGCCCTGGCCCACGGCGGCCTCGGCTGGATCTACCTCGCCCGCGACCGCAACGTGTCGGACCGCTACGTCGTGCTCAAGGGCCTGCTCAACGCCGGCGACGCCGACGCCTACGCCGCGGCCATCGCCGAGCAGCAGTTCCTCGCCGAGGTGCAGCACCCGCTCATCGTCGAGATCCACAACTTCGTCCGCCACGAGGGCGCCGGCTACATCGTCATGGAGTACGTCGGCGGGCCGTCGCTCAAGGCCATCCTCAAGCAGCGCATGCGGGCCAACGGCGGCAACTACGACCCGATCCCCGTCGACCAGGCGATCGCCTACATCATCGAGGTCTGCGGGGCGTTCAGCTACCTCCACGCCCACGGGCTCATCTACTGCGACTTCAAGCCCGACAACGTCATCCAGGAGGGTGACGCCGTGAAGCTCATCGACCTCGGCGGCGTGCGCCGGGCCGACGATGCCACGAGCGCCATCTACGGGACGGTCGGCTTCCAGGCGCCCGAGGTGCCCGAGATCGGACCCAGCGTGCCGGGCGACATCTACACGATCGGCCGGACGTTGGCCGTGCTCTGCATGGAGTTCCGCGGCTACCAGTCGACGTTCGTCGATCGCCTGCCGGCGGTGGAGGACACGCCGCTGTTCCAGCGCTACGACTCGTTCCACCGCCTGCTGGCCAAGGCGTGCGCCACCGACCCCGACGACCGGTTCCAGTCGGCCGACGAGCTGCGCGAGCAGCTCCTCGGGGTGCTGCGGGAGGTCGTGGCCGTCGACGGCCGCACCCCGAGCGCCCACCAGGCCGCCCCGTCGACCCTGTTCGACACGCCGACGGTGACCGACGACGCCCTGCACTGGAACCTGCTGCCCGGCCTCAAGGTCGATCCGGCCGACGCCATGGCCGCCTGGCTCGACGGCGTCTCGGTGGCCG
This sequence comes from Actinomycetes bacterium, assembly GCA_025464025.1. The sequence goes on along the minus strand of JAODBP010000296.1, from coordinate 11,509 downwards.
ACCCGTCGGCTCGCCTCACCGCCCTCCAGCACGCGCCGGAGCACACGACCGAGGTGCGCCTGGCCACGGCCCGGGCCCTCATCGACGTGGGCCAGCAGGACATGGCGCTGCGGACCGTCCACGAGCTCCTCGCCAGCGACCCGTGGGAGTGGCGGGCCGTGTGGCTGTCGGGCCTCGCCGCCCTGGCCAGCAAGCGCCACGTCGACGCCATGGCCTCGTTCAACGCCGTGTACGGCCAGGTGCCCGGCGAGCTGGCACCGAAGCTCGCCCTCGCCCTGGCCTGCGAGGCCGCCGGCGACGGTGCCACCGCGGCCCGGCTCTACGCCGTGTGCGCCACCACCGACGCCGCCTACACCGCCCCCGCCGCCTTCGGGCTGGCTCGCCTGCGGGCCGGCAACAACGTCACCGATGCCCTGGCCGCGCTCGACCTCGTGCCGCCCACCAGCGCCGGCTACGTCGCCGCCCGCCGGCAGCGCGCCCAGCTCCTCGCCACCAGCCGCCAGGGCCTGCCCGCCCTGGCCGACGCCATGGCCAGCATCGAGCACGTCACGATCGATCCCCACGACCGACAGCTGCTGCTCGTCGACGTGCTCACCTCGGCCCTCGAAGCCGTCACCCGCACCGGCGGTGACGCCAGCATCCTCATCAGCGGGATCCCGTGCGACGAGCGCCCGCTGCGGGAGGGGCTGGAGCGGGCGTTCCGCCACCTCGCCGCCGGCGTCGAGGACCGCTCCCAGCGCATCGCCTACGTCGACGCCGCCAACCGGGTGCGACCGCGCACGCTCGTCTGATGCCCGACACGCCCCTCGATCCACTCGACGCCCCCACGGCCGGCATCTGTCCGTCGTGCGGCGCGGCCGTGGGCGCCGCCGACGAGTTCTGCGAGTCGTGCGGGGCACCGCTCCGCGGGCAGCCCGCGGCCCCACCGCCCGAACCGGAGCCGGAACCGGTCGACGCGCCGTCGGCCCGCACGTGCTCGTGCGGCGGCACGTTCGACGCCGACGGCTGGTGCGACCGTTGCGGCGCGGCGGCACCGAAGGAGCGCGACCACTGGGACGAGGCCCCGGCCCCGTGGGTGGCCGGCTCGTGCGACCGGGGCATCCGGCACAACCGCAACGAGGACGCCATGGCCCTCGCCGCCGACGCCGCACCCGGCTCGTTCTGCGCCATCGTCGTCTGCGACGGGGTGACCTCGGCCCCGGCATCCGACCTGGCCTCGCTCGCCGCCGCCCGGGCCGCCCGCGACTCACTCGCCACGGCGCGGGTGGCGAACCTCCCCAGCCCGTCGGCGCGGATCGTCCACTGGAGCAGCGCGATCGAGGCGGCGGCCGAGGAGGCCAACGAGCAGGCCGCCGCCGTCACCGCCGCCGGCGAGGACCCGCCGTCGTGCACGTTCGTCGCGGCGGTGGTCGAGGCGGGCGTGCTCGTGGCCGGCTGGGTCGGCGACAGCCGGGCCTACTGGCTGCCCGACGAGGGGCCGGCCACCCAGCTCACGACCGATCACTCGTGGGCCAGCGACCAGATCGCCATCGGCGTGCCGCGCGAGGCGGCCGAGGCGGCCCCCGAGGCCCATGCCATCACCCGGTGGCTGGGTGCCGACGCTCCGCACCCGGAGCCCGACCTCACCTCGGCCACCGTCGACGGCCCCGGCTGGTTGCTCGTGTGCTCGGATGGGCTCTGGAACTACTGCTCCCCCGCCGGCGACCTGCGCGAGCTGATCGCCGGCATCGTGGACGAGCACGGCGACGACCCCGTCACCGTCGCCGCCCGGCTCGTCGAGTTCGCCAACACCAGCGGCGGCATGGACAACGTCACCGCTGCCCTCGCCCGCCTCGTCCCCGCCCAGAACTGATCCTTCCCGCCCGCCAGCCCCAGGAGCGCCCGTGGCCACCTTCACCGCCGAGGTCTTCCAGAACGAGTTCCTGCCCGACGGCGGGACCGACGTCCACGCCGTGGTGGCCGTCGGGTGCACCGGCGCCGGCGCCGCCGGTTCGACGTCCACCGCGGCCGAGATCATCATCATCGACTCGTCCGGCTCGATGTCGAACCCCGCCGACAAGATCCGGGCCGCCCGCACCGCCGGTCAGAAGGCCCTCGACGAGATCATCGACGGCACGCTGTTCGCCGTCATCGCCGGCGCCGGTCGGGGCACCGTCCTCTACCCGGCCGGCGACCACCGGATGGCGGTCATGAGCACGAGCACGCGCGAGCAGGCCCAGAAGGCGGTCAAGCAGCTGAACCCCGACGGCGGCACGGCGCTCGGGAGCTGGCTCCGGCTGGCGACGGCGTACTTCCAGCGCTCGGGCGCCGACCAGCGCCACGCCATCCTCCTGACCGACGGGCGCAACGAGGGCGAGCAGCCCGAGGAGCTCCACGCCGCCGTGACCGAGGCGAAGGGCATCTTCCAGTGCGACACCCGCGGCGTGGGCGCCGACTGGGAGGTCGACGAGCTGCGCTACATCGCCGACGCCCTCCTCGGCACCGTCGACCTCATCGCCCAGCCCGAGGAGATGGAGGCCGACTTCGAGGCCATCATCCGCAACGCCATGGGGCGGGGCGTGGCCGAGGCCCGGCTCCGGGTGTGGGCACCCCAGGGGTCCCAGGTCCTGTTCGTGCGCCAGGTGGCGCCCGAGATCGTCGACCTCACCAGCCGGGGCGTGCGCGTCAGCGACCTGGTCCAGGAGTTCCCCACCGGCGCCTGGGGCGACGAGAGCCGCGAGTTCCACGTGGCCGTGCGGGTGGCGGCCAAGGCGGTCGGCGCCGAGCAGCTCGCGGCGCGCGTCCAGCTCGTCGTCGGCGACGAGGTGCAGGCCCAGGGCCTGGTCAAGGCCTCGTGGTCGGACGACACGGCGCTGACCACTCGCATCAACCCGGCGGTGGCCCACTACACCGGGCAGGTCGAGCTGGCCGAGAACATCCAAGCCGGCCTGGCCGCTCGGGCCGCCGGCGACGAGGCGACGGCGACCAACAAGCTCGGGCGGGCCGTGCAGCTGGCGGCCGAGACCGGCAACGAGGACGCCACCAACCGGCTCCGCAAGGTCGTCGACGTGGAGGACCCGGCCACCGGCACGGTGCGGCTCCGCAAGGATGTGTCGAAGCTCGACGAGATGGCCCTGGACACCCGCTCGACCAAGACCACGAGGGTTCGATGACGACGCAGCGCTGCCCCGAGGGCCACGAGTCGGCCGACAGCGACTGGTGCAGCGTGTGCGGCGCGCCGATGAAGGCCGGGCCGGACACGACCCCGACCCCGTCGGTCGCGGCCACGCCCACGCCGGCCCCACCGGCGCCGGCCCCGGCCGCCCCGGCGGCGACCAAGCCGTGCCCCGGGTGCGGCGCGGCGAACATCGACGACGCCCTGTTCTGCGAGGACTGCGGCTACGACTTCACCACCGGGCAGTCGGCGCCGGCACCGTCGTCGCTCACCCTCGACCCGCCCGGCGCGGCGGTCGGTCGGGCCCCCATGGCGTGGGTCGCCGAGGTGTGGGTCGACCCGGCGTGGTTCGAGGCCAACGCCGAGACGGCCGCCGATCCGTGCCCGGCGGCCGGGCTGCCCACCGTCGTGCCGCTCCGGAACGACGTGATCCTCGTCGGTCGCCAGTCGTCCAGCCGGGGGATCTTCCCCGACGTCGACTGCTCGGCCGACACCGGCGTCTCCCGCCGGCACGCCCAGCTGTCGCTGGAGCAGGACCGGTGGTACGTCGAGGACCTCGGGTCGACCAACGGCACGTTCATCGCCGCCGGCGACGGTTCGCTGCCCCAGGATCCGATCGCCCCGAACCGGCGACGCGAGCTCGGGGACAACGAGCGCATCTACGTCGGTGCCTGGACCCGCATCGTGGTGCGCCGGGCGACCCCGGCCGAAGGAGGTTCGTGATGGCCGTGCGCATCGACTTCTACGCCGTGACCGGACCGGTGAAGCTCGGCGGGGCCGAGGACCACGACTTCGACGCGGCCGGCACCGACGGCTCGCCGCTGCGCCCGACCGGCTTCGTCTCGGCGTCCGACGACGACGAGCAGCTCCTGTTCGCCCTGTTCAGCGACGTGGCCGACCGCAGCGACCTCGACGCCGTCACCGAGGGCTCCGGCGTGATCCGGGCCGGCGACGTCGCGTCCACCGCCGCCGTGCTGGCGTCGGCGTCGTCCGAGGTGCTCGACCACGTCGCCCCCGGCGGCGCCCAGCACGACCTGGCCCAGCACTGGGTCACCGCCGCAGCCCGAGCCGCCCTGGCCGCGCTCTCCTCCGACGCGCCCCTGGCCTGGCACACCCGCTACGACACCGCCGGCTCGCCCGACGACGGCCCCCTCGAGTTCCCCACCGCCTGGTCGACCTGAGGGTCCGCGTCCCAGCTGAACAGGGCGGTGAGGGCGAGGTCCTGGACCGAGCACATGATCGGGACCTAGTGGTCCTCCTCACCGACGTAGGGAGCCCGCATCACGTACGTAGCCGCTGACCAGATGTACATGCCGGCCTGGAGCAGCCGATACTGCAACTCGTCCAGGCCACCCTTCTCGAGGCCCTTGGCAAGCCAGGGCGCCAGGAGCGCGAGCACGACGACGAAGACGGCGAGGCGCCTCATCTCCTCGGCCGTGAAGATCGGCTGGCCGTCTTCCACCTCGTCCTCGACCACCGGGTCGATTGACGCTTCAGCCACCCGCTCGCCGACCTCGACCAGACCCAACCAGTCCGTGCTCGTCAGGTTGAAGTAGTTGAGGAGTGTCGGCATGTTGATCTCGGCACCGACCCTGAGCAACGCCTCACTGTTCGCCTGGAACCTGGCGCGGGCATTCACCAGGCCGTAGGTGTCCAATGCCGAGCGAATCGTCGATGTCATGTCGACGAAGTCAGCGTTCAGCCCTCCGTGAGACTCCGGATGCGTTCTTCGTCTTCGGGACGCAGGTGCACCGTGAACCGGGCGGTGGTGGCCACCTCGTCACCCTAAGCCTGTATCGGAACTCTCGCAGGCGGCCGGCCACAGTGCGGATCGCCCTGTCTCAGAACGGCTAGACCTCAGGCGTCCCAGCTGAAGAGGGCGGTGAGGGCGAGGTCCATGTCGAGGCGCTCGCCGCCCCAGCGAGGCACCGCGGTCATGGCGTCGACCTCGGCATGACGGGTCACCGCCACGGCCCGGCCCTCGACCGGCTCCCCCGCCTCGATCGGCGTGCCATCGGCCCGCACGAACGAGAACCCGCCCTGCCCGTCGGCGACCACGCCGATGACCCGCTTGTGGACCAGCCGATGGTGGTGCCGACACAACGTCACCAGCACCTCCACGTTGGTCTCGCCCCCATCCCGCGTCCACCAATCGACGTGATGAGCATCCACGTACCGCTGGGCCGGGCAACCCGGGAAGCGGCACCGACGCTTGTCCCGCCGGGCCATCGCTCGCCGCTGCGCCCGGTTCGGCCGATACGAGCGACGCCCGAGGTTGAGGGCCTCACCGTCACCATCGACGCTCATCGGCACCACCGCGGCATCACAGGCGAGACGCTCCACCGTCGCCGGGTCCAACGTCGGTCCGTCAGGGATCTCGCCGTGGCCGTCGGCCTCGACGACGACCGTCACCTCACACGGGATCGCCGGCCCGTCCTCGCTGACCGCCGAACGCACCACCTGGGCAAACGCATCGGCTCGACGCTGCTCCGAAGAGCGGTCATCGGGTGTTTCCGCGGAAACACCTTCACCTGTTTCCGCGGAAACACCCTCGGCCGCCTTGAGCGCCCCCAAGAACAGGGCGCCGTCTTCCGGGGTGAGCTTCGCCCGCACCACCAGGCACCCGTCGTCGTCCCAGTGGTGCTGCACCGACCGGCCGTCGTAGCGACGCTCCTCATCAGCGGCCGACGCTCGCTTGTAGGACCGCACGATCCGCTCCAGGTGCGAGCCCGTGGCATGCCGAGCCAAGGCCACGACCTCTGCCTCGTGCTCCTCCGGCGCATCGAGCCGCACGATCGCCCGCACCTGGGAGTAGCTCAGCTCACCCCGCTCGAACGCCGCCCGCGTCAACGGGAACCGCGACATCGCCCGCGCCACCCGTACTTGGTCCTTCGCCGTCGACAGCGCGATCCCGCACCGCATCGACAACCAGTCCGCCATCGACTTGCAGCCCCACACCTTCCACGCCTCCCGACGATCCAGCTCCGCCACCAACAGCAACCACCGACACGTCGCCGCCGCGAGATGCGCAGCAAGGCTCGTGACCTCGTGCTCCAAGCGCTCGGTCGGCAAGGTCTGAGGATCCGGCATATCGGTCATACACCCATTCTGGCCAGGGGGTATGACAGCGAACACGGGCGAGCGACCCAGCTGAGAGGCAGTATCGGAGGGTGCCGACGGTGTCCGTCCGGAGCGTTGTGGGACGCGTGCTGGTGATCCCCGTCAGTGGGATTGCACTCGCCATCGCAGCGATCCCGATGCCCAACCGCGCGGTCGGGCTTGGCTGGATCGTGACCGTCGTGGCCGGGGGCCGGGTGGCTCGCCACGAGGGTCTGGCGCATGGGCGTGCTCGCCGATTCCACAGGCCTCCACGTCCGGAACCTCGACCGGGATCACCACGTGCCATGGAGCGAGGTGCACGAACTGACCATCGAGGCCATCGAGCAGATGGATGGACCCGTGACCTATGTGGTCCTGCATCGAGCAGACGGTTCGCGGTTGGTACTGGGCGGCACGTCAACGTTCCGGCGCTCCGTCGCCGAGGGCTGGCGTGCAACGTTGCGGTCGGTGTCTCCCGCGCCGGGCTGAGCGGCGGCTACACGAGCGATCGCCCGTAGGGTCGCGCCGTGCCCCGCACGTCCCGCCGACACGACCACGATGCCGGGGGTGACGCCGGTGTCCTCGCGGCCAAGGCCGACCTGCGGATCGAGGTGTGGGACGCCCTCCAGGCCCCGGGCACGTGGCGGTTCCCCGGTCCCGACAACCGGATCCCGAACTTCGTCGGTGCCGAACGGGCCGCCGAGCTGCTGCGGGGCACCGACGAGTGGCACGCGGCGCAGACGCTGAAGGCCAACCCCGACTCACCCCAGCTCCCCGTCCGGCAGCGCGCCCTGGAGGACGGCAAGGTCGTCTACATGGCCGTGCCCCGCCTGGCCGAGGAGAAGCCGTTCTTCCTCCTCGACCCGGGCCGCCTCACGGTGAAGCCGAGGCAGGCCGCCTCCATCAACGGCGCCACCAAGCACGGCCGCACGATCGACGTGGAGGACCTCGAACCGGTCGACATGGCCGTGGTGGGCTGCGTCGCGGTGTCGAGCGACGGCGCCCGCCTCGGCAAGGGCGGAGGCTTCAGCGACCTCGAATACGCCGTCGCCTGGGAAGCCGGGCTCATCACCGCGGCGACCGTCGTCGTCACCACCGTGCACGAGGCCCAGGTGGTCGACGACGGTCGCATCCCGGTCACCGGCCACGACTTCCGCCTCGACCTGATCGTCACGCCGGAGCGGGTGATCCGCTGCCGCCGCGGCCGACGACGCCCCGCGAGCATCCGCTGGGCCGACCTCACCGACGAGAAGGTGGCGTCGATCCCGCTCCTCGGGCGCCTGCGTCAGTCGGCGACGTCGTAGACGAGCTCGACGTCGACGCGGACCTCGAGGTCGCCGGGTGACAGCGGCACCGACGCCGACGCCCCGGCCGAGCGGTCGGCGCCGAAGTTCGCCGGGTACGGCGACGATGCCGGCGGCGCCTCCCGGATCGAGTGGAGCCGACCCAGCCGCACACCTGCTGCCTTGGCCAGCTGCTCCGCCTGGCGACGGGCCCGTCGGACGGCATCGGCCCGGGCGCCACCGGCGGCGGCGGCCGGGTCGTCGATCGAGAACGACAGCCCGTTGATCCGCACCGCATCGCCGGCCGCGGCGGCGACCGCATCGAGCAGCTCGCCGGCCCGGTCGAGGTCACGGAGCCGGGCGGTCACCACGTTGTCGACGACGAAGCCGTTGACCCGGCCTCGTGCGTCGTAGCCCTGCTGCACCGACACCTGGCTGGTCTGGCGGTCCTCCGGTGCCACGCCCCGCTGGCCCAGCGTGGCGAGCAGGGCCTGGGCCCGGCGGTTGTTGTCGGCCAGCGCCGACTTGGCCGTCGTCGCTCGGGTCTGCACGCCGAGCGACACGGTGAGCAGGTCGGGCGTCGCCCGCACCGAGCCCGACCCCTGCACCCGGATCCGAGCAGCCGCCTCCCGGACCGGGTCCGGGTCGTCGGAGGCGCACCCCACCAGGAGCACGCCGGCCAGGAGGAGCAGAAGCAGTCGTCGCATGCCGGGTCAGACGGCCCGGCCGGCGCATCGGTTCCCCTCAGAGCCCTCGCTGGTCCTCGACGATGCCGAGCCAGACCTGGGCGGCGTCGGTGGCCACCTTCTCGCCGATGAAGGCGTGCTGGGTGCCGGTGTAGAGGTCGCGGAACGCCCGCTCCAGCCGGCTGCCCTCGCGGATCGCCGTCGTGCCCGCCGCCAGGTGGGCCCACTGGGCGCACTCCCGCGAGGCGTCGGTGGCGTAGACGGCGGCGACGCGCATGTCGGCCCGCAGCCGCGGCGTGAGCTCCCCGCCGGCCGCGACGGCGGCCTCGGCCGTCTCGAAGGCGTCGAGCACGAGCAGCCGGGCGGCCCGCCACATGGCGACGTGGTGGGCCAGGCCCTTCTGGAACGACAGCCGGCTGGCCAGCAGCGACATGTCACCCATTCGCACCTTCGACGCGGCCAGCTCCTCGACGTCGTCGAGCATGCTCTTCGCCACGCCGAGCGCCCAGCCGGCGTGGCCGGCGGCGGTGATCGGCATCAGCCCCATGTGGAAGGCCGCCGAGCTGCCCCGGAACGGCTCCCGGGTGAAGAGCGGGAACGTGCGGTAGGCCGGCACGAACACGTCCTGCACGTCGTAGTCGTAGGACCCGGTGCCCTTGAGCCCCTGCACGTGCCAGCCGTCGGTGAAGTTGATGTCGGACCGGGGCAGCACGGCGGCGTGCAGGTCGGGCACGCCCTCGGAGATCCACCGGATCTCGCCGTCGTCCATGGGCAGGAAGCCGGCGCACACGAACTCGGAGTGGCCGGTGCCGGAGCCGAAGTTCCACGCCCCGCTCAGCCGGTACCCCGGCACGTCTCCTTCCGTGACGGCGTGGCCCTGGCCGTTGGGGAAGAACTGCCCGCCCATCGTGACGCGGTTGTCGTTGGCGGTGAACACCTCGGCGAAGCCCTCGGCGGGCAGGTAGGCGGCGACCGCGGCCGACGACGGCAGGTTGGCGATGCCGATCCAGCCGAACGAGCCGTCCTGCCACGCCATCTCGATCCAGGTCTCGATCATGTCCCGGAACGACGGCTCGATCCCGCCCGCCTCGGCCGGGTTCATGGCCGCCATCAGGCCGCTGTCCCACATGCCCTCGACGATCGGCGGCGACATCGTGCGCAGCGCCTCGGAGGGCGCGGCCTCGTCGCGGACGAGGTCGCGCATGCTCCGGGCCCGGTCCAGGGTGAGCAGGGAATCGGTCGTGGTCATCGGGGCCGATCATGCCAGCATGGCCCGGTGAGCAAGGTCCGGGGGGTCGTCAAGCAGACCTTCGGATCGCTCGACTCCCGCAACTACCGGCTGTTCTTCTTCGGCCAGCTCGTGTCGCACACCGGCGGCTGGATGCACACCATGGCCGAGGCCTGGCTCGTGCTGAAGCTCACCCACGACGGCACTGCCGTCGGCGCCACCCTGGGCTTCCGCTTCCTCCCCGTGCTGGTGCTCGGGCTCTGGGGCGGGCGGATCGTCGACCGCTACGACATCCGGCGGCTGCTCGTCATCACCCAACTGGCCCAGACCGCCCTGATGCTCGTGCTGTGGGTGCTCGTCCTGACCGACGTGGTCGAGGTCTGGATGGTCTTCGTCGTGGCCGTCCTCACCGGCTGCGTCACCGCCGTCGACCAGCCCGGGCTCAACGCCTTCGCCGAGCAGATGGTCGGGCCCGAGCGCCTCTCGAACGCGGTGGCGCTCAACAGCGCGGTCAGCAACTCGGCCCGGATGACCGGCCCGGCGCTGGCCGGCTTCGTCATCGCCGGGTTCGGCGTGTCCTGGGTGTTCTTCGCCGACGCCGTGTCGTTCCTCGCCGTGGTTGCCGCCCTGCTGGCCATGCGCGCCGCCGACCTCCGCCCGATGCACCGCTCGACCGACCGCCCCCGGTTGCGGGAGGGGCTCACCTACACGTGGGGCATCCAGGAGATCCGACCCACCGTCCTGCTCGTGTTCGTCACCGGGCTGCTCGTCTACAACTTCCCGACGTTCCTCACGATCCTGGCCGACGACCTCCACGGGGACGCCGGCTTGGCCGGTCTGCTCATGGCCGCCCTCGGCCTCGGCACCCTGGTCGGCGCGCTGGCCGCCGCCCACCGGGCCCGCCAGTCGACCCGCACGGTGCTGACGGCCGCCGCCTGCCTGGGTGCCCTGCTCGTTGTCACCGCGGCCATGCCGACCAAGGGGCTGCTGCTCGTCGCCCTGGTCCCGACCGGGGCCCTCGCCGTGTTCTTCGGCTCGATCTCCAACGCCCACATGCAGCTGTGGTCGGCCCCGCAGTTCCGGGGTCGGGTCATGGCCGTCTACTCGATGCTGGCCATGGGCACCACGATCGTCGGCGGTCCCCTCACCGGCTGGATCTCGCAGCGCTGGAGCGCCCGCGCCGGGATGGGCGTGGCCGGCGTGGCGACCCTGGCGGCGGCCGCCGCCCTCGCCGGCGTGGCCCGGTGGGACCGGGAGGTCGTCGCCGAGCCCGAGCTCCTCGCCGGAGCGGTCGAGGCCACGATCGACGCCCCGTAGCCTCGGCGCGGTGAAGGACCGCGTCATGTACCTCGAGCAGCTCACCGAGGACGAGGACGACGTCGGGCCGGCCTGGATCGGCCGGGTCCGCTTCTCCAAGACCGGCCGCACGCTCTTCTACCGGGGCCGGACCCTCGAGCAGGCCGTCGTCGGCCCCGGCACCCACCGGGACAAGGGCACCGGCGAGCGGTTCTTCGTGTGCGGCATCAAGTGGGACCTCAAGCAGCTCCACTGGGCCGACCGCGAGGTCGAGATCGACGACGACGCCGCCGTCGAGTACGAGCGGCGGCTCACCCGATGAGCGAGTGGGACGACGAACCCGAGGACGACGGCCGGGCGCCCATCTGCCCGGAGTGCGGCGTCACCGCCCTCCCCGGCGAGCTGGCCAACGTGCTCGACCCCCACTTCGTCTGCGACAACGCCGACTGCGACGCCTTCGGCGACACGGTGGGCTGAATGCTCGAGCGTGCCGGCTGAGGAGTTCGGGCGTTCTCGTCAGGGTCGAAGGACGAAGGACGCCCTGAGACGACGGCGGGCGCGCCCGAGTCCCTGCGCTCGAACTGGCGATGGATTGACAACAGAAACGTTGTCAATCCGTCGCCAGTTCGGGGAGCATCAGGTCCGGCGCGCCCAGGTCGTCCCCTCGGAGCGTCCTTCGTCTTTCCGCGGAAACAGGAGGGGCGATATCGTCAGCCCTCGCCGGTGACGTCGTAGGCCCACAGCCGGACGCTGGGCCGGCACG